>DATFRN010000167.1:0-22935 GCA_035263165.1 Acidimicrobiales bacterium | reverse complement strand
GCCCCGACGACGCCGAGGTGGCCGAGGCCGTGATCCGGGCCCTGCGGGCCGTGGCCGACGCCACCGTCGTCCCCACGGCCGCGCCCCGGCCCGCGCCCGGGACCGTGATCTCCCTCACGGCCGCCCGGACCGGCGGCCGGCGCCGGCGCGTGCTGGCGGTGGCCGCCGCCCTGGTGGTGGCCGGGCTGCTCGCTGTGCCCTGGGTGATGGCCCGGGCCGGCGGCGGCGGGGGCGTGACCATCCCGGCCGTGCCGCCGCCGGCCACGACCGACCCGGCGGCGCCACAGTTGGTGGCGGGGTGGCTGCCGGCCGACCTCGCCGACCACGGCCGGTCGTTCGGCCAGGTCGACGTCGCCGGCCTGAAGTTGGCGGGCGCCTGGATGCGCTCGCACGACGGCGGTGCCGAGGTGCTGGCCGCGACGATCGCGCCCCGCGCCGGCGGCGCCGTCGCCGCCCACCAGGCCGACTGGATCGCCCAGCAGCTGGCCGCCGTCTACGTGGCGGGGGACCGGGGCGCGGCCACCCCCGCGCTGGCCGAGGTGCGGGCCGGCCGCGGCTACGTGGCCGTGCTGCGGGGCGACGCGACCCGGGCCGACGCCCGGGCCGTGCTCGACCGGATGGAGGCGGGCATGGCGCCCGAGAGCGCGTCGCCCGGCGACTGGGCCGCCGGCGCGGTGCCCCTCGGCTGGGTGCCCGGGATCGCGCCGACCGCGGGCACGGCCTACGCGGCCGGCGGGCGGTCGCTGGAGCTGTCCGGCGTGCGGGCCGACCTGCCGAGCCTGCTCACTCTGACCCACCTGGCCTCGGACCGCAGCGTCCTCGACCCGCTGCCCGCGCCCGCCGACCGCGTCGGCGTGCGGCCGCTGGCCCTGGCCGGCGGGGCGGTCGCCTGGGCCTGGCGGCCCGCCGGCAGCCAGCGGGACGTCGTCCTGTGGCGGGCCGCTCCCGGTGTGGTCGGCGCCCTCGTCGCCGGCGGCCTCGACGACGGCGAGCTGGCCCGCATCGCCCGCGGGGTCGTGACGTCCGGCCGGGCGGCGCCGGCCGGGTCCGTCACCCTGGCCGATGCGGGCGACGATGCCTGGTACGCGATCGAGCGCGGGCCGAACGGCGCCGGCGACGAGGAGCCCTGCTACACGCTGGTCCTCAACGGCGTGGCCGCCGCCTCGGGCTGCGGTGCTGTCGACCCCGGGACGCCGTTCGTGCAGATGGGCATGGTCGCCCGCAGCGACCGGCACACGATCGTGTTCGGCGTCGTCGGCGCCGACGTGGCCCGGGCCACGGCCGACGACCCCGGGGTGCGCCCGGCGGCGTCGCTGCCCCTCGGCCCCGGCGGTGGCCGCGCCGTGGTGCTGGCGCTGCCGCGGGACGGCGCCCGGACCGTGATCGTGTCCCTGCGGGACGCCGCCGGGCGCGAGCTGGACCACATCGCCTTCGACCCCGAGGGCACGCTCGGCGGCTAGAGGCTGCGCCGATCGGCGTAGCCGTGACCCGAGCGGCCCGCCCGTAGAGTGGGCCGATGCTCGCCGAACGGGCCGCCCGGGCCCGGGACCGCATGGCCGACGCCGGGGTCGACGTGCTCCTGCTGTCGGTCGGGCCCGACCTGCCCTACCTCACCGGCTACACGGCCATGCCGCTCGAGCGGCTCACCATGCTGGTGCTGCCCCGGGAGGGCGACGCCACCCTGGTCGTGCCCGAGCTGGAGGCGCCCCGCGTGGTCGAGCGCCCCGAGGTCTTCCGCCTGCGGCCCTGGGGCGAGACCGAGGACCCGGTCGCCGTCGTGGCCGGCCTGGTCGGCGCGGCCGGCCGGGTGGGCGTGGGCGACCACACCTGGGCCCGCTTCGTGCTCGACCTCCAGGCCGCCCTGGCCGGCACCGCCTTCATCCGGGGCAGCGTCGTGACCGGCCCGCTGCGGGCGGTCAAGGACGCGGCGGAGGTCGAGGCCCTGCGGCGGGCGGCGGCCGCCGTCGACCGCATCGCCGCCGACCTCCAGGCCGGGGCGATCCCCCTGGTGGGGCGCAGCGAGGTCGACGTCTCCGCCGACCTGTCCCGCCGCATCGTGGCCGAGGGCCACCAGCACACGAACTTCGCCATCGTGGCCACCGGCCCCCACGCCGCCAGCCCCCACCACGAGGCCGGCGAGCGGGTCATCGGCCCCGGCGACGTGGTGCTGTGCGACTTCGGCGGCACCATGCCCGACGCCGAGGGCGTGGGCTACTGCAGCGACATCACCCGGTGCGTGCACGTGGGCGAGCCGCCGGCCGAGGTGGCCGAGGCCTACGCCGTGCTCCACGAGGCCCAGCGGGCCGCGGTGGCCGCCGCCGTGGTCGGCACGCCCTGCCAGCAGGTCGACGACGTGGCCCGGGGCATCATCGCCGCCGCCGGCTACGGCGACGGCTTCATCCACCGCACCGGCCACGGCATCGGCGTCGAGGAGCACGAGGACCCCTACATCGTCGCCGGCAACGCCACCCCGCTGGCCCCCGGGCACGCCTTCTCGGTCGAGCCGGGCATCTACGTCCCCGGCCGCTTCGGCCTGCGCCTGGAGGACATCGTGGTCGCGGCCGACGCCGGACCCGACGAGCTCAACCGGGCCGACCACGCCCTGGCGGTCGTGGACGCCTGACCTGGGTTTCCGGCGCGGCCTCGCGCGTCCCTACCCTGGATGGGCCATGATCCGCCTCGACGCCGCCACCGTCCTGCTCCAGTGGAGCGTCGGCGGCCTCTTCTTCCTGTGGGTCACGACCCGGGGCCGCGAGGTGGGGATCGGCTACGGCTGGCTGGTCCGCGGCGTGTACCTGCTGATGGCGCTGGGGGCCTTCGCCCTCGGGGTCTGGATCGACCCGGTGCCGGTGCGGGAGGTGTCGGCCCTGGCCGTGGCGGGGGCCGCGGGGGCGGCCCTGGTGGTGTCGGTCGTGCGCCGGAAGGCGGGGGTGGCCGGGGAGCGGGAGCGCGTGGCGGCCCGGGCCGCCCGGGTCAGCGCCATGACCGGCATCGACCGCCGGCCCGACGGCCCGAACCCGGACGTGCCCGAGTTCCCGCCGGCCCTCGACCTGGTGGCGCCGCTGCTCGGCCTGCCCGGGCTGATCGCCGCCGGCATCGCCGCCGGCGACCCTGCCCTGCTGTCGGTGGCCCGGGTCCTGGTCGGGGCGGCGTTCCTGGGCTCGATCTCCGATGGCATGCTGCTCGGCCACTGGTACCTGGTGCAGCCGGGCCTGGCCCGCCGGCCGCTGCTGGAGATGGTGCGGTGGACGGGCCTGATCTGGCCGCTGGAGATCGCCGTGCTGCTGTGGCCGGTGGGGATGGTGTCGGTGCTGAACGGCACCATCGACGACGGCTACGGCGGGACGTTCGGCTGGTTCTGGGTGGCCTGCGCGGTGACGACGATCGTGCTGGTGGGGGTGACCCGGGCCGCCCTGCGGGAGCGCTACTACTCGGCGGTGATGGCGGCCACCGGCCTGCTCTACCTGGCCATCCTCACGGCCTTCGGGACGGACCTGGTGGCCCGGGCCGTCCTGGCCGGCGCCTGACCCGGCTGAGCCCGCCGACTCGGACGGGCGGGCCCGGGGGAGTGGGTCCGCCCGTCGCTCAACGGGGATCGCTCGTCGCTTCGGTCGTAATAGTAGTCGTGACGCCACGCTGCGCGTCGGGATTCTGGGTGTCGCCGGCCGCCTGGCGGGCGGCGACGGTGTCGGTCACGAACTTCAGCATCGTCTGCGACCAGCCGACCGACGCCGGGGGCAGGGCCTCGTCCACGACCCCCGCGCCGGCCGGGCCCGCCCCAGGGGCGCCCGCGCCGGGCGCGGTACCCGGGGGCGTCTCCGGCGTGCTGGGGGGCGGGCCCGGCGCGGTGGTGGGCGGCGTCGGGGTCGTGGTCGGCGGAGTGGGCGTGGTCGTCGTCGGGGCCGGCGTCGTGGTGGGGGTGGTCGGCCTCGTCGTCGGCGGGGTGGGCCTCGTCGTCGGCGGGGACGGGCGGGTCGTGGGCGGCACCGTGACGACCGGCGGCTTCGGGGCGGTCGTCGTCGGCGGCCGGGGAGCCGGGGCCGGACGGGGTGCCGGGGCGACCGGCGGCGGGCTCTTGGGGGTCGGGGCCGGCGCGGGCCGGGGCGCGGGGGAGGGCGCCCCGGCGCCGAGCGAGCCGGAGCCGGTCGGGGCGTCGCCGAAGCCGAACGTGTCGTCGAAGGGCCGGGAGTCGTCGAAGCCCAGGTCGTCGAAGTCGTAGTCCTGGCCGGCGCCCGACCCCAGGTCGGGGTCGTCGTCGGGCGTGGGGTCGTAGGCGCTGTCCTCGTAGGCCGCGGCCAGCGTCAGCACCACCCGCACGTACTCGTCGGTGTGGTTGTAGCGGCGCACGGCGGCCGCGGCCTGGCGGGGGTCGTTCAGGTCGCCGCCGCCCGCGCACAGGAAGACGCCCGCCCCCCAGGCGGCGTCGAAGATGTTGTTGGGGTCGCGCCGGCCGTCGTCGTTGCCGTCGACCCCCACGTTGCGCCAGGTCGAGGGGATGATCTGCAGGGGCCCGACGGCCCGGTCGTAGACCGGGTCGCCGTCGAGGTTGGCCTTGTCCGTGTCACGCACCAGCGCCAGGCCGGGGCGGCCGTCGAGCGGGAGGCCCCGGATCGGCTTGGTGCCGTAGCCGTCCGCCCGCAGCTGGGCGCCGCCGAAGCGGCCGTGGTCGGACTCGACCCGCCCGATGGCGGCCAGCAGCGACCAGCGGATGCCGCAGCGCGGGTCGGCGTCGGCGCTCTCGTGCTCGGCCCCGACGTAGGCGTCGAGCGCCACCTTGGGGATGCCGCTGGCGGTGAGGTTGTCGTCGATCTCGTCGTCGGAGAAGAAGCCGGGGTCGGGCGCGTAGCCGGCGGCCACGACCTCGTCGGGGGTGGGCTCGTCGATGGCCAGGTCGTCGAAGGCGACGTCCCCGGCGCGGGGCGAGGACTCCAGCCGGGTCAGCGCCCGGGACGACATCATCTGCACCGCGGCCCCGCCCGGGATGGCCAGCGCGGCCACGACGACGACGACCCCCATCCCCAGCCGCCGGGCCCGCACCCGGCGGGACCTGGGCGGCGCGGTGTCACTCGGCTTGGTCACGGCCCCCATTCGGAGCCCGGTCGCAGGGTGGATGACGGGAGCGCGCCCGTCGTCACGCGATCGTCTGTTGACAAGAGTCCAGGTCGTCACCTAGCTTCCGCACTGCGTGTGACGACTGTCACGCGTCACGTCCGTCGGTCTGCGGACGTGCCTCTGATGGGGGAGGGGTCCCTGTGGCTTCGACTGGTACCCGCCGGCGGTGGAGCAAGCGGCTGGCGACGATCCTTGCGCTGGGCTTGGTCGCCGCAGCCTGTGGTGGTGGCGGAGGTGACTCCGGCGGCAGCGGCGGCAGCGCGGGCAACGAGGGCACGCCCCAGATGGGCGGCACGCTCAAGTACGGCCTCGAGGCCGAGACGGCCGACGGCTGGTGCCTCCCCGAGGCCCAGCTCGCCATCTCCGGCATCATGGTCGCCCGCACGATCTACGACACGCTGACCCGGCCCGACGCCAGCGGCAAGTACCAGCCCTGGCTGGCCCAGTCCGTGACGCCGAGCGCCGACAACAAGGTGTGGACGATCAAGCTGCGCAGCGGCATCAAGTTCCACGACGGGTCGGACCTCACGGCCGAGGTCGTGAAGAACAACCTCGACGCCTACCGGGGCGCCTACCCGGCCCGCAAGCCGCTGCTGTTCGTCTTCACCTTCAGCAACATCGCCAAGGTCGACGTCGTCGACCCGCTGACCGTCCAGGTCACGATGAAGCAGCCCTGGGCCGCCTTCGACGCCTACCTCTACGGCAGCGGCCGGGTCGGGATGATGGCCCAGAGCCAGCTCGACGACAAGAAGCACTGCGCCGACAAGCTGGTCGGCACCGGCCCCTTCAAGATGAAGGAATGGGTCCCCAACCAGAAGTTCGTGGCCGACAAGAACCCCGACTACTGGGCCAAGGACGCCGAGGGTCGCCAGCTCCCGTACCTCGACCAGGTCGAGTACGACCCGATCGTCGAGGTCGACCAGCGGGTGAACGCGCTGGAGTCCGGTGACATCCAGGCGATGCACACCAGCGACCCGTCGACGATCGCCGACCTGCGCAACACGGCCAAGTCGGGCGACATCGACCTCACCGAGTCCACCGACTTCGGCGAGGTCACCTACACGATGTTGAACTCGTCGAAGCCCCCGTTCGACAACATCAAGGCCCGCCAGGCGCTGGCCTACGCGTTCAACTTCGACGACTACAACCAGGTCCGGGGCAAGGGCATCCTCACCCAGGCCAGCGGGCCGTTCGCGCCGGGCAACGTGGGCAACCTCGACGACAAGCAGACCGGCTTCCCGCAGTACGACCCCGACAAGGCCAAGCAGCTCGTCAAGGAGTACGAGGACGAGACCGGCAAGCAGCTGAAGTTCAGCTTCTCGACCGTCCAGGCCGCGACCACCATCGCCGACGCCCAGTTCTTCAAGGACCAGGCCGAGAAGGTGGGCATGAAGGTCGACATCACGACGATCGACCAGTCGAGCCTCATCGACACCGCCATCCAGGGCAACTTCCAGGCCGTCGGCTGGCGGAACCATCCGGGCGGCGACCCCGACGAGCAGTACGTGTGGTGGGAGTCGACCTCGCCGGTCAACTTCGGCCGGATCAAGGATCCCGAGATCGACAAGCTGCTCAACGAGGGCCGCACGTCGACCGACCAGTCCAAGCGGACGACGATCTACGAGGACCTCAACAAGCGCTTCGGCGCCGAGGTCTGGAACCTGTGGAACTACTACACGCCGTGGTCGGTCGCGACGACCAAGAACGTGCACGGCGTGCTGGGCGAGGGCCCGACCTCGGCCAAGCCGTTCCCAGGTCTCGCCGTGGGCAACCCGGTGATGTACATGTGGATCGACAAGTAGCCCAGGAGGGCACGCCGCGATGAGCCTGGGCATGCTCGCCCGCCGGGTCGCCCATCTGCTGGTGGTGCTGTTCTGCGTGACGCTGTTCGTCGCGCTGCTCACCAGCATGCTGCCGGGCGACCCGGTGGACGCCATCAGCGGGTTCGCCAGCCAGGAGCAGAAGGATCAGCTGCGCGAGGACCTGGGCCTGAACGACCCGGTGCCGGTGCAGTACGTCCACTGGCTGGGCAAGTTCGTCCGGGGCGACCTCGGCAACTACTACAGCGTCACCGGCTCGCGACCCGTGATGGACCGGGTCAAGGACGCGCTGCCGGTGTCGCTCCAGCTGATGATCTACGCCCAGGTGCTGGCCTTGGTCATCGCCATACCGCTCGGGGTGATGACCGCCTACCGGGCGGGCTCGCGGTTCGATCGGGGGTCGAACGCCACGGCGTTCGGGTTACTTGCGATACCCAACTTCGCCCTCGCCCTGATACTGGCGTACTACGTCGGTGTCAGGGCGGGGTGGTTACCGGTCCAGGGCTACGTGAAACCCAGCCAGGACCTACCCGAGCACCTCCGGCGGATGGCCCTGCCGACCATCTCGCTGGCGGTGGCCCAGGTGGCGGTGTACATGCGGCTGCTGCGCAGCGACATGATCGCCACCCTCCAGGAGGACTTCATCACCATGGCCAAGGCGAAGGGCATCTCGCCCCGCCGGGTGCTGTGGCGCCACGCCCTCCGTCCGTCGAGCCTGACGTTGCTGACCGTGGCGGGCCTCAACGTCGGGGCGCTCATCGGCGGCGCCGTCATCGTGGAGGTGATCTTCTCGCTGCCGGGCATCGGGACGCTGCTGTTCCAGGCCATCAACGCCCGCCAGTACGTGGCCCTCCAGAGCCTGGTGGCCATCGTCGCGGTGGGCTACGTGCTGGTGAACTTCTTCGTCGACATCCTCTATGCCGTTCTCGATCCGAGGATCCGCCATGCCCGATCGTGACTCGCGTGATCTCGTCGACCTGGCCGACATCCCGTCCCTCGCGCCCACCTCGACGGCCGCACCGGTCGACCTGGTGTCCGCCGAGGGCGGGACCCCCCTCCTGGGACGCAAGGCCCGGCAGGGCAAGCTCGGGGTCATCGGCTGGCTGTCGCTCGGCTGGCTGGTGCTGATCTCGCTGGCCGCCATCCTCGCCCCGATCCTGCCCATCCCCGACCCCGACGAGCAGACGGCGTCGCTCGCCCGCCAGCCACCGATGACCGACGGGCACATCCTGGGCGGCGACGGCCTGGGCCGGGACCTGTTCAGCCGCATCATCTGGGGGGCGCGCGCCTCGCTGACGCTGGCCGTGTGCGCCATCCTCATCGGCATCGTCGTCGGCGGGCTGCTCGGGCTGGTCGCCGGGTACTTCCGGGGCCGCACCGACGGCGTGCTCACCGCCGTCTTCGACGTGCTGCTGTCGTTCCCCCAGCTCATCCTCGCCCTCACCCTGGTCACCGTGTTCGCCAGCGGGGAGGGGGTCAGCGGCAGCCGACGCATGATCTTCCTCATCCTGGCCCTGGGCGTCGTGTCGGTGCCCGTGCTGGCCCGCATCACCCGGGGCAGCACGCTGTCCTGGGCCCAGCGCGAGTTCGTGCAGGCGGCCCGGTCCATCGGGGCCCGCAACCGCCTCATCATGTTCTCCGAGGTGCTGCCCAACGTGCTGCCGGCGATGTTCTCGGTCGCCCTGCTGGGCGTGGCCGTGGTGATCGTGGCCGAGGGCGGGCTCAGCGTGCTCGGGGTCGGCGTCCAGCTCCCCACGCCGTCGTGGGGGAACATCATCGCCGAGGGCCGCAGCGACCTGACGGACTCGCCCCACATCGTGCTGTGGCCGACCTTCGTCATCTTCCTGACCGTGTTCGCCCTCAACTACCTGGGCGACGTGGTCCGCGCCCACTTCGACGTCCGGGAGAGCGCCCTGTGATCCGCAGCCGCCGCCGGGTGGCGCCCCCGCCGTCCGGCGACTTCACCTCCACCAACCGCCGCCTGCTCGAGGTCGACGACCTCAAGACCCACTTCCGCACGCCGCGGGGCCTCGTGCGGGCGGTCGACGGCGTCTCCTTCACGCTCGACCGGGGCCGCACGCTCGGGCTCGTGGGCGAGTCGGGCTGCGGCAAGTCGGTGCTGTCCCGGTCGATCATGGGCCTGCTCCCCAGCACCGCCGACCGCAGCGGCGAGATCCGCTTCGGCGGCATCCGGCTCGACGAGCTCGGCCCGAAGGCGCTGCGCGACTACTGGGGCACCCAGCTCTCGATGGTGTTCCAGGACCCGATGACCTCGCTCAACCCGGTCATGAAGATCGGGCGGCAGATCGCCGAGTCGCTCGAGGTCCACACCGACATGGACAAGGACCAGATCCGGGAGACGGCGCTGAGCCTGCTCCGGTCGGTGCACATCCCCGAGGCCGAGCGCCGGCTCAACCAGTACCCCCACGAGCTGTCGGGCGGCATGCGCCAGCGGGTGGTCATCGCCATCGCCCTGGCCTGCGGCCCGGCCCTGCTGTTCGCCGACGAGCCGACCACCGCGCTCGACGTGACCGTGCAGGCCCAGATCCTCGACCTGCTCGGCGAGCAGCAGCGCGAGCGCGACATGGCGGTGGTCCTGGTCAGCCACGACCTCGGCGTGGTCGCCGGTCGCACCCACGACATCGCGGTGATGTACGCCGGCCAGATCGTCGAGATGGCGCCCACCCGGACCCTGTTCGCCGAGGTGCGCATGCCCTACACCGAGGCGCTGCTCCAGTCGGCGCCCCGGGTCGAGAACCCCAGCCACACCCGGCTGGCGGTCATCGGCGGCCGGCCGCCCGACCTCATCGACCCGCCCAAGGGCTGCCGCTTCGCCGCCCGCTGCCCGTACGTGCAGCCCCGCTGCCGGGAGGAGCAGCCCCCGCTGATCGAGGCCGACACGCCCGGCCACGTGTTCCGATGCTGGTACCCGGTCGGCACCGACAAGGGCCGCGAGGCGCTGGAGAAGAACCTGGCGGCCGAGCTGCCCCAGGCCGAGGCGGCCGTCACCGGCGCCGCCGTCGCGGTGGAGGCGAGCTGATGGCCGGCACCGGCACCGCGCACCTGCGCGACGCGAACGAGACGCTGCTGCGGGTCGAGCACCTGGTGGTCGACTTCCCGGCCGCCCGGGGCGCCAAGGTCTCGGCCGTGGCCGACGTGAGCTTCGACATCGCCGAGGGCGAGACGCTCGGGCTGGTCGGCGAGTCCGGCTGCGGCAAGTCGACCGCGGCCCGGGCCGTCATGCAGCTGCCCGCGCCGACCGCCGGCAAGGTCATCTTCGAGGGGAAGGACCTGGCCGCGCTCCACGGCGAGGCGCTGCGCAGGCTGCGGCCCCGCATCCAGATCGTGTTCCAGGACCCGATCTCGTCGCTCAACCCCCGGCGGACGGTGGAGAGCATCGTGGGGGCGCCGCTCAAGATCTGGAAGCTGGGCGACGAGGCGGAGCGGCGCAAGCAGATCGACGAGGCGCTCGACGCCGTCGGCCTCGACCCCGACGTGGCCCGGGACAAGCGGCCCCACGAGTTCTCCGGCGGCCAGTGCCAGCGCATCTGCATCGCCCGGTCGCTGGTGCTCAACCCCAAGGTGCTCATCTGCGACGAGCCGGTGTCGGCCCTCGACGTGTCGGTGCAGGCCCAGATCCTCAACCTGCTCGAGGACCTGAAGGAACGCTACGGGCTGACCATGGTCTTCATCACCCACGACCTGGCGGTGGTCAAGAACGTCAGCGACCGGGTGGCGGTCATGTACCTGGGCAAGATCTGCGAGATCGCCGGCCCCGACACGCTGTACGCGTCGCCGGCCCACCCGTACACGGCGGCGCTGCTGTCGTCGATCCCCGTGCCCGACCCCGAGGCGCCGCCCCGGGTGAGCACGCTGGTGTCGGGCGAGCTGCCGTCGCCCCTGTCGCCGCCGTCGGGCTGCCGGTTCCGCACCCGCTGCCCCCGGGCGCAGGAGCGGTGCGCGGTGGAGGAGCCGCAGATCCGTCCGGTGGGCGAGGGCCAGTACGTCGCCTGCCACTTCCCCCTCGTGGGCGGGACCGCGCCCGACCCCGAGACCGCAGTCGCCGCATCCGGGCCCGCCTCCGGCGGGAACGGAGCCGGATCGGAGTCGCCGGGCGAGACCGACAGCCCGTCCGACGCTCCGGCCGGTACCCCCGAGCTCACAACGCCCGGCGGTCCCTAGGAAACCGTGGACCGGTCGCCTGCTGACGCGACCGTCCGTCGGGCGCGCCTGGACCCCGAGGCCCGGCGTGCCCAGATCGTCGAGGTGGCGGCCGAGGTGTTCCGGGGCCGCGACCCCGCCACCGTGCGCTTCGAGGAGGTGGCGCGGGCCGCGGGCGTGTCCCGCTCGCTGGTCTACGCCTACTTCGGCGACAAGGGCGAGCTGATCGCCGAGGTCTACCTGCACAGCCTGGCCGGCCTGGACGCCGAGCTGTCCCGGCTGCTGCGGGACCTGCCCGTGGACGAGCCGCGGCTGGCCGGGCTGGTGCGCACGTTCTTCGAGCTGGCCCGGGAGAACGCCGACTCGTGGCGGCTGTTCGCCGCGGCCGGGGCGGTCGACCACTGCGCGGTGCGGGCCGCCCGCGACGCCCGCTGCCAGCGCATCGCCGACACCTGGGGCGGCGGCCCGGCCGCCCGCCTCTTGGCCCGGGGCCTGGTCGGCATGCTGGAGGCGGCGGCCACCGAGTGGCTCGACCACCAGGAGTGCAGCCTCGACGACGCAGTGGCGTTGCTCACCCGGGCGTTGTGGGCCGGTGTGGGCCATCTGCCCCGGGCCTAGGGCCTGACCTCCTGTTCAACCGGGGGTGGGGCAGGGAATACTTGGCTCATGCCTCGTGCCATGTGGAGCGGCGCCGTCAGCTTCGGCCTTGTCAACATCCCCATCAAGCTGTTCAACGCGGTCTCGCGCAAGTCCGTGCACTTCAACCAGATCGACACCCGCACGGGCTCCCGGGTCCAGTACCGCAAGGTGTCGGCCGCCGACGGCGAGGACGTGCCCAACGAGGCGATCGCCAAGGGCTACCAGCTCAGCTCCGGCGACTACGTGCTGATCGCCGACGACGAGCTGGCCGCGCTCGACCCGGTCGCCACCCGGTCGATCGACATCGAACAGTTCGTCGACCTCGAGGAGATCGACCCCATCTTCTACGACGCCGCCTACTACGTGGCGCCCGACAAGCCGGCCCGCAAGCCCTACGCCCTGCTCACCCGGGCGATGGAGGAGCAGGGCAAGGTGGCGATCGCCCGCTTCGTCATGCGCTCCAAGCAGTACCTGGCCGCCATCCGGCCCGTCGAGGGCGTGCTGGTCATGTCGACGATGGTCTACGCCGACGAGGTCAACGACCCGGCCGAGCTGTTCGACGGCGACGAGCTGGGCGACGTCGAGGTGAGCGACCGCGAGCTGAAGATGGCCGAGTCGCTGGTCGAGTCGCTGACCGAGCCGTTCGAGCCCCAGCGCTACGAGGACGACTACCGCAACCAGGTGCTCGACCTCATCGACCGCAAGGCGTCGGGCGAGGAGATCGTGGCCGCGCCGGCCCCGGCCGCCGAGGAGAAGGTGGTCGACCTCATGGCCGCCCTCGAGGCCAGCGTGCGGGATGCCAAGGCCGCCCGCACCCGCCATCCCACCGCCGGCAACGGCGCGTCCGAGACGGGCGGCGGCAAGGCGGCCAAGTCGTCCAAGGCGACGAAGGCGACCAAGGCCGCGAAGGCCCGCAAGTCCGCCTGAGCGGCATGCCCGCGGTCGAGATCGAGGGGCGCCGCCTCAACCTGTCCAACCTCGACAAGGTGCTCTACCCGGAGGCGGGCACCACCAAGGCCGAGGTCATCGACTACTACGCCCGCATCGCCCCCACGATGGTGCCCCACCTGGCCGACCGGGGGGTCACGCTGCGCCGCTTCCCGAACGGCGTCGACGCCGGTTCGTTCTTCGAGAAGCGCTGCCCCGGCCACCGGCCCGAGTGGGTGGGGACCCGCATCGGCCCGGGCGACAGCTCGGGGCCGATCCATTACTGCTGCCTCGACTCGGTGCCGGCGCTGGCGTGGGCGGCGAACATGGCGGCGCTGGAGATCCATGCCCCGATGGCCCGGTCCGACATCGAGACGCCCACGATGGTCGTGTTCGACCTCGACCCGGGGGAGCCGGCCGCCATCGCCGAGTGCGCCGACGTCGCCCTCGACATCCGGCGGGTGTTGGAGGGGTTCGGGCTGGTGGGGGTGCCCAAGACGTCCGGGTCGAAGGGGATGCAGGTCTACGTGCCGCTCAACACCCCGGGGCCGACCCACGAGGCGGCGTCGGGGTTCGCCCTGGCCGTGGCCCAGCTGCTCGAGCGGGCCCGGCCCGATGACGTCCTGTCGAACATGAAGCGCAGCCTGCGGCCGGGGAAGGTGTTCGTGGACTGGAGCCAGAACAGCCGGCACAAGACCACCATCGCCCCCTACTCGCTGCGGGCCCGGCCCCGGCCCACCGTGTCGACCCCGCTGACCTGGGACGAGGTCGAGGCGGCCGCCGAGGGCGCGCCGCTGTCGTTCGAGGCGGCCGATGTGCTCGACCGGGTGGCCGACCACGGCGACCTGTTCGCCGACGCGCTGGCGCTCGAGCAGCGGCTGCCGGAGACCTGAGCCGCCCGACCCCTCAGTCCTGCCGGGGCATGTGCAGGGTGGGGTCGTCCTGCCCCTCGAGCTCGCTGACCTCGGTGGCGTCGGGGTCGTCGGTGGCCGTCGGGGCCTTGGGCGCCTCCGAGACCTCGGTGGCGTCGGGGTCCGGCTCGGGCGCGGGTTCGGCCGGGCGGTCGGGCCCGGGGAACCCGACGGCCAGGGTGGCATCGGGGTCGGACGGGTGGGGATCGCCCGACGCGGTGCTCATGATGTGGGTGTTGCCCCCGTCTTCGCCCAGCCCGGCCACGACGGGCGGCATGTGGCCCGCCCCGTAGGCGGCCGGCCCCGGGCGCAGCGTGGGCTCGCCGGCCTCGTCCAGCGCCTCGGTCGGGGCCCACCACGGCGCGGGCGGGTCGGCGATGACCGGCGGCGCCGCCGGCGCGGCGGCCCGGGCCCGCACCCGGCGGCGGTGGGTCACGGCGGCCACCGCCACGCCCACCAGCCAGCCGGTCCACAGCCCCCACACGGCGCCGTCGTCGACCGCGCCCACCAGGCCGTCGAGGTAGGTGTCCGCGCTGCGCCCGCCCGAGAACACGGTGGCCACCAGGAACGCGTAGGCGGCGGCGCCCGCCGCGCCGGCGGCCACCACGCCCGCGGCCCACCCCGCGAGCAGGGCCGCACCCCGGCTGGCCGACCGCCCGGCGACCGCGCACAGCAGGGCGGTGACCAGCACGATCGCCGCGAGACGGATGGCGATGCTCCAGCGCACGTCCCCGGACGAACCGCCGGCGTCCCACGAGGGGAAGCTCGTCAGCGTGCGGGCCAGCTCCCGGTTCTTGGCGTCCTTGGCCGCGTCCTGGGCGGCCGGACTGCCGAGCACCGCCGCGAGAACGGCGGCGGTGGCCGCTCCGGACACCACGGCACGCACCGACATGTGAAGTTCTATACCCGATGTCACGCTCCGAGGACAGTCATCACGGAGAGAGACTTGCCTACTGCGTTGCGCAGGTGCAGCGCGAATCGTCAGGCCGTTGACACGATTCGTGGCGTACAGCAAGCTTGCGGCGCACCGGCCGGGCGGCCGGTGCGGGGGACTAACCGAGGGGGCCAGATGGAAAGCTTGCCGCGGTCTCGTACCTGGTCCGGAGCGCCTTGGCGTCGCCGGCGGGCGATCGTGGTGGCGGCGGTGCTCGTCGTCGCACTCACCGGCACCGGCGCCGTGGCGCCGCCGGCCGGCGCCCAGACCGCACCGTCGAAGCTCACGTCGAAGCCGCTGACACCGACGGACCGGGTGCAGGGCGCCCGGTCCAAGAGCGGGCGCGCCGCCAAGACCGACAAGGCGCTGCTCACGCTGCCCTCGGCAAAGCCCGTCCCCGTGATGGTCAAGCTCGACTACGACTCGCTCGCCGCCTACTCGGGCAACCTCGCCGGGATGCCCGCCACCAGCCCGGCCGTCACCGGCAAGGCGCTCAACAGCCGCTCGGCGGCCGCCACCAAGTACCAGGCCCACGTGGCCGGCATCGAGTCCCGCTTCCTCGACGCACTCCACCAGGGCGTGCCGTCCGCCGAGGCCGGCGCGCCCACCCGGGTCGTCTACGGCGGCATCCCCGTCGAGCTGCCGGGCAACCAGGTGTCCAAGCTGTTGAAGATGCCGGGCGTGGCTGCCGTGCAGTCCAACGCCCCCGAGCAGATGCTCACCGACTCCAGCCCCGAGTTCATCGGCGCCAATCCGGTGTACCAGCGGCTCGGTGGCGTCGGCAGCTCGGGCACCGGCATCATCGTCGGCGTGCTCGACAGCGGCGCCTGGCCCGAGCACCCGTCCTACGTCGACCCGGGCAACCTGCCCGCACCGGCGCCCACCAACGACGGCGCGCCGCGGGAGTGCAACTTCGGCGACAACCCGCAGACGCCGGCCGTCGACGTGTTCGTGTGCAACGACAAGCTCATCGGCGGCCGCAACTTCATGGCCACCTACAACGCCCTCGTCGGCGGCGACGTGTTCCCCAACACGGCCCGTGACTCGAACGGGCACGGCACCCACACCTCGACCACCGCCGCCGGCGGCCAGGTCGCCCACGCCAACCCGCTCGGCATCGACCGCGGCGCCATCCACGGCATCGCGCCCGCCGCCGAGGTGTCCGTGTACAAGGTGTGCGGCCTCCAGGGGTGCTTCCCGTCCGACTCGGCCGCGGCCGTGGGCCGGGCCATCCTCGACGGCGTCGACGTCATCAACTTCTCGATCTCGGGCGGCACGGACCCGTTCTCCGACCCCGTCGAGCTGGCATTCCTCGACGCCTACGCGGCCGGCGTGTTCGTGTCGACCTCGGCCGGCAACGAGGGCCCCGGGCCCGCCACCGTCAATCACGTGAGCCCGTGGGTCACCTCGGTGGCCGCCTCGACGCAGGCCCGGGCGTTCACCTCGACCGTCACCCTGTCGGGCGGCGGCGCCACGCTCGACCTGACCGGCTCGACCATCACGTCGGGCATCACGACGCCGACCCCGGTGGTGCTGGCCTCGGCCCCGCCGTACTCCGACAACCTGTGCTCGACGCCGGCGCCGGCCGGGACGTTCACCGGGAAGATCGTCGTGTGCCAGCGCGACCCCGCCCCGACCGTCACCGGCCGGATCGAGAAGGGCCGCAACGTCTTCGTGGGTGGCGCGGCCGGGATGCTGCTCTACAACCCGACGATCTCCGACACCGAGACGGACAACCACTTCCTGCCCACCGTCCACCTGGAGGCCCCCCAGGGCGCCCAGCTGGTGGACTTCGTGAACGCCCACCCCGACACCACGGCGACCTTCCCCGCCGGGGTGAAGTCGGTCGGTCAGGGCGACGTGGTGACCGGGTTCTCGTCCCGGGGCCCCGGCGGCGACTGGCTCAAGCCCGACATCGCCGCCCCCGGCACGCAGATCCTGGCCGGCAACACGCCGATCCCCGACGACGTCGCCGGCGGCGCCCCCGGCAACCTGTTCCAGGCCATCGCCGGCACGTCGATGGCGTCGCCCCACATCGCCGGCGCCGGCGCGCTGGTGCGGGCGGTGCACCCCGACTGGACGCCGGGCCAGATCCGCTCGGCGCTCATCTCGACGGCCACCACCGCGATGACCAACCCCGACGGCTCGGCGGCCGGCCCGTTCGACCGGGGCGGCGGCCGGGTCCAGGTCGACAAGGCGGCCGACGCCGGGCTCACCTTCGACGAGACGGCGGCGAACTTCGCGGCGGCCGGGTCATCGCCGCTGACCCGCATCGACCTCAACATCGCCACCATCAACGCCCCGGTCATGCCCGGGTCGATCACCACGACCCGGGTGGCCCGGAACGTGACGGGCTCGACGCTCGAGTTCGACGCGAGCGCCACGTCCAGCGGCGGCACCATCAAGGTCTCGCCGTCGCACTTCACGATCCGGCCGGGCCGGACCGTCACGCTGACCGTGACGATCAACGGCGAGGCGCTGGCGACGGGCCAGTACTTCGGCCAGGTCGACCTCGACAACGTCGGCGGCGACCGCGACCAGCACCTGCCGGTGGCGTTCAACCGCCAGCAGGGCGCCGTCTCGCTGAGCCAGGCCTGCAGTCCGTCGACCATCCCGCTCCAGAGCGACAGGTCGACCTGCACGGTGAACGTGCAGAACAACACGCTGGCCAGCGGGCCGTTCAGCTTCGAGAGCACCACCGACGACGGCCTCTCGGTCGTCTCCGCCACCGGCGCCACCCGCAAGGGCCAGCACCGGGTCACGGCGTCGGCCGACCTGGCCGGCTTCGACCCCGGGACGCCGACCGTGGCGCCGGGCGCGTCGCCGGGCGGGTTCATCCCCCTGGCGCTGTTCGGCGTGACGCCGATCCCCGTCGGTGACGAGCAGGCGCTGAACTTCACCGTGCCGTCGTTCCTCTACGGCGGCGTGCGGCACAACCGCATCGGGGTCACGTCCAACGGCTACATCGTCGTGGACGGCACCAACGGGTCCCAGGACATCGACTTCCTGCCGCAGGTGTTCCCCAACCCGGCGCGTCCCAACAACGTCCTGGCGCCGTTCTGGACCGACCTCGACGGCACCGGCGCCCCCGGCATCAGCGCCACCGAGCTCACCGACGGCGTGAACACGTGGATCGTCGTCGAGTGGTCGCTCAACGTGTTCGGGACCAACAGCAACCGCCACTTCCAGGTGTGGCTGGGCGAGGGCGCCGCCCAGGACATCAGCTACACCTACGACCCCGCCGCGCTGCCGGCCGACCCCAACGGCCAGCCGTTCAACGTGGGCGCCGAGAACGTCGTCGGCAACCACGGCAGCAACATCGCCGGCCTGCCGGTCCAGGACCTGGTGGTCACGAGCACCAACCCGGTGCCGGGCCAGTCGTTCAGCTACAGCTTCCAGGTCAAGGGCACGGCCACCGGCCTCCGCAACGTGACGTCGTCGGTGGACAGCCCGGTCCTGCGAGGCACGACCCAGGAGGTCGACCAGGTCAGGGTCACGTAACCGCCGAAGGCGGCGCCCCCCCCGCAACGGGGGGCGCCGCCCGGCGGCGGTCGCCCCGTCAGCGGGCGACGAAGTACTTGGCCTGGGGGTGGTGGCAGATCAGGGCCGACGTCGTCTGCTCGGGCTGGTACTGGTAGCCCGTCTCCTCGCTGCAGGACAGGCCGATGCGCTCGCCGTCCAGCAGGTCGAGCACCTTCGTGTTGTCCTCCAGGTCGGGGCACGCCGGGTAGCCCCACGAGTAGCGCCCGCCCCGGTACTGCTGGCGGAACAGGCCGGCCAGGCTGGGCCCGTCCTCGTGGGCGAAGCCCCACTCCTCCCGCATGCGCCGGTGCCAGTACTCGGCCAGCGCCTCGGCCATCTCGACCCCCAGCCCGTGGAGCAGCAGGTACTCCTGGTACCGGTCGTCGGCGAACAGCTTGGCCGTGCGCTCCGACACCGCCGGGCCCATCGTGACGATCGAGAAGCCGGCGTAGTCGGCCTCGCCGCTGTCGACCGGGCGGAAGAAGTCGGCGATGGAGTAGTACGGCGCCTTGGACTGGCGGGGGAACGGGAACCGGGCCCGCTCGGACGTGCGGGTGTCGTCGGTCCAGATCACGAGGTCGTTGCCGTCGCCGTTGGCCGGGAAGTAGCCGTACACCACCTGGGGGACCAGCAGCCCGTCGGCCTTGGCCTTGCCCAGCTCCGAGCGCAGCGTCGGCCGGATGCGGGCCTTGAACTCGTCGTCGCTCTCGCCGCCCTCGGGCCGGAACTGCCACTGGTTGCGGAACAGCGCGGTCTCGTTGAGGTACCCGGCGATCTCGTCGATCGGCAGGCCCTTGACCACCCGCGACCCGAGGAACGGCGGCACGAACACCTCGTTGTCGCTCACCACGTCGGGTGAGCGGGCCGGCAACTCGGGCGCCGGCGCGTCGCCCTTCTCGGCCAGTCCCAGCGACGCCCGCGACGGCACCCGGGACTCGGACGGCACCCGCCCCCAGTCGGGGTCGTCGGACTCGGCGCCCCGGCGGATGGCGCCCAGGCGGTCCATCACGTGCAGGCCCTCGAACGCGTCCTTCCCGTAGAACAGCCGCCCCTGGTACAGGTCGCGCAGGTCCCGCTCGACGTAGCTGCGGGTCAGCGCGGCGCCGCCCAGCAGCACGGGGATGTCGGACAGCTCGCGGGAGTTCAGCTCCTCGAGGTTGTCGCGCATGATCAGCGTGGACTTCACCAGCAGCCCCGACATGCCGATGGCGTCGGCCTTCACCTCGAGCGCCTTGTCGATCATCTCGGCGATCGAGATCTTGATGCCGAGGTTGTGCACCTCGTAGCCGTTGTTGGTGAGGATGATGTCGACCAGGTTCTTGCCGATGTCGTGGACGTCACCCCGCACCGTGGCCAGCACGATCCGCCCCTTGCCCGAGCCCTCGGCCTTCTCCATGTGCGGCTCGAGGTGGGCCACGGCGGTCTTCATCGTCTCGGCCGACTGCAGCACGAACGGCAGCTGCATCTGGCCCGACCCGAACAGCTCGCCCACCACCTTCATCCCGGCCAGCAGCGTGTCGTTGATGATGTCGAGCGCGGCGGTGCCCTCGGCCATGGCCTGGTCGAGGTCGGCGGTGAGGCCGTCGCGGTCGCCGTCGATGATGCGGGCCTTCAGCCGCTCGTCGACCGGCCAGCCGCTGCGGTCCTCCTTCTCGGCCTTGGCCAGCTTCACGTCGGCGAACACGTCGAGCAGCGTGGCCAGGGGGTCGTAGCCGGCGGCCTCGTCGCGCCGGTCGTAGATGAGGTCGAGGCACACCTTGGCCTGGTCCTCGGGGATCTTGTTGAGCGGCATGATCCGGGCCGCGTGCACGATGGCCGAGTCGAGCCCCGCCTCGACGCACTCGTGGAGGAACACCGAGTTGAGCACGTGGCGGGCGGCGGGGGAGAGGCCGAAGCTGACGTTGGAGATGCCGAGCGTCGTGTAGACGCCGGGCAGCTCGGCCTTGATGCGCCGGATGGCCTCGATCGTGTTCATGCCGTCGTGGCGCAGGTCCTCGTCGCCGGTCGACAGCGGGAAGGTGAGGGCGTCGAAGATCAGGTCGCTCGGGGCCAGCCCGTAGCGGGTGGTGGCCAGGTCGTGGATGCGGTGGGCGACCCGCAGCTTCCACTCGACGTCGCGGGCCTGGCCCTGCTCGTCGATGAGCAGGCACACGACGGCGGCGCCGTACTCGCGGGCCAGCGAGCACACCCGGTCGAAGCGGCTGCCCTCGCCCTCGCCGTCCTCCAGGTTGGCCGAGTTGAGGATGGCCCGGCCGCCCAGGCGCTGGAGCCCGGCCTCGATGACCGGCGGCTCGGTCGAGTCGAGCACCAGCGGCACCGTCACCTGGGTGGCGTACCGGCTGACCAGCTCGTCCATGTCGAGCGTGCCGTCGCGGCCGACGTAGTCGACGCACACGTCGAGCACGTGGGCGCCCTCGCGCTCCTGGTCGCGGGCGATGCGGACGCAGGAGTCCCAGTCGCCGGCCAGCATCGTCTCCCGGAACTTCTTGGACCCGTTGGCGTTGGTGCGCTCGCCGATGATGAGGAAGCTGGCGTCCTGGTGGAACGGCACCGCGCTGAACATCGAGGTGGCGCCCGGCTCGGGCTGGGGGTCGCGGCGGGCGGGCGTCAGGTCCTTGGCCGCCGCGGCGAGCTGGCGGATGTGCTCGGGCTTCGAGCCGCAGCAGCCACCGACCACCCGCACGCCCAGCTCGGTGATGAACCGGGTCTGGAAGTCGACGAGCTGCTCGGGCGTCAGGTCGTAGTGCATCTTGCCGTCGACCACCGACGGCAGGCCCATGTTGGGCAGGCACGAGATCGGCACCGTCGAGTTGGCCGACAGGTGCCGCAGGTGCTCGTGCATCTCGGACGGGCCGGTGGCGCAGTTGAGGCCGAAGACGTCGGGCTTGAGCGCCCCGAGGGCGACGAGCGCGGCGCCGATCTCGCTGCCGAGCAGCATCGTGCCCGTCTGCTCCATCGTGACCTGGAGCTGGATCGGCACCGTCCGGCCGACGGCCGCCATCGCCCGGCGGGCGCCGATGACCGACGCCTTGGCGGCCAGCAGGTCGAAGTGGGTCTCGGTGATGAGCAGGTCGACGCCGCCCTCGAGCAGGCCCCGGGCCATGACCTCGTAGGCGTCGCGCAGCTCGGCGAAGGGGATCTGGCCGAGCGACGGCGACTTGGTGCCCGGCCCCATCGACCCGGCGACGAGCCCGCCGTGGCCGTCGGCCACCTCGCGGGCGATGCGGGCCGAGGCGACGCACAGCTCGTGCGCCCGCTCGGGGATGCCGTACTCGCCGAGCGGCACGGCGAAGGCGCCGAAGCTCGCGGTCTCGACCACGTCGGCACCCGCCCGGAACATCGCGTCGTGCATGTCGGCGATCACGTCGGGCCGGGTCGCGACGAGCAGCTCGTTGCAGCCCTCGAACTCGGGGCCGCCGAAGTCGTCGGCTGTCAGGCCGAGCTCTTGGACGAAGGTGCCGAACGCCCCGTCGTAGACGACGACGCGCTCGTTGACGAGGTCGAGGAAGCGGCTCATAGCTGGTCACCGAGGCTACAGGCCCGCCGCTCCCGGCCCGAGCCAATTCCCGACCTGGCAGGTCGGGATCCGCCGCGATCAGGGCGTATCGAAGTCCCCGGCCTCACGGCGCTGGTCGAGCAGGCGGGCGGTCTGGGTCGACGGCTTGGAGGCGAGCAGCGCCGCCACCAGGTCGGTCAGGTGGCTGGTGAAGAGCCGGTCGTCCTCGCGGGCGTCGCCGGCCGCCCGCCGGGCCATCTCGACGAAGGCGAAGCGGATGGCCGGGTAGCGGGTGTGCAGCACCGCCCGCTCCTCCTCGGACACCAGCGGGTCGAGCAGCCGGTGCCAGCGCATGATGCTGTCGTTGGGCCCGATGGTCGGCGTGCGCTTCCCGACCCGCGACGGCCGGCTGTAGAACTCGGACGAGATCTGCAGGTAGGCCCGACCGCCGTCGGCGTCGGACAGCTTGGCCGCCATCGGCGAGACCAGGGCGGCGGCGAGGGCCCGGAGGTCGTGCTCGCCGGCCTCCTCGTACTGGTCGAGCAGGGCGTGGCGCCGCGGCTCGGTGTCGCGGCGGTGCTTGTCGATGAGCGCCCGTACCAGGCCGTCCCGGTCGCCGAAGTGGTACTGGACGGCGCCGGTGTTGCTCTGCCCGGCGGCCCGGTTGATCTCCCGGAGCGAGACCCCGTCGATGCCGCGCGCCGCGAACAACTCCTCGGCCGCGCGGATGATCTGCTCGCGCGTGTCGCTGTGGACGCTCGTGCTCATCGCCCGCTCGTCACCCCTTCCCTTTGTCCGACACTAGGGGCCACGGAGAGTTTAAGACAAACGCTTGCACGTCGGGGTCATTCGTCGCAGTGCATCGGCTGGGGGTCGGTGTCGGGGGAAGGTAGAGGGCATGCCGTTGCTCGTCGGCACCTCCGGGTGGCAGTACCGCGACTGGCGGGGCGGGCTGTACCCCGAGGGGCTGCCCCAGCGGTCCTGGCTGGCCCGTTACGCCGAGACCTTCGCCACGGTCGAGGTCAACAACGCCTTCTACCGGCTGCCGGAGCGGTCGGTGTTCGAGCGCTGGCGGGCCGAGACGCCGGAGGGGTTCGTCGTGGCGGTGAAGGCCAGCCGCTACCTGACCCACGTGCGCCGGCTCCGGGACCCCGCCGAGCCGGTGGGCCGGCTGGCCGACCGGGCCGCCGGGCTGGGGGACCGGCTCGGGCCCTACCTGCTCCAGCTGCCCCCGACCCTGCGGGCGGACGCCGACCGGCTCGACGCCTGCCTGCGGGCCTTCCCGGCGGGCGCCCGGGTGGCGGTCGAGTGCCGCCACGAGAGCTGGTGGGCCGACGGGGTGCGGGCCGTGCTGGAGCGGCGGGGCGCGGCGCTGTGCTGGGCCGACCGGGGCGGCCGCCCGCTGGCCCCGCT
>DATFRN010000166.1:0-5562 GCA_035263165.1 Acidimicrobiales bacterium | reverse complement strand
CCGTAGACCGGGCACAACGCGACCGCCTCGCCGGTCGCGGCCAGAACGCCCTCCGCCGTGCGGAGGAGGTCGAGCAGCTCGGGACGGGCGATCGCATAGAACGACTGGCGGCCCTCGGCCCGGTAGTCCACGAGCCGGCAGTCCCGCAGGCACGCCAGGTGCTTGGACACCGTCGACTGTGCGAGGCCCAGCACGGCGGTCAGGTCCACCACCCGGGCCTCGCCCTGCGCCAGCCGCTGGACGATGGCCAGACGCACGGGATCACCCAGGGACCGGAACAGCGCAGCCGCCGGGGTGAGCGCCATCCGATCCTCCGGCCCACAGCAATCCATCGTCACATGGCGATGATAGCTACCAGCCGGGATGATGTCCGCCGACCGCTGGTGCAGAGCACTCGCAGTGTGGCGCTCAGGCGTCGCGTTCGAAGCTGTCGACGAACGGCTGGCTCGTACTCCCCATGCCGCTTGTCTGGTGGCTGTATTGGCGGCCAAGGATCCGCCGCACAGTGCAGGCGAGAGCGGCGAGCCCGGCTGCCTAGGGGCACGTAAGGGGCACGGGCGCCGAGAACGAGAAAAGCGGCCCCTGACCTGCGGCCGGGGCGCCTGGAGCGGGTGACGGGAATCGAACCCGCATTGTCAGCTTGGGAAGCTGATGTTCTGCCATTGAACTACACCCGCGGGGTGGACTTTCCACGGTAGCCGACCCGGGTGGCGCGCCGCCGGTCCCGGGTAGGGGCGGGACCCGGGACCGGCGGGGGTGGCGCGGCCGCTTACGTTGCGAAGGCGGAGGACTCCGCGTTGCTTCCGCTGCCGCTGTTGGACGAGTCCTGGCCCCCCTGCGACCCGGACATGTGGGGGCAGTTGCCCCGGTCCGGTTGGCCGCTGCCGCCTCCGCTGCCGCCCTCCTGCTGCTGCTGTTGGGGGGACTGGGTCGTCGGGGCATCCTGGGCCGAGGCCCAGCCGGCACCCCCGATGACCAGCGCCCCCGCCACCGCAGCGGCGGCGGCGATGCGGCCTGGGGTCCATTGCATGCGCATCTCCTCTCCTCGGTGTCACGCCCCAGTACACGACGCCAACCTCAGACCAGCCGCAGAGGAGCCGGGGAACCCCCGGGACACGGGACCCGGGGAGAGCGACCCGTCCGAAGCCCGGCGCACGTTAGGGTCGGCGCCCGATGATCCTGTCGGACCGCACCATCCGGG
The DNA here is from genome assembly GCA_035263165.1 of Acidimicrobiales bacterium. Lineage (GTDB taxonomy): Bacteria > Actinomycetota > Acidimicrobiia > Acidimicrobiales > VFJN01 > ZC4RG19. The sequence goes on along the minus strand of DATFRN010000166.1, from coordinate 4,361 downwards.
AAGAGCTCGCCGCCGGGCGCATCGTCATCGACCCCCTCGACGAGACCTGCATCCAGCCCAGCTCCGTCGACCTGCGCCTCGACCGCCTGTTCCGGGTCTTCCTCAACCACACGATGCCGGTCATCGACGTCAAGACCGACCTCGGCGACCTGACCCGCCTCGTCGAGATCGACGAGGGCGACGCCTTCATCCTCCACCCCGGCGAGTTCGTGCTCGGCTCCACCTACGAGGCCGTCACCGTGCCCGACGACCTGGTCGCCCGCATCGAGGGCAAGTCCAGCCTGGGCCGGCTCGGCCTGCTGATCCACAGCACCGCCGGCTTCATCGACGCCGGCTTCACCGGCCACATCACGCTCGAGCTCTCCAACGTGGCCAACCTCCCCATCACCCTCTACCCGGGCATGAAGATCGGCCAGGTCAGCTTCCTGCGCATGACCACGCCCGCCGACGTCCCCTACGGCTCGGACCGGGTCGGCTCGAAGTACCAGGGCCAGCGCGGCCCCACCCCCAGCCGCTACTGGGAGAACTTCACGTAGTCAGTCGCCGCCGCCCGGCGACCCCGGCACCGCCAGCGGCAGCGTGCGCGGACCGCCCACCTGGGTCGAGCCCAGCGCCAGCGTGACCGACGCCGTGGCGTCCTCGGGCACGCCGTCGCCGTCGACGTAGACCGGGGCCACCGCCGCCAGCAGGTTTCCGCGCGAGACCTCGTCCCCCGGCTTCATGTCGGGCAGGTCGCAGCGGAGCGTCGACGCCAGGCCCCCCCGCAACACCGAGTCCCACGACACGCCCTCGCCCGCCGGCGGTGTCCACCCCACCACGACGCACCCCGCGGGCAGCGGTTGGGTTATCTCGCCGAGCAGCTTCTTCGCCTGGCCCGGGGGCAGGGGCAGCCGGTCGAGGAACTCGGCGGGATCCAACTGGTCGAACAGCGCCGGCGGCACGAACCCGCCGTCGCCCTCAACGGTGATGGTGACGGACGGCGCCGCCATGATGTGGTCGCCCCGATTGACGACGTTGACGCCGACGTAGCCGGCCGGCGACGAGCCCTGGCCCCGGCTGGGGAACGGCGACCACGACGGGTCGGTGAGCGCGAGGCCGTCCTCGTAGGGCGTCAGGGCGATGGCCTTGGCCTCCTTGGCCTCGACCTTGGTGCCCCGGAACAGCGTCAGCGTCGCCGTCTGCCCGGCGGCGTCGATCCGGAGCGGGAAGGAGAACTGCGCGGACCCGCCCTTGGGCGGCTGGGCCAGGGTGCAGGAGATGGTGGTCCCGGAGGCCGTGCACCCGTGGTCGAGCGCCGCCCCGGGGCGGGCGCGGGCCCCGGACGTGAGCGTGACCTGCAGCTTCAGCGGGTCGGCGGCCGCGGCCGCGGGCGTCACGGTGGCGGCCGCCAGCGCCACCCGGGCGCCCGCCGCCGACGCGCCCTTTTCGCCGACCGTCGCCGTCAGGTCGCCCTGCCCGACCGCGGTCGGCGCCCAGCCCGACGCGCTGAAGGCCAGAGCCGGGGGCGGTGGCGGGGTGGTCGTGCCGCCGCCCGGTGGCGGTGCCGGGTGCCCGCCGGACGACGGGGGCGGCGAGGGCGACGACGTGGCCGGAGGCGGGGTCGGCGACGAGGGGGTCGTGCCGCCGGCCGGGGCCAGCGGCGGGGACGCCAGCTCGGACGGCCCGGAGTCGGCCGTGTCGCCGGACGTGCCGAACAGATCGCCCAGCCGGTTGCGGAAGGCCCCGGACCCGAAGTCGCCGCCGCCCAGCCCCTCGGTCGCGGCCGGGGGCCCGACGGCGCCGTCGGGCGCCCCGAACAGCCCCGAGCCGCCGGACCCGGCGCCGGACCCGCCGGTCCCCGAGCCCGTCCCCGAGCCCGCCGCCGCGGCCGCGCCGGTCGGGCCGATGTCGTCGGCCGCGGTCGGGTTGTCGAAGGGCCCGCCGCCGCCCCGGGACACGGTGGCGCCGATCCCCACGCTGCCGGCGATCACCGCGGCGATGGCCGCCACGCTGCCGACGGTCGGGGCCAGGTGGCGGAACTTGCGGGCGCCCCGACTCACGATCCCGCCGGCCGACCCGGAGCCGGACGCCGACCCCGACCCCGACGCCGCCGCCGTCCCGGCCGCCGCGGCCCCCGCGCCGGCCACGGCCAGCTTCCCGCCCCCGACCAGCACGAAAAGCGGCACGACCGAGCGCACCAGCACCCGGTTCACGTCCTCCAGCTCGGCCACCAGCGCCCGGCACGGGTCGCACCCGGCCAGGTGGCGCTCGACCGCCGCCTTGTCCCGGGCCGACAGCCCGTCGCGCACGTAGGCGCCCAGCTGCGCCCGGTACGGCTCGTGCTCGGGTGCCGGCGACGCCGCCAGGTGGGCCTGGAGGTACGCCTGGCGCAGCTTCTCCCGGGCCCGGTAGGCCATGGCCGCGGCGGCGTTGGCCGACACCCCCAGCACCGTGGCCAGCTCCCGGGGCCGGCGCCCCTCCACCGCGGTGTGCCACAGCACGGCCTGCCAGCGGTCGGGCAGCGTCTCGAACGCCTTGGTGATCAGCTCCTTGTCGGCCCCGGCCAGCTCGGGCGCGTGCGCCTCGTCGCTGACCGGCTCGGGCACCTCGTCGATCGGCCGGTCGGCCGGCTTCTGCCCCTGCTCGGCCGCCAGGCGACGGAGGGTGACGAACAGGTAGGCCCGGAACGACTCGGTCGGCCCCGCCCCCCGCCGCAGCGCCCCCAGCACCCGCTCGAAGGCGCCGTTGACGAGGTCATCGGGGTCGCCCATGCGCTTGTACGTGGACGCCAGCCGGTGGGCGGCGGCCTGGTGACGGACGTACAGCTCGGTGAATGCCGCCTCGTCGCCACCGCGGGCCTGAGCCAGGAGCTCGGCGTCGGAAAGCGCGGTGATCGTCATGTCTGGACCTGCCGCCAGTGTGGCCCACCAGATCCCGCCGTACCAGGCGTCGGCAGCACGCTCCGTGGCCGGCAAAGAATTTTCCGGAACCGCCGTCATAGGCCCCGGGGGCGCCCCTCTCTAGCGGGCATGAAGGAGACGCTGCGCCCGTCGGCCTCCCCCCACTCGACAGCCGACGGTTCTGCGCGACTCCACGGGCTCGTCGATCGGTCGGGACCGCCTCCCCGACCGCTCGGCGGGCTCATCTCCGACTGGTACGTCGCCTCCGGCACGTCGCTGCCCTTCGGCGAGTGGGCCGACCCGGCCACCTGCCGGCTGGCCGACGTGTTCGCCTCCGACGCCGACCTCGACGTCGTCGAGCGGGCCGTCGTCGCCTTCGCCGAGGCCCGGGCCGGCGCCGACCACACGGCCGAGGCGGTGGCCGCCGACCTGGTCGCCCTCGTGCAGCTGGCCTGGCCCTCGGCCGACCACATGTGGAACGACTGGGTCGACCCGGTCGGCCTCGTGGCCCGGGCGCTCGGGGCGTGGGCCATCGAGCGGGAGGGCACCCTCCGCACCGGCGGCCAGACCGTCGATCCCGTGACCGGCCTCGTGGGCGGCCAGTACCTCCGCCCCCGGCTGCGGGAGCTCCACGACCAGTGTCGTGGCCTCGCGATCTCCCCCCCGGCGACCTTCGGCGCCGTGGTGGTGCAGTTGGAGCTGGGCGCCGTCGCGGCGCCCGCGCGGATCGGCGTCAGGGTCGCGGCGGGCCGCATCCTGGCGGAGCGGTTCCGCGCGGGCGAGACCGTGGCGGTGCTCGGCTCCGACCGCATCGTGGCCGTCATGCCGGCCTACGGCATCGACCGGGCCATGGGGGCAGTTCAGGCCGATCTCGCCGAGCTCGCCGCGCTCGACGGGGTCGGCCTCACGATCGGGCGTGCGGCGTTCGCGGACGACGCCGACGCGACCTTCCATTCCCTGGCGGGAACCTCGGTGGGTTCGTAGGACGGACCGGACCCACCGAACCGGTGGGTGCACCGTGTCAGCGGGCGCGGTGCACCCACCACTCACCACCTCGCGCCCGCGAGGTCAGCCCTCGGTGAGCCTCCGGGCGTCCCGGTCCTCCAGCGCCTCCAGCAGGTGCATGGAGATGTCGGCCACCTTGACCTCGTCCTCTTCCTTGCCCGCGGCCTTGGTGCCGTCGTCGATCATGATGTAGCAGAAGGGGCAGGCGACGGCGATGCGGCTGGCGCCGGTGGCGATCAGCTCCTGGCTGCGCTCGTCGTTGACCTTCTTGCCGATCGTCTCCTCCATCCACATGCGGGCGCCGCCGGCGCCGCAGCACATGCCCTTGGTGCCGTTGCGGGTGGCCTCGACGACCTCGATGCCGCCCAGGCTGCCGATCACCTTGCGGGGCGACTGGTAGACGTCGTTGTGGCGGCCGAGGTAGCAGGAGTCGTGGTAGACGACCCGCTCCTCCAGCCGGGCGTCGCTCATGTCGAG
>DATFRN010000165.1:0-13051 GCA_035263165.1 Acidimicrobiales bacterium | reverse complement strand
TTCCTGGTGCCGGAGCCGACGATGGCGCAGCGCATCGTGCGGGCCAAGGCCAAGATCCGCGACGCCGGCATCCCCTACCGGGTGCCCGGCGACGCCGACCTGCCCGACCGGCTGCGGGCGGTGCTCGCCGTCGTGTACCTGATCTTCACCGAGGGGCACACGGCCACGTCGGGCGCCGACCTGGTGCGGGACGACCTGTGCGCCGAGGCGCTGCGGCTGGGGCGGCTGCTGGCCGACCTCATGCCCGACGAGCCCGAGGTGCTCGGGCTGCTGGCGCTGATGCTGCTGGTCGAGTCCCGCCGGCCGGCCCGGGTGTCGCCGGCGGGCGACCTGGTGCTGCTGGCCGACCAGGACCGCGGGCGCTGGGACGCGGCGCTGGTGGCCGAGGGCCAGGCGCTGGTCCGCCGGTGCCTGCGGCGCAACGCGCCCGGGCCGTACCAGATCCAGGCGGCGATCAACGCGGTGCACAGCGACGCCCCCACCGCCGAGGCGACCGACTGGGGCCAGATCCTGGCGCTGTACGACCAGCTGTTGGCGGTGGCCCCGACGCCGGTGGCGGCGCTCAACCGGGCCGTGGCGGTGCGGGAGGTGTCGGGCCCGGCGGCGGCGCTGGCCCTGGTCGACGACCTCGACCTCGACCGCTACCACCTCTACCACGCCATCCGCGCCGACCTCCTGCGCCGCCTCGGCCGCGACGCCGAGGCCCTGGCCGCCTACGACGCCGCCATCGCGGGCTGCGACAACGCCCCCGAGCGGGCGTTCCTGACCCGCCGCCGGGCCGAGCTGGCCTAGGCCTCCCCGTCCCCGGGAGCCAGCGGCCGGCCGGTGCCGATCATCGAGTTGCGGGTCACGAGCGCGGCCAGCCGGTCCTCGGTGAAGCCGTCGGTGCCGGCCGGGCGGAGCGGCAGCACCAGGTAACGCTGCTCGGCCGTCGAGTCGTGGACCCGCAGCTCGACGTCGTCGCCGAGGACCATGCCGAACTCGGCCAGCACGGCGCGGGGCTCGCGCACGACCCGGCTGCGGTACTCGAAGCTCTTGTACCAGGCCGGCGGGTCGCCGAGGATGCCGCCGGGGTAGCACGAGCACAGCGTGCACACGACCACGTGGTGCACCTCGGGGGTGTCCTCCAGGACCCGCAGCGGCACCGACTGCGGGTGGTCGTCGGCCACCGCCGCCACCGCGTCGGCGAGCAGCCGGCGCCGGAAGTCGGGATCGGACCAGGCGCGGGCCACGATGCGGGCGCCGAGCGCCGGGCTGGGCCCGTCGCCGGCCCCGTGCTCGGCGGCCGCCAGGACGGCGTCGACCCGCTCGGAGTCGACGTGGCCGTGGTCGCGGAGGTGACGCTCGACGATCTCGGTGCGCTGTTCGGGGGTGAGGCCGGTCACGCCGCCTCCAGGTCGCGCTCGCCGAGGTCCGCCAGCAGGACGTGGTCGGCGCCCGGGCCGAACAGGTCGTCGCCGGCGAAGCGGACCGTGTACACCGGCTCGGGCCGGCCGTAGATCCCGGTCGCCGCCGACTCGCCCGGGTCCGGCCACGCGCACGCCACCCGCTCGACGTCGCCCTGGTGCAGGCGCAGGTAGCGGGGCACCCGGGTGTGGCCGGGCGTCACGGCGTTGCGGACCCGGACCCGGTCCCCCGGCCGGAACCGGGTGTGGCCGAGGGGGGCGGACGCCGAGGGCCGCACCACCGCCGGGGGCCGCTCGGCGCCCTCCAGCAGGCCCTGCTCCTCGGTCAGCCGCTCCAACGCCCACAGCCACCGCTCGAAGTAGCTCGACGCCAGGTAGTCGGCGGGCGGCATCTGCTCGATCGTGGAGCGGAACCGGTCGATCGTGGTCGACCCCATCACGGGGCCGAGCAGCGCCCGCACCCGCCGCTCCCACGGCTCGTGGAACACCGCCTCGGCCCCCACGGGGACCGGGCCGAAGCCGTGCATGCCCCCCATGTCGTGCGCCCCGTCCACCGGCCCAGTCTCGCGCCCGGTCGGGGCCTAGCCCACCCGGTGGTGGAGGTGGACGAAGCCGCCGGCGAAGCGGTGCTCGTCCACCAGCGCCAGGCGTTGCGTGACCCCGGGCGGGTAGGTGGGCGTGCCGCCCCCGACGAGCGTCGGGACGATGAAGGTGTGGCACTCGTCGACCAGGCCGGCCCGCCAGGCGTGGGCCGCCAGGGTGGGGCCGCCGATCGTGACGTCGCGGTCGGCGGCCCGGGTCAGGGCGCGGACCGCCTCGGGGTCGAACGCCGGCTCCAGGCGGGTCCGGCCCGTCGTCGGGGCGTCCAGCGTGGTCGAGTAGACGACCTTGTCGGCGGCCTGCCACAGCCGGGCGAAGTCCCGCATGACCGGCGGCTGGTCCTCGGCCACGGCCTCGGGGCTGCCCCACGGGGCCATCACCTCGTACATCCGCCGGCCGTAGAGGTACGTCCCGACCGACCGTTGCAGGTCGTTGACGGCGGCGTGGACCTCCTCGTCGGGCGCCGCCCAGGCGAAGTCGCCGGCCGGGTCGGCGACGTAGCCGTCGAGCGAGGCGATCGTGACGTAGATCAGGCGGGCCATCCGGCGACCGTACCGCCGGGGAACCACCCGGCGATCAGGTCCACCACCGCGTGGCCCCGGGGTCCAGGGTCGAGCCCGGCGGCCAGCGCCGCGGCCGCGGCCCGGAGCCCGCCGACCGCCGGGGCGCCGAACCGGTCGGCCCACCGCGCCTCGACGGCCGCGGTCAGCGGGCGGTACTCGTCGCGCAGCGAGCGGCCGCAGGGCGTGAGCCGGACCACCATGCCGGGCCCGACCTCGACGTGCCCGTGGCCGTGCCAGGCCCATTGGGGCGGCAGGTCGGCGATCCGCATGCCGCCCTCGGTCGCCAGGCCGGGGACCTGGAGCACGCTCGTCGACGCCAGCGACAGCCGGGCCTCGGCCTCGTAGTCGATCGCCAGCGCCACGAGCGCCTGCGACGCCAACGCGGCCAGCGGCAGGCCGGCGGCGCCGTCCGGTCCCGTGCGGACCACCGGGCGCCAGTCCCGGCCGTGGGCCGGCGTCGCCGGCGGGCCGGGGTCTGCGGGGACGGCTCGCCCACCGGTCATCGTGCTGTCGACGGCGCCGTAGCCGAGCGGCCAGTGGGGCAGCTCCAGGTCGAGCCGGGGCACGATGTCCCCGAGCGCCGCCCGCAGCGCGGCCACCTCCGCCGCCCACACGAGCTCGGACTCGGCCACGGCCACGTCTCCCGCCGCCCGGGCCGCGTCGCCCGCCGCCGTCAGCCGCACCGTCGCCTCCTCCACCGCCACGAGCCCGGCCCGCTCCGCCCCCTCCACCAGCGGGCCCATCGTCCGGCGGGACAGCCGCGCCAGCCGGGGCAGGTCCCGCCGCCGCACGCCGTCGCCGTCGTCGTCGAGCACCCGCAGCAGGTTCGCCCAGAGGGCGAGGGGCACGCCGGTGCGCGCCCCCACCTCCTGCCGCAGCCCCACCAGGACCCGGGCCAGCAGCGCGGGCAGCGGGTCGAGTCCGGCGGGCACGCCCGCCGACGCTAGGCGAGCAGCTCGTAGGTCGGGTTCAGCACCGCCAGGCGGTTGCGGTGGAGGCCCACCGTGCCCTCGATGACCAGCTTGGTCCCCACGGCCACCCCGCCGATCGAGCGGCGGCCCAGGAACACGGCCGACAGCGCTCCGGTGCCGTCGTCGACGACCAGCTCCAGCGTCGGCGCGTCGTGCTGCGGCGCGACCCGCACCGACCGCACCCGGCCCCCGACCCGCACCCGGTCGCGGTAGCGGACGTCCGCGATCGCGGTGCACCCGGGCGGCACCGCGGCCGGCCCGCCCTCGCTGCCGTCGCCGACCAGCGAGCCGACGGCGACCTCGCCCCCGCCGTGCGCCTTGGGCCCGGCCACGTGGTGGGTGCCCACCAGTGCGGAGAGCGGCACCTTGGCGTCGTCGATGTCGTCGAAGTGGAACGGCACCGCGGTCACGTTGGCGTGGGGCAGCCGGGACACCTCGGACTGGATCGACTCGGACGTCCGGTCGTGGAGGATGCGGTGCCACAGGCCCTTGTACTTGCGGTCGGGCAGCAGCACGCTGACCTCGGTCTCGCCGTCGGACAGCTCGCGGGCCACGGTCTCGACCGCGGTGCGGGTCAGCCGCCGGTCGGGGCACTCGACCAGCTCGAGCGACACGGCCCGCAGCCCGAGCCGGCCCCACTCCTCGGCCAGGTGCTGGGCCGCCTCGTCGTCGATCACGAAGTGCACGGCCCGCAGCTCGTCGGGCGTCAGCGTGCGGGCGTACTGGATGGCCCGGGCCGAGGCCAGGTCGAGCCGGTCGACGAACACGAGCACGACGTGGCGCCGCAGGATCTTGGCCGTCGCCGCCGCCGGCACGTCGGCCTCGAGGTGCTGCGCCTCCCGGGTGTACTGCCGGTTGAGCCGCAGGAAGATCAGCACCAGCACCGGGAGCACGATGAGGATGGCCCAGGCGCCCTCGCGGAACTTGGTGACGGCGATGATGACGGCGACGGTCCCGGACAGGATCGCGCCGAAGCCGTTGATGGCCAGGCTCTTGCGCCAGCCGGGCTCCCGCTTGCGCAGATGGTGCTTGGTCATGCCCGACTGCGACAGCGTGAAGCCGGTGAACACGCCGATGGCGTAGAGCGGGATCAGCCGGCTGACCTCGCCCCCGGTGATGAGGATGAGGAACATGGCCGTCCCGGCCAGCGCCAGGATGCCGTTGGAGTAGACGAGCCGGTGGCCCCGCTTGGTGAGCTGGCGGGGCAGGAAGCTGTCGCCCGCCTGGAAGCTGGCCAGCCGGGGGAAGTCGGCGAAGCCGGTGTTGGCCGCCATGATCAGGATGAGCATGGTGCCGGCCTGGAGCGAGTAGAAGAGCACGTTCCCGAGGGTCCCGTGCCCGAAGACCTGCTCGCCCACCTGGGCGATCACGGTGGGCGAGCCGTTCTTCATCGGCGCCACCCGGATGTGGGCGGTGAGGGCGGACAGCCCGAGGAACATCACGCCGAGGCCGGTGCCCATCATCACCAGGGTGCGGCGGGCGTTCTTCCAGGCCGGCTGGCGGAAGGCGGGCACGCCGTTGGAGATGGCCTCGACGCCGGTCACCGCCGCGCCGCCGGAGGCGAAGGCGTGCAGCACGTTGAACAGGGCCACGCCCATGAGCAGGCCCATGCCGCTGGCCGTTCCCCAGTCGACGTTGCCGGACACCGGGTGGCCGACCACCGGCAGGTCGCCGCTCGCGTAGCGCACCAGGCCGATGACCAGCAGGAAGCCCATGTTGACCATGAAGAAGTAGGTGGGCACCGCGAAGATGCGGCCCGACTCCTTGACGCCCCGCAGGTTGCCGTAGGCGATGATCGACACGAACGACAGGGCGATCGGCACCCGGAACGGCTCGAGCGAGTGGAAGGCCGAGGTCAGCGCGGCGGTGCCGGCGGCGGCAGACACGGCGACGGTCAGGACGTAGTCGGTGAGCAGCGACGCCCCGGCCACCTGGGCCACGGTGGACCCGAAGTTGTCCTTGGTGACCAGGTAGGCGCCGCCGGCCGAGGGGTACTCCTTGATGGTCTCCCGGTAGGACAGGATCAGGAAGCCGAGCACCACCACCATGGCGATGGTGATGGGCAGCACCAGCGAGAACGCCACCAGCCCGGCCACCGGGACCAGCACCCGCAGGATCTCCTCGGTGCCGTACGCGACCGACGACAGGTTGTCGGAGGCGAACACGGCCAGGGCCGTGGGCTTGCCCAGCCGCTGGTGCTCCAGCTCCTCGCTGTGCAGCGGCTGGCCGAGCAGCTTGCGCTTGATCCGGTAGACCGCCGAGTCGGGCGGCAGCGGGATCGCGGGCTTGGACGGCACGGGCGCCGGGGCGGCGGGACCGCTCCGGTCGCTCGGGGTCTGCGCCTCGCGCTCGGGCTGCAGGGTGGGTATGGCCACGCGTCACACTCGCTCGGGTGGGGAATCCGGCTCGTTCGACCCTATGGCCGCGCCCCTGCGCCACCGCGCTAAGGACGCGTCAAGATTCACAACACTACAAGTGATTCCATCAGCCCGAATAGTGCCGGGGCGCCCGGAACGAGGCCCCCTGCACCGGCTTGCCCCGGCGGGACGTCCAGCGCCACTGGACAGAGATCCTGCCGCCGACCCGGCGGGTCAGCTTGGGGACCGAGTGCTCCCAGCCTTGCTGGGTGCGGCCGCCCATGACGTGGAGGTCGCCGGGGCCGGGCGCGATGTCGAGCGTGGCGCCCCGGTCGGGCGCCTCGTGGGCGTAGCGGTTGGCCCGCGGGCGGACCAGCCAGGGGCGGCGGGCGCCCAGCGTGAGCAGGGCGATCAGCGTGTCGTCGAGCCAGCGCAGATCGCGGTCGCGGTGGAACGCCTGGCTGTCGCGCTCGTCCCGGTACCAGGCCAGGGCGAAGCCGCCCAGGCTCACGCCGTAGCGCTGCTGGAGCGCCCGCTGGGCCTCGGCCAGCACCGGGTGGGGCGGCGGCGTGCCCGGCCGGTGGCCGGCGCCCAGCCGGGGCTCGTCGACCCAGCGGTCGTAGCGGAACAGCCGGCCCTGGGCCCAGGCCACCTCCCGGACCAGGGCCTCGTAGACCTCGTCCGCCCCCGCCAGCCAGCCGCGGGCGACGTCGATCCACGAGCCGTCGTCGAGCCACGTGCGCTCGATCGCGACGTCGTTGCGGACGTGGGGCGCCGCGGGGTCCACGAAACCCGACGCTACCGGCGCCGGGCGGGTGCCAGGATCGGCCCGTGCCCGACGACGTCTACACCCACGGCCGTGACGAGAGCGACGACGTCTACACCCACGGCCGTGACGAGAGCGACGACGTCTACACCCACGGCCACGACGAGAGCGACGACGTCTACACCCACGGCCGTGACGAGAGCGACGACGTCTACACCCACGGCCACGACGAGGCGGTCCTGCGCTCGCACCGCTGGCGCACGGCGGAGAACTCGGCCGGCTACCTGCTCCCCCACCTGGCACCGGGGCTCGACCTGCTCGACGTCGGCTGCGGGCCCGGCACGCTCACCGTCGACCTGGCCGCCCGGGTGGCGCCCGGGCGGGTGGTGGGCGTCGACGCCGCCGCCGACGTGGTGGCGGCGGCGGCCGAGCACGTGGCGGAGGCCGGGGCCGGCACCGTGACGCTGGTGGCCGGCGACTTCCGCGACCCCGGCCTCGACCTCGGCGGCGGGTTCGACGTCGTCCACGCCCACCAGGTGCTCCAACACCTGCGCGACCCGGTCGGCGCCCTGGCGGCCATGGCCGCCCTGGCCCGGCCGGGCGGTGGGCTGGTGGCCGCCCGGGACGGCGACTACGCCGCCATGCACTGGGCGCCCGCCGACGAGCGGCTCGACCGCTGGTCGGCCGTCTACCACGCGGTGACCCGGGCCAACGGTGCCGAGGCCGACGCCGGGCGCCACCTGCTCGGCTGGGCCCGGGCCGCCGGCCTCGACGACGTGACCTACACGACCTCGACCTGGTCCTTCGCCACCCCCGACGACCGGGCCTGGTGGGCCGGCCTGTGGGCCGAGCGCATCACCGCCACCACGCTGGCCGACCAGGCGATCGAGTACGGCATCGCCACCCGGGCCGACCTGGAGGACATCGCCGCCGGCTGGCGGGCCTGGGCCGCCGACCCGGGCGCCGTCTTCGTCGTCCCCCACGGCGAGATCCTCGCCCGGGTCTCCTGAGGCGCCCGCTGCGAAGCAGCAAGAGCGGGGAACACTGACCACGGTGGTCGCGGCGCCCTCGCCTGGTCGTCGCCCCGGCGGAGCATGTGCTGTGATGGCCCCATGCCTGCCGCGCTCGGACTCGACCACATCGTGCTCGTCGTCGACGACGTCGAGCGCAGCCTCGCCTGGTACGGCCGCTTCGCCGGCCTGGGCGCCGAGGGCGTGGACGGATGGCGCAAGGGCGAGCTGCCCTTCCCCTCGCTGCGCATCGACGAGGGCACGATCATCGACCTCATCCCCGGCCTCGACGACCCGACGCCGCGGGGCCACCTCGACCACATCTGCCTGGTCGTGACCGCCGAGCACCAGGCGGAGCTGGCCGCCGATCCCGACCTCGAGGTCATCGACTCGGGACCCCGTTCGGGGGCCCGGGGTATCGCCGAGTCGATCTACGTCCGCGACCCCGACGGGCTGACCGTGGAGTTCCGGGCCTACCCGGCCTGAGCCCCGGCTGCAGGATCGACGCCGTGCGCGTGGGACTTGTGCTCGGCGGCGGCGGGGTCATCGGCCTCGCCTACCACGCCGCCGCGCTGGCCGCGATCGAGCACGACCTGGGCTGGGACCCCCGGGCCGCCGACGTCGTGGTCGGCACCTCGGCCGGCTCGCTGGTGGGGGCGCTCCTGCGCCGGGGCGTGCCCGCCTCGGACCTGGCCGCCATCGCCGTGGGCGCCGAGCCGGCGTCCAGCCCGCCGGCGGTGGTGCGGGCCCTGCGCGAGCGGCCCGACTTCCCGCCGGTGCAGGTGCTGTCGCTGCTGGGCCGTCCGCCCCGGCTGCCGAGCGTGTCGATGGTGACGGCCTGGCTGCGGCGGCCGTGGCGGTTCGACCCGGTCAGCGTGGCGGCCAGCGTCGTGCCCGACGGCACCCTCGACCTGGCCGAGCACGCCGGCGCCATCGAGGAGGTGCTGGGCTCGGCCTGGCCCGACCGCGACCTGTGGGTCTGCACGGTGCGGCGGCGGGACATGCGCCGGGTGGTCATGGGCCGGGACGTCACGGCCCGGCTGTCGAGCGCGGTCACCGCCTCGTGCGCCATCCCCGGCTACTTCCGGCCGGTGGACATCGGGGGCCAGGAGTACGTCGACGGCGGCGTCCGCTCCCCGACCAACGCCGACGTGCTGCGCCGCTCCGAGCTCGACCTGGCCATCGTCGTGTCGCCGATGTCGGGCCGGCGCCTGGGGCGGCTGGGCGTGACCGACCTGGTGCGCCGGCACGCCCGGGGCAAGCTGGCCGGCGAGCGCAGCCGGCTGCACGCGGCCGGGATCCCCACGGTGGTGATCGAGCCGGGGCCCGAGGTGATCGAGGCCCAGGGGGTCGATTTCATGAGCGACGCCCGGGTCGACGACATCGTGCGGACCGCCTTCCTCGACACCGGCGAGCAGCTGCGGGCGCCGTTCAACCGCACGCTGCTGGCCGGCCTGGCCCGGCCCCGCCCCCGGCCCGACGAGGCCCCCGGGCGCCGGCGCATCGCCCGCCGGGCCGAGCGACGGTCGGGGCGCCGCCGTACCTCGTAGCCAAATACTTGACACCGGATATATGGTTCCGGACATGGCAGCGCGATCCCGGAGCAACCCCCTCGCCCTCGCGGTGCTGACCTGCCTGTTCGAGCGGCCGATGCACCCCTACGAGATGGCGCAGACGCTGCGGACGCGGGCCAAGCACGAGAGCATCAAGCTCAACTACGGCTCCCTGTACGGCGTGGTCGAGGGGCTGGAGGGCCGCGGCCTCATCGAGGCGGTCGAGACCTCCCAGCAGGGCCGGCGCCCCCAGCGCACGGTCTACGCCATCACCGAGCCCGGCAAGGTCGAGATGACCGAGTGGCTGGCCGAGCTGCTGGCGGTCCCGGTCAAGGAGTACCTCCAGTACGAGGCGGCCCTGTCGCTGATCGGCGCCCTACCGCCCGACGAGGCCCTCCCCCTGCTGCGCCAGCGGTGCGACGCGCTCGAGGTGCGCATCGACTCGCTGGAGGCGGTGCACGAGGGGGCCGCCAAGCGGGGGCTCCCCCGACTTTTCGAGATCGAGGGCGAGTACGTGGTCGCCCTGGCCCGGGCCGAGCTGACCTTCACCCGGGAACTGGCCGACGACATCGAGGCGGGCACGATCGGCGGCCTCGACGAGTGGCGCAGCTGGTACGCCCCCGACGCAGGAGATGCGTGACATGACCCCTTCCCCCACCCCTGTCATCGAGGCCAGCGGCCTCACCAAGCGCTTCGGCAAGGTCCAGGCCCTGGCCGGCATCGACCTCGTCGCCCCGCCCGGCGAGGTCGTGGCGCTGCTCGGCCCGAACGGCGCCGGCAAGACCACCTTCGTCCGCTCGGTCGCCACCCTGGTCCGACCCGACGGCGGCCGCCTGCGGGTGGCCGGCATCGACGCCATCGGGCGGCCCGCCCACGTGCGCCGGGTCATCGGCCTGGCCGGCCAGTTCGCCGCCGTCGAGGAGGCGATGACCGGCCGGGAGAACCTGGAGATGGTGGCCCGGCTGTTCGGCCAGGACCGGCGCACGGCCCGGGCCGGGGCGGCCGAGGTGCTCGACCAGCTCGGGCTGGCCGACGACGGCGACCGGCTGGTGCGCACCTACTCGGGCGGCATGCGCCGACGGCTCGACCTCGGCGCGAGCCTGGTGGGCCGGCCCCGGCTGCTGCTGCTGGACGAGCCCACCACCGGGCTCGACCCCCGCAGCCGCAACGAGCTGTGGGAGGCGATCCGGTCGCTGGTCGCCTCCGGCACCGACGTGCTGCTCACCACCCAGTACCTCGACGAGGCCGACCAGCTGGCCCACCGGGTCGTCATCGTCGACCACGGCCGGGTCATCGCCGAGGGCACGCCGGGCGAGCTCAAGTCGCAGGCGGGCCGGGACGTGGTCGAGGTGCACGCCCGGCGGCCCGAGGACCTGGGCCGGCTGGCCGACGCCCTCGCCGCCCTCGGCGTCGAGGCGCCCCGCACCGACCTGGCCGGCCGGCGGGTCACGGTGCCGGTCGACACCGGCCCGGCCGCGGTGACCGCCGCGGTGCGGGCGGTCGAGGGGCTCGACATCGAGCTCGACGACATCGGCCTGCGCCGGCCCACGCTCGACGAGGTGTTCCTCACCCTGACCGGCCGGCCCGCCGACGGCGAGGCCGACGCCGACGCCGCCTGATCCTCCCCTCCCTCCCCTCCACCGACGATCGGAGTCCCCCATGACCGCCACCCTCACCGCGCGCGCCCCGGCGCCCGGCGCGGGCCCGCTCACCACCGCCGCCCAGGTGGCCCGGCGCACCGTGCGCCAGTTCGTCCGCACCCCCCAGCTCCTGGTCGTGAGCACGATCCAGGGCGTGATGTTCCTGCTCATCTTCCGCTACGTCTTCGGCGGCGCCATCCAGACCGGCGGTGTCCCCTACGTCGACTTCCTCGTGCCGGGGTTCGTCGTCACCGGCGTGCTGTTCTCCGGGACGGGGGCGTCGGCCGGCGTGGCCGAGGACGTGGCCAAGGGCTTCTTCGACCGGCTGCGGTCGCTGCCCGTGGCCCGGCCGGCGCTGCTGGCGGGGCGGTCGCTGGCCGACACGGGGCTGCTGACCTGGGGCCTGGTCATCACCACGGCCATCGGCTTCCTGGTCGGCTTCCGGCTGCACGGGTCCTGGGCCCAGGGTGTGGCCGCCCTCGGGCTGTGCGTCGTCTACGGCTTCGCCTTCACCTGGCTGTTCATCACCATCGGCCTGATGGCCGGCAGCGCCCAGGCGGCGCAGGGGATGTCGCTGCTGGTGTTCCCGCTGACGTTCGTGTCGAGCGCCTACGTGCCGGTCGACTCGATGCCGGGCTGGATGCAGCCGATCGCCGAGCACCAGCCGATCACGGTCATGGTCAACGCCGTCCGGTCGCTGGCCCTGGGCGACCCGGCGGCCGCCGGCCTGTCGGGCACGACCGCCCACTGGGTGGTGCTGTCGCTGATCTGGTCGGTGGTCCTGGTGGCGGCCTTCGCCCCGGTGGCGGTCGCCCGCTACCGCCGGGGCTGACCCGTCACTGGTCTCCTCCGCCCGCGGACAGGGAGTTCTGCCGGGCGGAGGAGACCTCCTAGCCTGCCGGCGTGACCGAGGTCCGGGAGTACCGACAGCACCGATTCACCCGACCGCCCGGGGCGTGCGAGCTGTTGCTCGTGCGGCACGGGGAGTCGATCCCCGCCCGGGACGACCGGCCGTTCCCCATGGTCGACGGGCAGGGCGACCCCGAGCTCGACCCCAACGGCCACGAGCAGGCCCGGCGGGTCGCCGACCGGCTGGAGGACGAGGACGTCTCCGCCATCTATGTCACCACCATGCAGCGCACGGCCCAGACCGCGGCGCCCCTCGCCGAGCGGCTCGGCATCGAGCCCCGGGTCGAGCCGGACCTGCGCGAGGTCCACCTCGGCGAGTGGGAGGGCACCTTCCGCCGCCACGTGGCCGAGGGCCACCCGATCGCCCTGCAGATGTTCACCGAGGGCCGCTGGGACGTCATCCCCGGCGGCGAGCCCGCCGACGAGTTCGCCGCCCGGGTGCGGGGCGCCGTCGAGCGCATCGCCGCCGCCCACCCCGACCAGACGGTCGTCGTCGTGTCCCACGGCGGGGCCATCGGCCAGGTCCTCGCCCTCGCCACCGGCGCCCGCGCCTTCGCCTTCACCGGCTCCGACAACGCCGGCATCTCCCACCTCGTCGTGGACGGCCCCCGCTGGATCCTCCGCTGCTACAACGACACCGGCCACCTGGTCAGCCACTTCAGCCGCGCCCCCGAGCCGCCCGCCTCCGGGTGACCCCCGTCACGCCCGCTCCGGTCAGATAGGCGAAAGGAATCTGACCTACCGAGGTAATGCGCGTCACATGACGGCGAAATGAACGCTTCTTACGTTGCGGGCATGACTAAGACACGCCTGCAAAGGCTGAAGGACAGGAGGGTCCAGCGCCTGTGGGCGATGATCCTCGGCGGCAAGATGGTCGGCCTCGCCAGCGTGTGGGGTCTGATGGCCGTCTTCACGCACTTCGTGAGCACCCCCGCCGGCGCCGCGACGCTGCAGGCCGCCCCCAAGGCCGAAGACATCATCAACCCCGTCAACACCATCTGGGTGCTGGTCACCGCGTTCCTGGTGTTCTTCATGCAGGCCGGCTTCATGATGTTGGAAGCCGGGTTCGCCCGTACTCGGGAGGCGTCGAACATCCTCCTCGAGTGCATCGTCGACACCTGCCTGTGCGCGTTGCTCTTCTGGGCGGTGGGCTTCGCGTGGATGTTCGGCGCCGGCAACGGCCTGATCGGCAACCAGTACTACTTCCTGCAGAACGCCCCGGCGACCTACGGCACGACCGGCGTCGCCTTCCTGGCGTTCTTCCTGTTCCAGTTCG
>DATFRN010000164.1:0-2581 GCA_035263165.1 Acidimicrobiales bacterium | reverse complement strand
GGGTCGTCCGGGCGGTGCCGGCCGGCGTGCCATCGTGGGGCGGTGACGGTGTGGGGAGCGATCACGATCGAGCGGTTCGAGCCGGCGCCGGCGCTGGTGGTGGCGACGGGGCTGGGGGCGTTCTTCGCCGTGGCCCTCGATGCCGTGTGGCGCTGGTCGCGCAACGTCGTCACGATCGTCCACGAGGGTGGGCACGCGGTGGCGGCGCTGCTGACCGGGCGGCGGCTGACCGGCATCCGGCTGCATTCGGACACGTCGGGGCTGACCCTGACCGTGGGCCGGCCCACCGGGCCGGGGATGGTGCTGACCGCGGCGGCCGGCTA
The DNA here is from genome assembly GCA_035263165.1 of Acidimicrobiales bacterium. Taxonomy (GTDB): domain Bacteria; phylum Actinomycetota; class Acidimicrobiia; order Acidimicrobiales; family VFJN01; genus ZC4RG19. The sequence goes on along the minus strand of DATFRN010000164.1, from coordinate 2,258 downwards.
CGTGAGCCCGTCGCTGGTGGGGCTGGCCGGGGTGGCCCTGCTCGGGTTCGACCAGGTCACGATCATGCTGTGGGGCGCGGCCGCGGTGCTGGTGGCGATGCTGGTCATGGTGCGCAACCTGTACGGGGCGCTGGTGCTGGTCCTGGTGGGCGGGGCGGTGGTGGCCGTGTCGCTGTACGCCTCGCCGGGGGTGCAGGCCGGGTTCGGCTATGCGCTGACCTGGTTCCTCCTGCTCGGCGGCGTGCGGCCGGTGGTCGAGCTGTGGCGCCAGCGCCACGACCGGATGGGACAGGCGTCCGACGCCGCCCAGCTGGCCCGGCTGACGCACGTGCCGGTGGCGCTGTGGACGGGGCTCTTCCTGTTGGTGGCGCTGGGCGCGGCGGGCGCCGGCGCCTGGGTGATGCTCACGTGAGGGGTGCTCGATGACGACCGACCAGCGCGACCGGTTCCGCGAGCTGCACGAGGCGGGCACGTTCGTGATGCCCAACCCGTGGGACGTGGGCTCGGCCCACCAGCTGGCCGCCCTGGGGTTCCCGGCGCTGGCCACCACGAGCAGCGGGCACGCCGAGTCGTTGGGCAAGCACGACCAGCAGGTCACGCTGGACGAGCTGCTCGACCACGTCGCCCGCCTGGCGGCGGCGGTGGACGTCCCCCTCAACGTGGACGCCGAGCGCTGCTTCGCCGACACGCCCGAGGGCGTGGGCGAGACGGTCCGGCTCATCGCCTCGACGGGGGCGGCGGGGCTGTCGATCGAGGACTACTCGCCCGCTCTCGGCGCGGTGGAGCCGGTGCCGGTGGCCGCGGAGCGGGTGGCGGCCGCCGCCGAGGCGGCGCACGCCCACCGCCTGACGCTCACGGCGCGGTCGGAGGTCCTGCTGTACGGCGCGGGCGACGTGGACGAGGCGCTGGCGCGGCTGGCCGAGTACCGGGCGGCGGGGGCCGACGTGCTGTACGCGCCGGGCCTGCTCGACCCCGGCGACATCTCGCGGGTGGTCGCCGAGGCGGGCCTGCCGGTGAACGTCCTGCTGCGGCCCAAGGGGCCCTCCGTCGCGGAGCTCGCCGCCCTCGGCGTGCGGCGGATCTCGACCGGCGGGGCGTTGGCGCACGCCGCCTACCGGGCGGCGCTCGAGACGGCCCGGGGGTTGCTGCCCTCGTAGGACCGCGCCGACCGATGAGTGGGGTGCGGCGGTCGCCTCGCCGCCGGCGGGCGCCGCGTCGTGCGCTACGACCTGCGCGACAGCGGGGCATCGACGACGGCGGACCCGGGGGCGCCCGCCTACACACTGCGGGACCTCGCCGCCGACGGGTGCCGGCCAGCGTGAGCGCCGAGAACGCCGACCTCCCCGACCATGACCCGGCGACGATGTGCCGGCTGTTCGCCCGTCCGATGCCCGACTGGACCGACCGCGAGGCCGTGGCGGAGTTCGCCGCCGCCGGCGCGGAGATCCTCGGCAACGACCCCGGCGCCGCACGCGCGCTCGCGGCGCGCATCTGGGACCGCCGGCACCGCACCCCCGGTCCAGATGGCCAACCAGCTGGGCATGGTCTTCGCCCACCTCGACTGCGAACCGCGTTGGCGCGAGCGCCTCCCCGAGATCGCGGTCGCCACGCTCGTGGTCCACGGCCGCCGCGACCCGTTCTTCCCCGTCGCCAACGGCGATGCTCACACTCGGGTAGCGGCTGCGACGAAACGACAAGTGAGGCCTACATCTGGCCGGGCGGGCCCGGCCAGATCTTCGGATGATTAGGGCGGTCGGGCGGTGTCAAGGGCAAGCCGCCCTGCGGGCGGTCGCCAAGGCGACCCTTGACACCGCCCGACACGCCATGGGGGACTCACGTCGTTGCGCCGTACCACTGGCGAGGGCCGCCAGGAGCCGCGGGCGAGGGCAGTCAAGGGTCAGCCCGCAGGGCTGAGGCCGCACATGTGGGGCCGACCCTTGACGGCCCGTGCGTGAGTCCCCGCGAGGGCAACAACACTGGGTTGCGAGGCCGCCCCAGCGGCCTCGTAGCTGGCCTCGTTTGTCGTTAACTGGCCACACGATGGCCACATTGGCGACCAGACTGGCGACATGCGAGCCGACCGCCTCGTCGCCACCCTCCTCGTCCTCCAGGCGCGAGGCCGGGTGACGGCGGCGGAGCTGGCGGCCGAGTTGGAGGTGTCCGAGCGCACCGCCCGCCGGGACCTCGAGGCTCTCGCGATGGCCGGCGTGCCGGTCTACTCGCAGGCGGGCAGGAACGGGGGCTGGTCGCTCGTCGGC
>DATFRN010000163.1:0-21462 GCA_035263165.1 Acidimicrobiales bacterium | reverse complement strand
GACGGCGACGCCCCGGCGGACGCGCTCCGCCTCACCGGCCCGGCGGTGGCGCTGGTGGAGGGGCTGAGCCTGCGGGCCCCGCTCCCCTGCCCGGTCCCCGACGAGCGGAGCTGGCTGCTGTCGGGGCTGGCGACGGTGTTCGACCAGGCCTAGCGCTCAGCCGGTCACGACCCGGACCCGGAGGCACTCCTCGACCCGGAACAGGCGCAGGGTGCGCTGGGTGTCGGCGGGGAACAGCTCGCCGGCCTCGCTGAGCGCCAGGACCTCGGGCCGGTCGACCGTGTAGGTGGTGCCGTCGGCGACCAGCGTCGCCGACCCGGCGGACAGCACGTTGCGCAGCCAGTCGGTCGTGGTGCCGTAGGGCAGCGCGATGACGAACCCGCCCTCGACCGCCTCGGCCACGATCGGCGTCCGGTAGCCGCGGCCCGAACTGCGCCCCACGTGGTGGATGACCGACGCGTAGGCGCCGGGCTGGCCGGCCGTGCGCATGGCGAGCGGCTTCATGGCCCGGCTGGTGCGGCGTACCGCGCCCTGCACGGCGGGCGACTTGCGGCGCATGCCGACGAGGAAGACGGCCCCGAGGGCGGCGACCGCCAGGACCACGACGGTGGCGAACCTGGAGAGCGCCCTTCCCACGGCCCTCGACGTTAGTGCCCCAGGAACCCGTCGCAGGCGCCCTGGGTCAGCAGGTCCTGCACGCCGAGGACCCCGACCAGCAGGCGGGTTCCGGCGTCGGGGGTGAAGGCCGCCGGCCCGGCCGCCACGATGGCCTTGATGTCGGTCCGGAAGGCCAGCAGCGTGGTCTGCTGGGCGGGGGTGAACCGACCGAGGTCGGCCAGCAGGCGGTCGCCCACGCGGTCGAGCACGACCGCGTCCTGGTAGTCGACCAGCGGCGTCCCGGCCACGAAGCCCGGCACCTGGTCGCGGTTGGCCAGGTCGCGGCTCAGCCGGCGGGCGGTGCGGATCTCGGCCCCCAGCTTGTGCTGGTCGACGATGCCGGCCTCGTCCTGGGCCGTGTGGTAGCAGGGCCCGGTCGAGTCGCTGAAGAACACCGAGGGCACGCCCGCGCCGAGGAAGTTGACGTGGTCGCTGCGGCCCTGGCCGAAGATGGTGCTGAGCTGCTCGGTGTGCAGCGGCCCCCCGGCCGCGGCCCGGGTCACGGCGGCCTGCAGGCCCTCACCGCCGGTCTCGGCCGCCAGCGCGAAGGTCGTCGAGCGCAGGCTGGGGGCGACGTTGGCCCCCTGGATGTCGAAGTTGACGTAGGCCACGGTCCGGTCGAGCGGCAGGGACGGGTGGGCGACGTAGGCGGCCGAGCCGAGTAGCCCGTCCTCCTCGCGGTCCCACAGGCCGATCACGACCGTGCGGCGGGGGCCCCGGCCCCGGGCCAGGTCCTCGCCCACGGCCAGGGCGGCGGCCACCCCGGTGGCGTTGTCGGTGGCGCCGTTGCAGATCGTGTCGGCGGGGTCGGCGGTGCGGCAGCGCGAGCCCAGGTGGTCGTAGTGGGCGCCGACCACCACGACCTCGTCGGCCAGGTCCCGGCCGGGGATGACGCCGATCAGGTTGGTCCCGCCGGCGATCGGCACCTTCCGGACGTCGCGGGTGATGCCCCGCAGCCGGTGGGTCAGGTAGTCCTGGGCCAGCACCGACCCCGGCGTGCCGTTGTCGCGGCCGCCGAGGGCGTCGCTGGCCAGCACGCCGACGTCGTGGCGGGGCGACGCGCACCCGGCCGCCACCAGCAGCATCCCGAGCGCGGCCGCAGCCGCCCGGCGCATCCTCATGGGTCTCCCCTCCCAGTCGGTCCCCGAGAGGGGAGCCTAGGCCCTAAGCGGACAGGCGGGAGCGCACCGCCGGCCAGCCCGGCAGGGCGCGGACCGGGGCCAGGTCGGGCTCGCCGTCGAGCAGGCCCGGGGCCCGGAAGCCGGCGTCGACCGCGGCCTCGACCCAGCGCAGCGCCTCGTCGGCCTCGCCGGCGCGGGCCCACGAGCAGGCCACCTCGAACGCCGTCTGGGCCGGGCTGCGGGGACCGGCCGAGAACACCTGCTCGCCCACCTCGGCCGCCGCCCGGAACCGCTCGGCGTAGTGCAGGTGGGTCTGGAGCCCGCTGGCCGCCTCGATGCCCCCGGGCCCGGCGGCCACCAGCCGGGCGGCCACCGGGACGGCCCGGCCGGTCTCGGCCAGCAGCGTGGCCGGCACCAGGTTGGGCGGACCGCCGGGCTCGTCGCGGTAGGCGGCCTCGAACAGGTCGTCGGCCATCTCCACCGGGCCGGTGACGAGGGCGACGCTGGCCCGCAGGAAGGCGTTGCCGCCGTCGCCGGCCTGGCGCATGATCGACGCCGCCCGGGCGCCGTCCCCCGCCCGCAGGGCGTTCCAGGCCCGGGTCTCGGACTCGGCCCGCGACGGCCGGGGCGTGAGGTCGGGCAGGCCCCCGGCCTGGGGCACCACGGCCAGGTTGGGGTTGCCGCCCCGGCGGGCCGGCCGGCGCCCGCGGCCCCGGCGCCCGCCGCGCCCCTGCGCGGCGCCCTCGGGCGCGTCGACGTCGAACATGCCGGTGTTCTGCCCCTCCCGCAGGTCGCGGTAGCTGATGTAGGCGTAGAAGCCGAAGAACAGCAGGGCCAGCAGGCCGAAGTAGCGGAAGGCGACGAAGGCGGCCACGCACGCCGCCCCGATCGACAGCTTGCAGGCGGTCTCGAACCCGAACAGCGTCTCGGCCACGTGCCCGCCGTCGAGCGGCCGGATGGGCAGCAGGTTGAAGATGCCCCACCAGATGCTGACGATCGACAAGTAGTAGAGGATCGGGTACCAGCTGAAGCCGTGGGCCCCGTGGATGACGTAGAAGTCGAAGCCCTCGCGGTTGCCCCAGTCGCTGTACACCGCGATGCGGGCGGGCACGCCCAGCAGCAGGATCTGGCAGAGGGCGCCCGACACGCTGACCAGGATCGACTTGCCCTTGGACAGCACCTGGCGCCCGCCGCCCGTGGCCACGGTGAAGCCGCCGAAGCCGTGGAGCACGATCGCCGACCGCTGGCCCAGCAGCCGGTAGGTGAACGCGTGGCCCAGCTCGTGGACCAGGACCGACACGAACACGACCCCCACGAAGGCGAAGACCACCCACAGCGGCTCGATGTTGATGCCGAAGAGAGCCGCCACGATGATGAAGAACGGCTCGACCCGGACGGGGATGCCGAAGATCCTGAAGTGCGGCTTCACGGCAGGCAGCGTAGGCGAGCGGGGTCGGGGCCGGGCCACCCCACAGTTCGGTAGTGGGCTGGGTCGCCCGTACGATGCCCGGAGATGTCCAAGTTCTCGATGCCCGACACCCTGCCCGAGGGCGACGAGAAGGCCGTGGCCGTGCGGGGCATGTTCGACGCCATCGCCCCCCGCTACGACCTGGTCAACCGCATCATGACCTTCCGCCTCGACGTGCGCTGGCGGCGGGTCACGGTGCGGTCGCTCGCCCTGCGGCCGGGCTCCCGGGTGCTCGACCTGGCCTGCGGGACCGGGGACCTGTGCCGCGAGCTGGCCGGCGCCGGGCTCGCCCCCGTCGGGGTCGACCTGTCGTTCGGGATGCTGGCCGCCGCCCGCACCGCCGCCCCCCTGGTCCAGGGCGACGCCCTGCGCCTGCCCGTGCGGGACGGGTCCAGCGATGGGGTGACCTGCGGGTTCGCCCTGCGCAACCTGGTGTCGCTGCCGCCGTTCCTGGCCGAGCTGGCCCGGGTGGTGCGCCCCGGCGGGCGCATCGCCCTGCTGGAGGTGGCCACGCCGCCCAACCCGGTCCTGCGCTGGGGCCACGCCGTCTACTTCGGCAAGGTCGTGCCGGTCATCGGCGGGCTGGTGTCCGACCCCGCCGCCTACCGCTACCTGCCCCGGTCGGTCGCCTACCTGCCCGAGCCCGCCGACCTGCTGGCCATGATCGCCGCCGCCGGGTTCGGCTCCGTCGAGCGGCGGCTGCTGTCCGGGGGCATCTCGCAACTGCTCACCGCCACCCGGTCGCCGGCGTGACCCTCGTCGCCCGCACCCGCCGGCTCGACGCCGACGTCGACCTGCTCGACGTGGCCGGCGACGACGGGTTCGTGTTCGAGAAGGGCCGGGCCGGCCTGGCCGGGCGGGGCCGGGCGCTGGTGCTGGACTGGCCGGCCGGCGACCCGGCGGCCGCGGCCCGGGCCGCGGCCCAGGGCCTGGCCGCGATCGAGCGGGACGACCCGGTGGCGGTGCCCGGCACCGGGCCGGTCGCCTTCGCCGCCCTGCCCTTCGTCCCCGGCGGTCCGGCGGCGCTGGTCGTGCCCGAGCTGGTGGTCGGCCGCGCCGAGGACGGCACCCGCTGGGTCACGACCGTGACCGAGGATGGCGCCGAGCACGGCGCCGACCAGGACCCGCCGCTGGCCGCGCCCCGCACGGCCGGCCCCCAACCGACCCGCTACACGGTGGCCACCGACCGGCCGCCAGAGGCCTGGTGCGACCTGGTGGGCCGGGCCACCAAGGCGATGGTCGCCGGGGCGTTCGCCAAGGTCGTGCTCGCCCGCCAGGTGGACGTGACCGCCGACCGGCCGCTCGACCGCCGGGCCGTGCTCGACCGGCTGCGGGCCGCCTACCCCGGCTGCCACCTGGTGGCGGTGGGCGGGTTCGTGGCGGCCAGCCCCGAGCTGCTGGTGTCGGTGACCGGCGATGTCGTGCGCTCGCACCCCATGGCCGGCACCGCGCCCCGGGGCGGCGACCCCACGACCGACCAGCGCCTGGCCGCCTCGCTGCTGGCGTCGGCCAAGGACCGCCACGAGCACCAGCTCACGATCGACATGGTCCAGGACACGCTGCTCGGCTGGTGCTCCTACGTCGACTACGAGGCCGAGCCGTCGGTGGTGGCCGTGGCCAACGTGCAGCACCTGGCCACGCTGGTCGAGGGCCGCCTGTCCCATCCGGCGCCGTCGGTGCTCGACCTGGTGGCGGCCCTGCACCCGACCCCGGCGGTGGCCGGCTGGCCCCGGGACGACGCCGTGGCCTGGATCGGCGCCCACGAGGGGATCGACCGCGGCCGCTACGCCGGCACCGCCGGCTGGGTCGACGCGGCCGGCAACGGCACGTGGGCCGTCTCGGTCCGCTGCGCCGAGCTCGACGGCCCCCACGCCCGCCTGTGGGCCGGCAACGGCATCGTGGCCGACAGCGACCCCGACACCGAGCTGGCCGAGACCCGGGCCAAGCTCCAGGCCCTGCTCTCGGTCCTGGTCCGGCCCTAACCGGCCAGCGCGGCCTCGACCGCCGCCGCCACGGCGTCGTCGATGCGGCGATGGATGGCGACGTTGGCGGCACGGTCGGTCGGGACCACCAGGACCCGGACGCCCCCCTTGGCGACCGCCTCCGCCGCCGCCTCGCCCGCGTCCTCGTGCGGGGCCAGGCGGCGGGCGTCGGCGCCGTAGGCGGCGGCCAGCGCCACCAGGTCGAGGCCGTGGGGGGTGCCGAACAGCGCCTCGAACCGCTCGGCCGGCAGCGACCGGGCCTGGGGCAGGAACGAGAAGATGCCGCCGCCGTCGTTGTCGACCACCACGATGGTCAGGTCGGCCGCCCGGCCGGCCACGCCCAGCAGGCCGTTGCTGTCGTGGAGGAACGCCAGGTCGCCGATCAGCAGCGCCGTCGGGTCCCCGCGGCCCAGGGCCGCGCCGAGCGCCGTCGACACCACGCCGTCGATGCCGTTGGCGCCCCGGTTGGCCACCACGGTCAGGCCGGTGCGGGGGCCGGCGTAGCGCTCGACGTCGCGCACGGGCATCGACGACGACACCACCAGGCGGGCACCGTCGGGCAGGGCGGCGACCACGGCCCGGGCCACGCCCGGCTCGCTCGGCCCCGCGACGCCGTCGAGCGCGGCGGCCACGGTGGCGGCGGCCGCGTCGCCGGCGGCCCGCCACGCGGCCAGCCAGCCGGCGGGCGCCGGGGCAGCGGGCGCGGCCGCGGCCAGGGCGGCGAGCACCGCGCCGGCATCCGGCGCCACCACGGCGACGGTGCCGCCGGGGTCCGACCAGCCGGGCGCCCCGGCGATCATCTCGACCGCGCCGGACGCCTCCAGCCACTCGTTGACCACCCGGGACGACCCCGGCGGGCCCAGCCGCACCACCACCTCGGGCCGCAGGTCGCGGGCCGCCAGGGGCGACCGCAGCACGGCGTCGAGGTGGGCCACCGCCGTGGGCGCCGGGCGCCAGGCCGGCGAGCGGGGCTCGGCCGCCACCGGCCAGCCCAGGGCGGCCGCCACGTCGTGGACCGCGACGCCGTCGACGGCGGCGGCGCCGGCCACGATCAGCCCCCGCCGCCCGGCCAGCCCGGCGGGCAGGGCGACCGTCTCCGGCCCGGCGGCCGCCGCCACCCGGGCCCAGGGCCCGCCGCCCTCCCGGGCCGGGGGCAGAGGGCCGGCCGTCCCCAGCAACGGCTCGCGGAAGGGCAGGTTGAGCTGGACCGGCCCGGGACGGGGCCCGGTCGCCGCCGCGTAGGCCCGGGCCGCGAACGCCCGCCAGCGGGCGGCGCCCCCGGCCTCGGGGACCCCGGGGTCGGCGAACCACCGCACCGAACGCCCGTACAGGTGGACCTGGTCGATGGCCTGGGGCGCCCCCACGTCCCGCAGCTCGGCGGGCCGGTCGGCGGTGCAGGCCAGCAGGGGCACGGCGGCGAGGTCGGCCTCGACCACCGCGGGGTGCAGCTCGGCGGCCGCCGTCCCGCTGGTGGTGAGCACCGCCGCCGGCCGCCCGGTGGCCAGGCCCAGGCCGAGGGCCAGGAACCCGGCCGAGCGCTCGTCGTGGTGGACGTGCAGCACCACGTCGTCCCGGGCGGCCAGGGCCAGCGCCAGCGGCGTCGAGCGCGAGCCCGGGCACACCACGGCGTGGGCCAGCCCCGCAAGCACCCACTCGTCGACCAGCGTGGCGGCGAAGGTGGCCTGGACGTCGGCGGGCGAGGGGCACATGCAGCGGTAAGAATCCCTCGCCGTGCCGCTGCAGAGCGAACGCGAGGGCGCCGGGCCCCGGGTCGTGCTGGTCCACGGGTTCGGCCAGACCGGCCGGTGCTGGGGACCGCTGGCCCCGGCCCTGGCCCGCGACCACGAGGTCGTGCGGGTCGACGCCCCGGGCCACGGCGGCTCGGCCGCCATCGCCGCCGACCTCCCCGCCACCGGCCGGCTGCTGGCCGACGCGGGTGGTCCGGCGGTGTACCTCGGCTACTCGATGGGCGGGCGGATGGTGCTCCACGTCGCCGCCCACGCCCCCGAGGCCCTGCGGGCCCTGGTCGTCGTCGGAGGCACTCCGGGGATCGCCGACGACGCGGAGCGGGCCGCCCGCCACGGCTCCGACCTGGCCCTCGCCGCCCGCATCCGGAGCGGGGGCGTGCCCGACTTCGTACGGGCGTGGCTGGCCATGCCCATGTTCGCCGGCCTGCCGCCCGAGGGCCGGTTCGTCGCCGAGCGGGAGCGCAACACGGCCGAGGGCCTGGCCACCAGCCTGGAGCTGGCCGGCACCGGCGCCCAGGCACCGCTGTGGGACGCGCTGGCGGCCATCGACGTGCCGGTCCTGTGGGTGGCGGGCGCCGACGACGACCGCTACGCCGGCATCGCGCGGGAGGCCGCCGGCGCCATCGGGCCCAACGCCCGGGCCGCGCTGGTGCCGGGCGCCGGGCACAGCGCCCACCTGGAGGCGCCCGGCCCGTTCATCGACCTGGTGACCGGCTGGCTCGCCGAGGTGTCAGGCCGATAGCCACAGGCCGCCGGCCAGCAGCAGCCCGAAGATCAGCTGGACCCGCCCGGTCGCCCCGAGCACCGGGATCAGCGCCGGCCCCCGGGCGCCGCCCAGCACCTCGATGACCGGCCGGCGGGCCGGCACCACGGCGACCAGGGCGGCGGCGGCCGCCGGCCGGTTGCCCAGCCCGGCCACCACCGGCACCATCACCATCGCCCCGACCAGCAGCGCCACGTACAGGCCCCGGGTGGCCGGGTCGCCGAGCCGCACGGCCAGCGTGCGCTTGCCGGAGGCGGTGTCGCCCGGGATGTCCCGCAGGTTGTTGACCACCAGCAGCGCCGTGGCCAGGAACCCGACCGGGATGCTGGCGGCCAGCGCCAGGCCCGACAGCGCCTCCTCCTGCACATAGGCCGACCCGGCGGTCGCCACGACGCCGAAGAACACGAAGACGAACAGCTCGCCCAGCCCCAGGTAGCCGTAGGGGTGCTTGCCGCCGGTGTAGAACCAGCCGGCGGCCAGGGCGGCGGCCCCGACGATCAGCAGCTGCGGGCCGACGGCCAGCGCCAGGGCCAGGCCGGCCAGCCCGGCCACGCCGAAGGCGGCCAGCGCCGCCCGCTTGACCGCGCCGGGCGAGCGCAGGCCGGACCCCACCAGCCGCACGGGCCCGACCCGGCGCTCGCCGGAGTCGGTCCCCCGCACGCCGTCGCTGTAGTCGTTGGCGTAGTTGGTGCCGATCTGGAGGGCGAGCGCCACCACCCCCGCGGCCAGCGCCCGCCAGGCGATGACGTCGGTGCGCCCGGCGGCGCAGGCGGTGCCGACCAGCACCGGGACCACGGCGGCGGGCAGGGTCCGGGGCCGGGCACCCGCCACCCACACCCGCCAGCCCTCGGGTGGCGGGGCGGCCCCGCGGGCGGCGGTGGGCGCAGCGTCGGCATCGGTCACGCCCGCAGGTTGGCACGCGACCGGGCGTGCCTCCCACCCGGTCCGCTGGCATGATCGCCCGATGCGCCGCCTGATCGTCGTCGAGGCCCGGGGCGGCGAGGCCTTCGTCGCCGCCCTGCGCCGGGCCTGGGACGCCGGCGACGCCGTGCTGCCGCTCGACCCCCGGCTGCCGCCGCCGGCCCGGGAGGCCGTGCTGGCCGCCGCCCGTCCGGACGAGCCGGTCGAGGAGGGCGACGCCGTGGTCGTGGCCACCAGCGGCACGACCGGCGAGCCCAAGGCGGCCGTGCTGACCCACGACGCGGTCGCCGCCTCGGCCTGGGCCACCAGCGCCCGCCTGGCGGTCGACCCGGAGGGCGACCGCTGGCTGGCCTGCCTGCCCCTGGCCCACGTCGGCGGCCTGTCGGTCGTGACCCGGGCGCTGGTGACCCGCACGCCGCTGACGGTCCACGACGGGTTCTCCGCCCCGGCCGTCGCCGCGGCCGCGGCCGAGGGCGCCACGCTGGTGTCGCTGGTCCCGACGGCGCTGCGCCGGGTGGACCCGGCGGCGTTCCGCACGGTGGTGCTGGGCGGCTCGGCCATGCCGCCCGACCTGCCGGCCAACGCGGTGACGACCTACGGCATGACCGAGACCGGCAGCGGCGTCGTCTACGACGGCACGCCGCTCGACGGCGTGGACCTGCGGGTCGTGGACGGCGAGATCCAGGTCCGGGCCCCCATGCTGCTGCGGTGCTACCGCGAGGGCCGCGACCCGAGGACACCCGACGGCTGGTACCCCACGGGCGACGCCGGCGAGTGGGACGCGGCGGCGGGCCGCCTCACGGTCCACGGGCGCCAGGGCACGCTGATCATCACCGGCGGCGAGAACGTGTGGCCCGCCGCCGTGGAGCGGGTCCTCGCGGCCCACCCGTCGGTCGCCGAGGTCGCGGTGGTCGGGCGGCCGGATCCGGAGTGGGGGCAGCGGGTCGTGGCCCTGGTCGTGCCCGCCGACCCGGCCTCGCCGCCGGGGTTGGCAGCGCTGCGGTCCCTCGCGCGCGAGTCGTTGCCGGCCTATGCCGCGCCGCGGGAGGTGCAGGTGGTCGCGTCGCTGCCCCGCACCGCGTCCGGGAAGGTGGCGTTGTGGCGCCTGTAGGGCCGCCGCCTACAGGTTCGCCCGCAGCAACGCTCCCCCGTCGACGACCAGCGTGTGGCCGGTGATCCACGACGCCAGGTCGCTGGCCAGGAACAGCGCGGCGTTGGCGATGTCCTCGGGCTCGCCCAGGCGGCGCAGGGGGAGGCTGCGGGCCACGGCCTCCTCGGCCGGCTCCCAGAGGGCGCGGGCGAAGTCGGTCTTGACGAGCCCCGGGGCGAGGGCGTTGACCCGGACGCCGGGGGCGAGGTCGGCGGCCAGGGTCTTGGTCAGGTGGACGAGGGCCGCCTTGGTCACGTTGTAGTGCCCGATGCTGTTCTCCACCGACAGCCCGCCGATGCTGGCCATGTTGAGGATCACGCCGCCGTGGTCGGCCATCGATGCCCGCCACGCCTCCTGGCACCACACCACCGGGCCCCGGTAGTTGACCTGCCAGGTCTTGTCGAAGCGCGGCAGGTCGATGTCGATCGTGCGGCCCATGTACGGGTTGGTCGCCGCGTTGTTCACCAGGATGTCTATGCGCCCGAAGCGGTCCATCGTCGCCGCCACGCACGCGGCCACCTGCTCGGGCTCGCCGGCGTTGGCGGCGAACACGTCCACCGCGCCCGGCATCCCCGCCGCCGCCTCCTCCAGCGCCTCCTGCTTGCGCGACGACAGCATCACCGACGCCCCGGCGCCGGCGTAGGCGGCGGCCACCGCCCGGCCGATGCCCCGGCTGGCGCCGGTCACCAGCGCGACCTTCCCCTCCAGGCTGATCTGCATGGCGGGGAACCTAGAGGGGACGGTCCGGCCCGTGCCTATCGTGGGCCGATGGCCAACCGACTGGCGGCCGCCACCAGCCCGTACCTCCGCCAGCACCAGGACAACCCCGTCGACTGGTGGGAGTGGGGCGACGACGCCTTCGCCGAGGCCCGCCGGCGCGACGTGCCCGTGCTGCTGTCGGTGGGCTACTCGGCCTGCCACTGGTGCCACGTCATGGCCCACGAGTCGTTCGAGGACCCCGACATCGCCGCCCTGGTCAACGACACCCTGGTGAGCGTCAAGGTCGACCGGGAGGAGCGCCCCGACGTCGACGAGATCTACATGGAGGCGGTCCAGGCCATGACCGGCCAGGGCGGTTGGCCGATGACGGTGTTCTGCACGCCCGACGGCCGCCCGTTCTTCGGCGGGACATACTTCCCCGCCGAGCCCCGGGGCGGGATGATCTCGTTCCCCGACCTGGTCCGGCGGGTCGGCGAGCTGTGGCGCACCCGGCGCGAGGACGTCGATGCCCAGGCCGACCAGCTCACCGGGGCGCTGGGCCGCACCGCGCTGCTCGACCCCGGCGAGGACGTGCCCGGCGCCGAGGCACTCGAGGCCGCCCACGACCAGCTGCGCCAGCAGCACGACGACGTGCGGGGCGGCTTCGGGGGCGCCCCCAAGTTCCCCCAGGCCATGAGCCTGGAGGTGCTGATGCGGTCGCTGGCCGACGCCGGCGCGGCGGAGACCCGGGCCATGGTCGAGACGTCGCTCGACGCCATGGCCTCGGGCGGCATCTACGACCACCTGGGCGGCGGCTTCCACCGCTACTCGGTCGACGACCGCTGGCTGGTCCCCCACTTCGAGAAGATGCTCTACGACCAGGCCCTGCTGGCCCGGCTGTACCTGCACGCCTGGCAGGTCACCGGGCACGACCGCTACCGCCAGGTGTTGGACGAGACGGTCGGCTACGTGCTGCGCGACCTGCGCCACGAGTCCGGCGGCTTCATGTCGGCCGAGGACGCCGACTCCGAGGGCGAGGAGGGCCGGTTCTACGTGTGGACGCCCGACGACATCGCCGCCGCCCTGGGCGACGACGCCCTGGCGGCCGAGGCGATGGCGTGGTGGGGCGTGACGCCCGGCGGCAACTTCGAGGGGCGGACCATCCTCAACCGGCTGGCGCACCAAGGCGAGCTGGCCCGCCCCGAGCGCATCGAGGAGGCCCGGGCCCGGCTGTTCGCCGCCCGGGAGGGCCGGGTGCGGCCGGGGCTCGACGACAAGGTCCTCACCGAGTGGAACGGCCTGATGCTGGCCGCGCTGGCCGAGGCCGCCGCGGCCACCGGCCGGGACGACTGGCGGGACGCGGCGGTGGCCAACGGCGAGTTCCTGCTGGGCGAGCTGCGGGGCGGGGACGGCCGCTGGCGGCGGTCGTGGCAGGCCGGCGGGGGCGCCCGCCACCTGGCCTACGCCGCCGACCACGCCGCCCTGGTCGACGCCTTCACCCGGCTGGGCGAGGCCACCGGCGAGGCCCGCTGGGTCGCCGCCGCCCGCGAGGCCGCCGACGCGCTGGCCGACACGTTCTGGGACGTGGCCCGGGGCGGGGTGTTCACCACCGGCAGCGACGCCGAGAAGCTGGTGACCCGGAACAAGGACCTGATGGACAACGCGATCCCCAGCGCCAACAGCCTGGCCGCGGTGGCGCTGCTGCGGCTGGCCGCCCTCACCGGCGAGGACCGCTACCGCCAGTTGGCCGACCAGATCCTGCGGCTGGCGGGCCCGCTGGCCGCCCGCCACCCCACCGCCTTCGGCCACCTGCTGGCCGCGGTCGACCTGGCGGTCCACGGGCTGGACGAGGTCGTGGTGGCCGGCGACCGGCCGGACCTGGTGGCCCTGGTGCACGGCGCCTACCGGCCGCGGGCGGTGCTGGCGTGGGGCGAGCGCTACGACTCGCCGCTGTGGGCCGGGCGCGAGGACGGCCGGGCCTACGTGTGCCGCCACTACGCCTGCCGGCTGCCCGCCGAGGACGCGGCCACGCTGGCCGGCCAGCTCGGGGGCGGGGCCGACTGAGAAAAACCTGAGAATGCGTCAACCTTCCGGGCCCCCGGCGCGTCTGGACAGGTGTGAGCGAGACGGCGGACGCGGGGGTGGCGCAGGAGATCGTGCCCGCTGCCCCCGCGTCGCTCGCGACGGAACGGAACTCTTCGCGCCCGCCGGACGTCTCTACAGGCATGAAGACCACGGCGGAGATCGGCGGGCGCGACGAGGTCCTGGTGGTGCGGCTCGACCCGGGGGCCTGGTGGGGGCTGGTGGCGGCGGCGGTGCTGGTGCTCGCCCTTCTGGTCGGCCCCATCCTCGTGCTGGCGCTGGGCGACGACCTCGACCACGAGGTGCCCGACCTGCCCGGCGCGAACGTCTCCGAGCTGACCCAGGCGACCCGGCCTGCCGGCGCTACAGGCGGATGACCGTCTTGCCGGTGTTGGCCCCGGTGAACAGCGCGTTGAGGGCGTCGACCGCCGACCCGAGGCCCTCGTAGAGCTCGGTGCGGTAGCGCAGCCGCCCCTCCGCCATCCAGGTCCCGAGGATGCCCGCCACCTCGGCGAAGCGGTCCCAGTGGTCGAGGGACAGGAACCCCTCCATGCGGGCCCGGCGGTTGATGAGCTGGAAGTAGTTGGCCGGGCCCGGCGGCCGGCCGTGCTCGTTGTAGATGGCGATGGCCCCGCACAGCACGACCCGGGCGTGCATGGCCAGCCGGTCGAGCACGGCGTCGAGGATGGCGCCGCCCACGTTGTCGAAGTAGACGTCGACGCGCTCGGGGCACAGCTCCTTGAGCCGGGCGCCGACGTCCTCGGTGGCGTGGTTGATGGCGCCGTCGAGGCCGAGCTCGCCGGTGAGCCAGGCGGCCTTGTCGTCCCGGCCGCAGATGCCGATCACCCGGGCTCCGTGGATCTTGGCGATCTGGGCGGCCAGCGAGCCCGTGGCCCCGGCCGCGGCCGACACCACCACCGTGTCGCCCGCCTTCACGCCGGCCACGTCGACCATGCCGACGTAGGCGGTGAGCCCGGTGGCGCCGTACACGGACAGCAGCGCGGGGGCGTCGACCTCCTCGCCCAGGTGGGTGGCCAGCGGGTCGTCCCGCACGACGCCGTAGCGCTGCCAGCCGGGCAGGCCGTAGACGTGGTGGCCGAGCGGGAACGTCTCGCACCGGGTGGCCACCACCCGCCCGATGCCGCTGGCCCGCACCGCGTCGCCGATCTCGACCGCCGGCAGGTAGCCCTCGGCCTGCGACAGCCAGGTCCGCACGGTGGCGTCGATGCCGATCCAGCCGACCTCGATCAGCGCCTCGCCGTCCGCCAGCGGGGGCAGGGCGACGCCCTTCTCCAGGCTCACGTCGTCCTGTGAGAGCAGGCCCCTGGGCCGGCGCAGTAGCACGACGCGGTCGTTGGTGGTGGCGTCGAGGTCGATGGCGGTCTGGAGCTCCACGGACACCGAAACTATCTGACGACTCGTCAGGCAGACCCTTGGGTCGCACGCCCGCCTCGGCCGGGCCTCAGGCCCAGCCTCAGGCGACTCGTCAGGCGGACCGGTGCCGGTGCCAGCCGCCCCGGTGGACCACCTCGGACAGCAGCGGCCGGGGCCGGGCGGCGGAACGGCCCGGCTCGTCGGGGGCCGGCCAGCCCAGCGCCACCGCGCCGAGGGCCCGCCAGCCGTCCGGCACGCCCAGCGCCGCCAGGGCCGCCGGCTCGTGGTCGAACAGCCCGTAGAACAGCGCCCCCAGCCCGGCGTCGGTGGCGCCGAGCAGCAGCGCGTGCACGGCCATCCCCCCGTCCACCCACCAGTAGGGCACGGGCCAGGCGTCGACCCCGGCGCCGAGGCCGGTCGCCGCCTTGTCGTCCTCGCCGTAGCGGCGGGGGTAGGCCGCCGGCTCGACCAGCGGCACCACCACCACCGGCGCCGACACCAGCCCCGCCCACCGGAACCCGGCCCGGCGCTCGGCGGGCAGCGTCACGTCCCACAGCCGCGCCGTGTCGGCGCCCTCCAGCACCACGAACGCCCAGGGCTGGGCGTTGCCCGCCGAGGGGGCCCGGCGGGCCAGGTCGACGAGGCCGTCGACGAGGGCGGGGTCCACGGGCCGGTCGGCGAAGGCCCGCACCATCCGCCGGCGGCGGACGGCGTCGCTCAGCTCCACGGGGCAACACCCCGGGTTACGCCAGCTTGCGCAGCTCTTCCTCCATGGCCCAGCCGAACGCGACCAGGCTGTCGCCCTTGTCGGGGTGCAGGTCCTCGAAGCGGGTGGCGACCTCGTCGTCGATCAGCTCGGGGTGCAGCGTCTCGTGGTCGAACACGGGGGCGTGGCCGTCGCCGTCGCCCCGGGCGGTGAACGCCCGCGGCTCGTAGGCGCCGTTCTCGACCCCGTAGCGCTTGGCCAGCCGGCCACCCCACGCCCGCTCCTCGCCCGAGGCGCGGTGGCCGGACCGGGGCACGACGTCGGCCAGCGAGCGGAAGGCGTCGAAGGCGCCCGGGTCGGCGAAGCGGGCCGAGACCAGCACGTCCTCGTCGGGGAAGGCGAGCACGGCCCGGCGCAGCATGTCCTGGATCAGGCCCCGCAGCACGGTGTCGCGCTTGGAGGTCCGGCGCACGGCGGCGAGGCCGATGAGCACGCACGGTGTGCCGCCGATGCGTTCGAGGGTGCAGAAGGCGAAGCCCTTGAGCCGCCCGTCCTCGCGCGCCTGGGTGACCAGCACCCACGCCTCGGCCTGCTTCGACAATGTGCCGACCTCGTGGCCGATGCCCTCGGTGCACAGGTCGGCCATCTCGACGACCTCGGCGTCGCTGAGGGCCGTGCAGTCCTTGGTGTCTACGGCTACCGACATCTCCTGCGCTGCCCCCGTTCTGCGACGACAATGAACTACTAGTCCAGTCAAACCTCACGACTCGTGCAACTCGGGTAGCCGAACGCGCGCGCGCGGCGCGAACGTCAGGTCACGATCGCCCCCGCTCCGAGCACAACGCGCAGCCTCCCCAGCAGGCCATTCGTGGTGTCGACGTTCCACTGTTCCGGCAGGCGAACGACCTGGCGCTCGCCGAGATGGAGCACCACCGGAGCCACCCCGGGATGCTCGGACAGGATCGACTTGAGATCGGCGACGGTCGCCTCGGACAGCAGTTGCGGCGGCACCCGCAGTCGCAACGGCTCGGCGAGTGCTCCCTCCGCCACCTCGACGGCGTCGATCGCCTGGGCGATCAGCTTGGGCGCATCGTCCCGCCGGTCGACCCGGGCCCGGACCACCACGACCGCGTCGTCGGCCAGCTTGTGGCCGTGCTCGGTCATCGTGCGGGGGAACACCATCACCTCGACCGACGACCGCAGGTCCTCCAGCGTGAACACGGCCATGAGGTCGCCCTTGCGGGTCCACTTCTTCTGGAGGCCGGTGATCACCCCGCCCACGGTCTTGAGCGCGCCGTCCTCGATGTCGGCCAGCTCGTCGATGGCGGCGTCGGCCCGCCGGGCCAGCGCGGCCTCGGCCCCGAGCAGCGGGTGGTCGCTCACGTAGAGGCCGAGCATCTCCTTCTCGAACGCCAGCCGGTCGCGCTTGTTGAACTCGACGTCGGGCACCGCGGTGCGCTCGAAGTCGCCGAGCCCGTCGCCGTCGCCGGCGTCGCCGAACAGGGTCATGATCCCCATGTCCCGCTCGCGCCGCCGGGCCAGCGTGTGGTCGACGATCTGCTCGAAAACGGTGAGCAGGCCCTTGCGGGGGTGGCCCACGTCGTCGAAGGCGCCGGCCTTGATCAGCGACTCGACCGTGCGCTTGTTCAGGACCTGGGGATCGACCCGCTGGCAGAAGTCGTAGAAGTCGGCGAAGGGCCCGCCGGCCTCCCGCTCGGCCACGATGTGGGCGACCAGGCCCTCGCCCACGTTGCGCACGGCCGACAGGCCGAAGATGATGCGCAGCCGCTCGTCGTCGCCCTCGCCCTCGACCACCGGGGTGAAGTCGGAGGCGGAGCGGTTGATGTCGGGCACCTCGACCGTGATGCCCATGGCCCGGCACTCGGCCAGGTAGACCGCGGCCTTCTCCAGGCTGGCCTTGACGCTGGTGAGCAGGGCGGCCAGGTACTCGGCCGGGTAGTTCGCCTTGAGGTAGGCCGTCTGGTAGGCCACGTAGCCGTAGCCGAAGCTGTGCGACTTGTTGAAGGCGTAGTCGGCGAACGGCTCGATGATGTCGAACCACTCGTTGCCCAGGTCGGCGCCGTAACCGGTGGCGTCGCAGCCGGCCACGAACTTCTCGCGCTCGCGGGCGATGAGCTCGCGGATCTTCTTGCCGCAGTTGTGGACGACGAAGTCCTCGACCACCGCGTAGGGCCGCTCGGGCTCGGCCATGCGGAAGTCGAAGCACTCGACCGCCCCCACCGGCTCGACCGCGGTGACCACGTCCCAGCCGAGGTCGCCCTCGCCGTCGCCCAGCGGGGCGGGGTGGCCGGTGCCACCCTCCACCAGCCAGTGGGCCACCGCCCGGGTCTTGCGGTCGGTCAGATGGGGCTCGACCAGCCGGGCGAACGCCTTGGCCTGCTCGCCGCCCCGCACCGAGACCCGCCAGCGGGTGCCGTGGCCGGGCACGGCCACCTCTGCCAGCTCGCCGACCACCCCGCAGCGCAGCAGCATGCGCTTGAGCGACCGGGCCACCCCGGCGCCGGGGGCCCCCAGGTGGGCGCCGTCGGCGTCGGCCCAGCCCTCGGCGCAGAACCACAGGCCGAGGAAGCGCTCGAGGTGGGGCCGGGGCGCGTTGACCACCCGGCTGGGGATGCGGCGGGCGGCCGGGTCGAGGCCCGGACGACCGATGAGCGGGCCGAGCGAGGCATGCTCGCGCCGGGTCAGCCGCAGCTCGCGCAGGCTGCCCCGGGCCCGGCGGGCGGACGGCGGGTAGCCGAAGCGGGCGGCGAAGGCCTTGCGGTAGGCGGCGACGATCTCGGCGTCGCCGGTGCGGAACCGGGCGGTGCGGGGCCGGGCCGCCCGCCGCCCCCCGGCCGGGACGCCGGCCAGCAGCAGCGCGGCCAGCTCGACCTCGGGGGTCGTGACCCGGCCGCCGCCGTCGCTGTCGGCCCGGCGGGCGACGCCCACCCGGTCGCCGGGGCGCACCCGGCCCAGCTCGACCCAGCGGCCGTCGACCAGGAACGGGTGGTTCTCGGTGGCCTCGATGCGGTGGCCGGTGGCGGTGGTGAGCCGGAGGACCGGCTTGACCCCCACCGACCAGACGTCCTCGACCTCCTCGTGGCGCACGAGGCCGGTCTCGGCGTCGACGGTCTGGGCCCGGTGGTCGGCCAGGCCCATGAGCCGCTCGATCGGCACGTAGCCGTGGGCCGGGGTGAGGATGCGGCTGCCCTTGGGCAGGCAGGCCTTGCGCAGGTTGTCGGCCTCGGCCAGCGAGTAGCCCGCGAACTTCTGGGCGATCCGCATGACCGACTCCTGGTAGATCATCAGGCCCCAGGTGTCGGCCAGGATCTCCTCGGCGTCGGGATGGAGGTAGGCGACCGGCTTCCGCCCGTTCTTGCGGTCGGCGTAGTCGTTGTGCATGTTGGCCGCCATCGGCCCGGGCCGGTACAGGGCGACCAGGGCGGCCACGTCCTCGAAGCTGGTGGGGGCGAGCGAGCGGATGAGCGCCCGCATGGGCCCGCCCTCCAGCTGGAACACGCCGATCGAGTCGCCCCGGGCCAGCATCTCGAAGGTGGGGGCGTCGTCGAGGGGGACGTTGTCGATGTCGAGCTCGACGCCCCGCGTGCGGCGGATGACCTCCATGGTGTCGGTGATGACGTCGAGGTTGCGCAGGCCGAGGAAGTCCATCTTCAGCAGGCCCAGGTCCTCGACGCCGTGCATCTCGTACTGGGTGACGACCGGGGCGTCCTCGACGGCCTGGCCGTTCTCGGGCTTGCGCTGGATGGGCAGGTACTCGGTGAGCGGCTCCTTGGTGATCACCACCGCGGCGGCGTGGATGCCGTCCTGGCGGCGCAGGCCCTCGAGCCCCTTGGCCACGTCGATCACCTGGCGGGTGTCGGGGTCGGCCTCGTACATCTCCCGCAGCTCGCCGGCCATCTTGTAGCCGTCGTCGTAGCGGGGATGGGGCTCGAGGCAGGCGTAGAGCGGCGTGTCCCGGCCCATGATGAGCGGCGGCATGGCCTTGGCCACCCGGTCGCCGACCCCGTAGGGGTGGCCGAGCACCCGGGCGGCGTCGCGCACGGCGGCCCGGGCCTTGATGGTGGAGAAGGTGACGATCTGGGCGACGTGGTCGCGGCCGTAGCGCTCGGCCGCGTAGCGGATCATCTCGTCCCGGTAGCGGGAGTCGAAGTCCATGTCGATGTCGGGCATCGAGATGCGCGACGGGTTGAGGAAGCGCTCGAACAGCAGGTCGTAGCGGATGGGGTCGAGGTCGGTGATGCGCAGGCAGTAGGCCACCGCGCAGCCGGCGGCGCTGCCCCGGCCCGGCCCGACCCGGATGCCCGAGCGGCGGGCGTGGGCGATGAGGTCCCAGACGATGAGGAAGTAGGAGCTGAACCCCATGTCCTCGATGACCTTGAGCTCGTAGGCCAGGCGCTCGGTGGCGGCGTCGGGCACGCTCGCCCCCCACCGCTCGTGGGCGCCCTCGAACGTGAGGTGGCGCAGGTAGTCGGCGTCGCTGGCGAAGCCCTCGGGCAGGGGGAAGTTGGGCAGCTGGGGCTTGCCGAAGTCGATCTCGACGTCGGCCCGCTCGGCGATCCACAGCGTGTTGTCGCAGGCCTCGGGGACCTCCTGGAACAGGCTGCGCATCTCGGCCGCGGACTTCAGGTAGTGCTCGTCGCCGTGGAACTTGAACCGGTTGGGGTCGCTCATCAGCGACCCGGTCTGCACGCACAGCAGGGCGTCGTGGGCCACGGCGTCGCCCCGGTGGACGTAGTGGCTGTCGTTGGTGGCCAGCAGGGGGGCGCCGATGCGGCGGGCGATCTCGAGCAGCTGGGGGTTGGTCTTGTGCTGCTCGGCGATGCCGTGGTCCTGCAGCTCGACGAACAGGTTGTCGCGCCCGAAGATGTCCTGGAGCCGGGCCGCCTTGGCGATGGCCCCCTCCGTGTCGCCCTGGAGCAGCGACTGGAGCACCTGGCCCCCGAGGCAGCCGGTGGTGGCGATCAGGCCCTCGGCGTGGTCGGCCAGCGTCTCCCAGTCGACCCGGGGCTTGTAGTAGTAGCCCTCCATGAAGGCCCGGCTGGCCAGCTGGATGAGGTTGCGGTAGCCCGTGTTGTCCTCGGCCAGCAGGGTCAGGTGGTAGTAGAGCTTCTTGCCGCTGTCGGAGTCGCCGCCGGTGTCGTCGACCCGGCCCCGGCGGGCGGGGCGCTCGTGCCGGGAGTCGTGGGCCATGTAGGCCTCGGTGCCGAGGATGGGCTTGACGCCCTGGCTGCGGCACTCCCGGTAGAAGTCCAGGATGCCGTACATGTTGCCGTGGTCGGTGATGCCGATGGCCGGCTGGCCGTCGGCCACCGCCGCCCCGACCGTCTCGCCGATGCGGGCCGCGCCGTCGAGCATCGAGTACTCGGTGTGGACGTGGAGGTGGGTGAAGCTCCCTCGACCCGTCACGCCGACCGGCCCCTTTCGTTCGAGCGAATGACAGCGCTGTGATTTGTCAGGGTAGCGCGCTCGCTCGAGCTCCCCGTCGCCCTCAGACCGTAGCTGAAGGGCTAGCGATCGAAGGCCGGCCGGGACGGGTCGCCGGCGTCGTCGGGGCCGATCAGGGCGTCCCAGATCTCGCCCATGGCGGGGTCGTCGTCGGGGGCCGTGAGCGAGGCGCTCTCCAGCTCGGCGAGGCGCAGGCCCCGGCTGGAGAGGTAGCCCCGGATGCCCAGCCGCAGCCGCCGCTCGAGCACCTGGGCGCCGGAGCGGTCGGTGTCGGGGAGGATGACGGCGAACCAGTGCTGGGACTGGTCGGGCACGTGCACGAGGTGGTCGACGACGCCGCCGGCCACGAACTGGTAGCCCAGCTCGCGCAGGAGGGTGAGCTGGCGCCGGTAGGGCAGGGTCGCCAGCGGCCCGTCGGGCACCTGCACCAGGACCAGCGAGAACGTCCGGTGCGTCCGCCGGGACCGGGTGCGCTCGGAGGACAGGCGGTCGCGGAGGAACTTGGCGGTCCACAGGCCGGTCTCGGGATCGACCGCGGGCAGCGCCGCCCCGGCCGGCCGGACCGGCGGCCCCGCGGGGCCGGGCGCGGCCCCGCCGGCGGCGGGCCACTCCCCCGTCGTCGGCCAGCCGTTGCCCGAGGGCGGGGCGGCCGGGGGCCAGGGACCCAACCCGGGATCGCCGGCCGCGGGCCACTCGCCGTTGCCGGGCGCCGCCGGCCACCCGCCGGCCGCCGCGCCGGTGTCCTCGCCCCCGGGCGGCCAGGCCCCGGTCGCCGGCCACTCGCCGGTGGCGGGCCCTTGCGACCAGCCGTTCCCGCCGGCCGCGTGCGCCGCCGGCCACTCGCCGCTCGCCGGGCCCGCCTGCCAGCCGCCGGCCCCGGGACCCGCGGCGTGCGCCGCCGGCCACTCGCCCGACGCCGGGCCCGCCTGCCAGCCGCCGGCGGCCGGGTCGGGCCAGGCTCCCGGCGCGGCGTGCGCCGCGGGCCACTCGCCGCTCGCCGGTCCTGCGGCCGGCCAGCCGCCGGCGCCGTTCCCGCCGGCCTGATCGGCCGGCCAGCCACCGTTGTCGTCGACCTGATCGCCCGGCCACCCGCCGGCCTGATCGCCGTGCCGGCCGTTGTCGCTCCCACCGGCCTGGTCCGGCCAGCCACCGGCACCCGCGCCCTGGGCCGCCGGCCAGCCGTTGTCGTTCCCACCGCCCTGGTCGCCTGGCCAGCCGCCGGTGCTCCCGGCCTGGTCCGGCCACCCGCCGTTGCCACCGGCCTGGTCCAGCCGACCGCCGCCGCTCCCGGCCTGGTCCGGCCACCCGCCGCTGCCACCGGCCTG
>DATFRN010000162.1:0-3226 GCA_035263165.1 Acidimicrobiales bacterium | reverse complement strand
CCGGAGGGCGGCGTAGACGTACTCGTCGAGGTCGAACGTCGTGAGGATCACGACCTTCACGGGGTCGGCCACGTCGGGGCCGGCCAGCCGGCGGGTGGCCTCGATGCCGTCGAGGCGGGGCATGCGCACGTCCATGAGCACAACGTCGGCCCGCTCCCGCCGGGCCACGGTGACGGCCTCGGCGCCGTCGGCCGCCTCCCCCACCACGACGAGGTCGGGCTGGACGTCGACGATCATGGCGAAGCCGCTGCGCACCAGCTCCTGGTCGTCGGCGACGACCACCCGGACGCTCACGGCGCCAGCGGGAGCCGGGCCCGGACCGCGAACCCGCCCCCGTCCCGGGGGCCGGCGTCGAGGCTGCCGCCGAGGGTGGCGACCCGCTCCCGCATGCCGGCGAGGCCGTGGCCGCCGGCGTCGGCGGCCGGCCCCGGGGCGCCTCGGCCGTCGTCGCTGATGGTCACGACCAGTGCGTCGTCGCGGTAGGCCAGGGCCACCTCCGCCCGGCGGGCGGCCGCGTGACGGAGAACGTTGGTCAGGCCCTCCTGGACGACGCGGTAGGCGGTCAGGCCGACGACGCCGGCGACCTGGCGGGGCTTTCCCTCGGTGTGGACATCGACCACGAGACCGGCCTGGCGGACGGACGCGACCAGGTCGTCGACCGAGGTCAGGTCGGGTTGGGGAGCCCGGCTGGCGTCGGAGCGCAGCACGCCCAGCACCCGGCGCAGCTCCCCGAGCGCGCCCCGGGCCGTGTCGGCCACCGCCCCCATCGCCGCGTCGGCGCGGTCAGGGTCGACGGCCAGCATCTCCTGGGCGGCCTCGGCCTGGACGACGATGACGCTCAGGTGGTGGGCGACGACGTCGTGCAGGTCGCGGGCGATGCGCACCCGCTCGTCGGCCACGGCCCGGCGGGCGTCCTCGGCCCGGCGGGCCTCGGCGGCGGCGGCCTCGTCCCGCTGGTTGCGCACGGTCTCGCCGACGGCCCAGGCGGTGATGCCGACGGCGTAGTTCACGGCCACGTCGGCGATGTCGGAATCCCGGGAGAACAGGAGCGCCGCGGTCCCCACGCCGGCGGCGACGATAGCGGCGGCGATGCCGACGGACCGCGTCCGGTAGGCGGCGACGGTGTAGATGGCCAGGGCCGCGGCGAACGGGATCGCCGGATCGGGCAGCTTGGCGGTGCCGTACCACATGCCCGCAGCGAGGACGACGACGGCGACCTCCACCGGTGCCCGCCGCCGCCACACGAGCGCGACGAACTGGACGGCCAGCAACACGACCCCGCCCACGGTCAGCTGCACCCCGGGGTCGTTCCGGTCGGTCACGACCACGGAGGCGACCGTCACCACCGCCACGACCGCGGCCAGCAACGCATCCGCCACCACGGGCGGGAGCCGCTCCAGGGCGGCGCGCAAGGGGACGAGGTCGGCCATCGGTTGGCACGGTAGTCACGGTGGTTGCGCTGGTCGTCCTACCGGGGGTTGATCTTGGGTTCGGGTGCTACGCCGGCTCCACGATCGCCTCCGCCAGCCGCCCGGCGGTGAACGCCACGAGCTCCGACCCCGGGTACGGGTCCAGCTTGCGCCGCTCGCTGGTCAGGTGGTCGGCCAGCCCGTTGAGGGTCGCCCACAGGTAGCTCGCCACCCGGCGGTCGTCCCGCAGGCGGCGGCCGTCGCGGGCCGCGGCCTCGCGTAGGGAGGTCATCTGCAGCCGGTTCTGCTCCACCGTCGCCGCCCGCAGCTCCACCATCACCTCCATCGCCACCCGGCGGCCCTCGTCGCCCGGGCCCGGGTCGTGGCGGAGGGCCGACCACAGCGTGAAGTGGCGCCCGTAGGTCCGGTACAGCTCCACGTGGGCCCGGATGAGGTGCCCGAGCAGCTCCTCCAGCCCGTGCCCCGCCTCCGCCACCGGCCGGTAGGCCACCGTGTGGGCCCGGATGGCCTCGGCGTACAGCGTGGCGAACAGCTCCTCCTTGGTGCCGAAGTACGAGTACAGCGTGGCCGGGCTGATCCCCGCCCCCGCCGCCAGGTCCCGCATGTTGAGCGACAGGTAGCCCTGCGTGGCGATGCGGCTACGGGCCGCGTCGAGGATGTCGCGGCGCCGCTGCTCGCGGTCGCCCCACCGCGTGGGCTTCCGGCGAGCAGGAATTCGAACACCGTTTGATTCGACCACTGTTCGAATTATAGGCTCACCCCCATGGAGCTGTGGACCATGCGGATCCCCGAGACGGGTTCCGCGGTCGAGCAGGCCCGGCGCGTCGAGGCCGCGGGGTGGGACGGGGTCACGTTCACCGACTCCCAGAACCTGGTGGGCGACCCCTTCGTCGCCTGCGCCCTGGCTGCCGAGGCCACCACCACGCTCGCCTTCGCCACCGGCGTCACCAACGCCCACACCCGCCACCCCGCGGCGCTGGCCGCCGTGGCCGCCACGGTCCAGGAGACCTCGGGCGGCCGCTTCGCCCTCGGCATCGGCCGGGGCGACACCGCCCTGTTCCACCTGGGCCGGAAGCCCCAGCCGGTGGCCCGCTTCGGCGCGCTGCTCGCCGACGTCCAGACCTACCTGTCCGGCGGCACGGTCGACTGCGACGGCTTCCCCAGCCGGCTCCAGTGGCTCGACCGGGCCACCCAGCCCAAGGTGCCCGTCGACCTGGCCTGCTCGGGGCCGCGCATGCTCGAGCTGGGCGGCCGGCTGGCCGACCGCATCACGCTGGCCGTCGGCGCCGACCCCGACCGGGTGGCCTGGGCCATCGAGCTGGCCCGCAAGGCGGCCGCCGACGCCGGCCGGGCGCCGGGCGACCTGAGCTTCGGCAGCTACGTCAACGTCGGCTGCCACCCCGACCCCGACGTGGCCCGGGGCCTGATCGCCGGCAGCGTGGCCGCCTTCGCCCACTTCTCGTCCATGCCCGGCTCGACCGGCGCCGGCCTGGCCCCCGCCGACGCCGAGGTCGTGGCCGAGGTCGGCCGGCGCTACGACAGCCGCCAGCACCTGTCGAACCGGTCGCCCCAGACCGGGGCCCTGGTGCCCGGGTTCGTCGACCGCTTCGCCGTGGTCGGCCCGCCCGAGGCCTGCGCCGACCGGGTCGGCGACCTGGCCGCCCTCGGCGTCGACCGCTTCGTCGTGACGGGCCCCGGCTTCGGCGCCGACCGCGAGGCGGCCCGCACCGCCTCCCACCTGGTGACCAGCGAACTGATCCCCCTCCTACGAGAGCGAGCCGCGCCATGAGCGACCA
>DATFRN010000161.1:0-9390 GCA_035263165.1 Acidimicrobiales bacterium | reverse complement strand
CAGTGGTAGGTCACGCCGTGCAGGTCGCCGGTCGCAGGGTCGGCGTGGGTGTGGGCGGTGAACGAGCCGTCGAGCGTGCCGCCGAAGTCGCAGGGCGCCACCGTGTCCAGCCCGTCGGTCAGCTCGACCGGCGGGCTGCCCGCCTCGACCAGGGCGAACGTGCGTCCGTCGACGCCGATCACGTGGGTGTTGACGACGTTGCCGCCGCCCACCCAGCGGTTGCGGTACCAGGCGGCCCGCCCGCCGTCGAGGCGCACGCCGTGGACCATCCCCTCGCCGGTGAACCAGTGGTAGGCGGCCGGGTCCTCGACGGCGCGGGGGTTCGGGCCGATGCGGGCCAGGCGGCCGACGAGCGCCTCGGGCAGCCGGCCCGTGACGGGGAGGTCCTCGCTGGTCACCTCCTCCTGCACCGGGGCGAAGTTGCCTTCGAGGAACGAGACCGTGACCGTGCTCATCGGGTGTCTCCTTCGGGTCCGACGGTGATGGAGATCGACAGGCCCATGAGGCGGTCGACGGCGTCGTCGCCCTCGATCACCCCGACCAGCCCGCCGTGGATGGCGAGGGTGGCGATGCCGTGGACGTGGGCCCACAGCACGCCGGCCAGGTCCGTCGCCGGGAGGTCGGGCAGCCAGCCGTCCGCCTGGGCGGCCTCGACCAGGTCGCGCAGCTGGGAGAAGGCCCGGAACCCCTGGGTCAGGTACTCGACGTCGCTGACGTCGATGCGCTCGGGGCGGAACGTCACCGAGAACAGCCCGGGGTCGTCCAGCGCGAAGCGCAGGTAGGCCCGGCCGGCCACGGCCAGGCGCTGCCGGGGGGTGCTCACCGATCCGGCCGCGACGGCGCCCGCCTCCGCCGCGGCCAGGTCGGTGTCGATGCTGTCGGCCAGCCAGGTGAAGCCCTCGGCGGCCACGGCGGCGAGCAGCGCCGCCAGCGACGGGAAGTGGCGCAGGGGGGCGCCGTGCGACACGCCCGCCTCGCGGGCGATGGCCCGCAGGGTCAGGCCCTCCAGGCCGTCGCGGGTGAGCACCCGGCGCGCCGCGGCCAGCAGGCGGCCCCGGGGCGTGGTGTCCGGGGCGGGGGCGCCGCCGGCCACCTCGGCGGCATGACCGGCGCCGGGGGCGAAGCCGGTCATGCCGCCAGCAGGCCGATCCCCAGCGTCGCCAGCCCGATCGCCAGCACGACGGCGCCGGCGGGGACGAGGGCGACCAGGCGGTTCGGCTCGGTGGCGCCGGGCCGCGAGACGGACAGGAAGAACCCGCCCGGCAGCAGCAGCGCGGCGATGGGGACGAAGGTGCGGGCCACCCACTCCGCCGGGCCGGTGAGGGTGGTGGCGTCCACCAGCACCTGGGCCACCAGCCCGAGGATCAGGTAGACGCCGGCGTGGGCGTGGCCGGCCCGGAAGAACGACTGCTGGATGGGCGTCGCGGGCTGCCGCCCCTGGACGATGCGGAACATCAGGGCGCCGCCGGTCTCGACGGTGACGAGGCTGAGGCAGAGGATCCCCGCCAGCACCCGGGACGCATCCGACAACTCCATGTAGACACTGTCTACACCCGCATGTAGACAGTGTCAACAGGCAACCGGCCCGTGGTCAGGCCGGACCGGGCAGCTCCCCGCCCCCCATCCTCACCAGCGTCACCAGGGCCTCGACGATCAGCGCCACCAGCTCGTCGCGGTCCAGCGCCTCGCCGGCCATGCGGTCGACCGTGACCTCCTCGGTGAACGCCACCCATCCCCGCACCGCCACCCGCAGCCGGGGCGACGGCCGGTCGGCACCCATGCGGGCCAGCACCCGCTGGGTGAACGCCTCCCGGGTGGCGTCGCCCACGGCCCGGGCCTCGGGGTCGCCCCCGGCGGCGCCCCGGATGAAGGCGGTGTAGGGGTCGCGGTTCTCGGACACGTAGTCGACGAAGGCCTCCACGCTCGCCCGCAGCTGGGACAGGGCGTCGAGTGACGGGTCGGGGTCGGTGCGGCGCAGCAGGTCCTGGGCCGCGGCCCGGGCCACCGCCAGGTGGTAGTCCCGCTTGGTGGGGAAGTAGTGGAACAGCAGGCCCCGGCTGATCCCCGCCTCGGCGGCGATCTCGTCGATGGCCACCGTGTCGAGGGGCCGGGTGCTCAGCATCCGCCGGCCGAGCTCGACGAGCTGGGCGCGGCGGGCGTCGGGGTCGAGGCGGGTGCGAGGGGAAGTCGCCACGGGGGAAGTCCGTTCCTATTGACGGCAGGTCAACAGCGCGTGGCACAATTATTGACCAATACTCAACAGTTGGTCACGGGGTGACGCCATGGCAAGACGGGCGGACTTCGAGCTCGACGGGGCGACCGCCCTCGTCACCGGCGCGGGCAGCGGCATCGGGCGGGCGATCGCCATCGAGCTGGCCCGGCGGGGGTCGCGGGTGATCCCGGTCGACCTGTGCCGCGAGACGGCGGAGAAGACCGCCGTCGCCTGCGGCGAGATCGGGCCCGAGGCGACGCCCCTCGAGTGTGACGTGACCGACGACACCGCCGTGACCGCGCTGGCGGCCCGGGTGGCGGCCGACGTCGGCCCCCTCGACGTGCTGGTGAACAACGCCGGCGTCGGCATGTCGGGCCGGCTGACCGACATGACCATCGACGACTGGCGCTGGATCCGCAGCGTGAACCTCGACGGCGTGCTCCAGTGCTGCCTGGCCTTCGGCCCGGCCATGGTCGACCGGGGCCGGGGCCAGGTCGTCAACGTCTCGTCCGGCCTCGCCTACACGATGCGGGCCACCGAGCCGGCCTACGTCACCACCAAGGCGGCCGTGCTGGCCCTGTCCCGCTGCCTGCGGGCCGACTGGGGCCGGGCCGGGGTGGGCGTCAGCGCCGTCTGCCCGGGCGTCATCAACACCCCGATCATCGACGCCACCCGCTTCCTCGGCGGCCAGGCCGCCACCCGGGAGGAGACCCGCAAGTGGTTCGCCCGGGGCCACCCGCCCGAGCTGGTCGCCCGCGACGTGGTGGTGGCGATCCGCCACGACAAGCCGGTCGTGCCGGTGGGGTGGGAGGCCAAGCTCGGCTGGTGGGCGTCCCGCCTGCTGCCGCTGCGGGCCCAGGGGGTCATCGCCCGGGTCGGCCGATGACGTCGACCGCGCCCGAGGTCCGGCCCGACGCCGACCTGACGCTGCCGGCCGGCGACGAGCTGACCGTGACCACCGACGACGGCGCCGCCCTGGCCGTGACCGTCGCCCCGCCCGCCGGCGATCCCGCGGGCGAGCCCCGGCCCCCGATCGTCCTGTCGCACTGCTGGACCGGCAGCCGGGCCGTGTGGGCGCCGGTCGCCCGCCGGCTGGTGGCCGCCGGCCACCCCGTCGTCCTCTATGACCAGCGGGGCCACGGCGCCTCGGGCACGGGCCGCGACCCGTTCACGGTCGACCGGCTGGGCGACGACCTGGCCGCGGTCACAGCCGCCGCCGGCGTCCGCGACGCCGTGCTGGCCGGCCACTCGATGGGCGGGATGAGCGTCATGGCCTGCGCCTGCCGCCACCCCGACGTGCTGGACGAGCGGGTGCGGGGCCTGGTCCTCGTGGCCACCGCCGCCCACGGCATCGGCGTCCGGCGCATCGAGCGGGCCGGCGAGCGGATGCTCCCCGGCGACCGGGCCAACCGGGTCATGGCCCGGCCCCGCCTCGGCTTCGCCCTGGTGCGGCCCACGTTCGGCAAGGCGGCCGACCCCGCCCACGTCGACGCCACCCGCCGGTTGTTCGTGGCCACGCCGTCCGGGGTCCGCATGGACGCCGGCGCCGCCATGCGGGGCATGGACCTGCGCGCCGCCCTCGGGGCCGTCGGCCGGCCGTGCACGGTGCTGCTGGGCCGGCGCGACCGGCTGATCCGCAACGACCTGACCCGCGAGATCGTCGCCCGCCTGCCCGGGGCCACGCTGGTCGAGCTGGCCGGGGCCGGCCACATGCTGCCGATGGAGCGCCCGGCGGCGGTGGCCACCGCCATCGCCGAGATGGCGGGCTAACCCGTCGGGATCACCCGGAGGATGCGGCCGGGCTGCGCGTCGGTGGCGATGTAGAGGTTGCCCCGCGCGCTCAGCACGGCCGAGCGCAGCCGGCCGTGCCCGGTGACCCGGGCCCACTGCTGCTCGACCGCGGTGCCGTTGGCGTTGAACGCCAGCACCCGCAGCTGCTGGCCCTTGAGCACGGCGATGGCCAGCGCGCCGTTCCAGCCCTTCCAGCGCGAGCCGGTCAGGAACGTGCCGCCCGAGGGAGCGATGGTCGGCGACCCCGAGCTCCACACGGCCCGGCGGGCGTTGGGGAACTTGCGGAGGTCGGTCATCGGGACCGACTCGTTGTAGCCGGGCACCGGGTCCCAGCCGTAGTTCCCGCCCCTGACCAGCAGGTTGACCTCGTCGTCCCGGTCGGGGCCGTGCTCGATGTCGTAAGCGCGCCCGCCCGGCCCGAAGGCGATGCCCTGCACGTTGCGGTGCCCGTAGTTGTAGATCTCGGGGCGGAACGGCGGTCCCATGTTCCCGGCCGCCGGGCGGCCGAAGCTGGTGATCCGCAGCACCTTGCCGCCGAGGGACGTGGGGCTCTGGGGGTTGGTGCCGGTGGCGGCGTCCCCGGTGCCGACCCACAGCGCGTGGTCGGGCCCGAACCGGATGCGGCAGCCCGAGTGGCGGCCGGTGGGGTTGGTCGGGATGCCGGTGAGGATGTCGCGGCGCTTGGCCATCCGCGTCTTGGCCGGGTTGAGCTGCCAGCGCACGATGCGGATGTCGAGCGCGCCGCCGGCATTCGAGCGGAAGCAGGTGTAGAGGACCCGGCTGGTGCCGAAGCTCGGGTCGAGGGCGATGCCCATCATCCCGCCCTCGCCGGTGGCCTGGACGTCGGCCGGGACGATGATCGGCGTCCGGTGGCCCTGGCTGAGGCGATTGATCCGGCCGAACCGCTCGGTGAAGTACATGTCGCCGTTGCGGTCGAACGCGAGGTCCCAGGGGTGGGCGAGGTTGGCGAGTGCGGTGGTCACCTGGAGCTTGGGCTCCGGGCGGCAGGCGGCGGCACCCAGCACGATCACGAGGCCGAGGGCCACCAGGCCCGCGCCTCCCCGCCGCGCAGCGTGACGCAAGTCACGGAGAGTCACCGGGGCACCATTCCCAGGGCGCCCACCCTCTAATCTGACGGGATGTCAGATCCCGCAGTCCTCGTCGAGCGCGACGACCATGTCGTCACGATCACGCTCAACCGTCCCGACAAGCGCAACGCCTTCGACGCCGAGATGCTGTGCCGGCTGGCGGATGCCTGGGACACGATCGACGCCGACGACGGGGTGCGGGCGGCTGTGATGACGGGGGCGGGCGGGCACTTCTCGGCCGGCGCCGACCTCGACCGGCTGGTGGGTGCCCTGCTGTCGGGCAAGCCGGCGGCCAACGAGTTCGAGGAGCGCATCCAGGCCGACGTCGGGCTCATCTACAAGGGCTTCCTCAAGGACTTCCGGCCGGCCACGCCGATCGTCGCCGCCGTCGAGGGCTACTGCTACGCCGGCGGCATCGAGATCCTCCAGGCCTTCGACGTCCGGGTGGCGGCCGAGGGCGCCCGGATCGCGGTGAGCGAGGTCCAGCGGGGCCTGTTCCCCATGTCGGGCTCGACGGTGCGGCTGCCGCGCCAGATCCCCTGGACGGTGGCGATGGAGATGCTCATCACCGGCGAGCCCATCTCGGGGCGGCGGGCCTACGAGATCGGCCTGGTCGGCCACGTCGTGCCGGACGGGACCGCGCTGGCCCGGGCCCGGGAGATCGCCGGCCGCATCGCCCGCAACGGCCCGCTGGCCGTGCGCAACATCAAGGCCTCGGTCCTGGCCGCCGACGCCCTGCCCGAGGGCGACGCCTACGGCCGGGAGCTGGAGTTGGGGCTGGAGGTCATGGGGTCGCGCGACGCCAAGGAGGGCCCCAAGGCGTTCCTGGAGAAGCGGGAGCCCGACTTCACCGGCGCGTGAGAGCGTGCGCGGACAGGCCCGTCGTCGCAGCCACCGCGGTCTGCGTCTCCCGCTCTTGCTGCTTCGCAGCGGGCCGCTCGGGCCACGGCTCCGCCTATCGGCGCAGCCTCTGATCGTCAGGCGACCCGGGGCTCGGCGGCCACCCGCCGGCGGGCCTCGACCAGGGGCGGGGGCGTCCCGCCCGCCAGCCGCAGCGTGCCCATGATCAGGTGGGTGGCCGGGCGGACCATGGCCCAGTCGACCAGCGTGGGCTGCCGCAGGCCCAGCATCTCCCGGCCCCAGGGCGGCATGAGCCCGATGGCCGCCTGGATCACGACCTGGTGGGCGGCGCCGACCAGCGGAGCGCCCGGGGCCGACATCGGGGTCGTCAGGAACTTGACCGCGTCGCGGGCCTGGTCGCCGGCCTCCAGCCCGGGCCGCAGCCGCCGGAAGTAGGCCCGCAGCGCCACCCGGGTGCGGGGCACGCCGGTGCCGCCCAGGCGCTCGGCGATCGTGGCCATCTCGTGCAGGTAGCGGTCGGCGGCGTCGCCCCGCACGGGGAACGGCGTGAACCGCTGGTGGGCCCGTAGGAAGCCGGCCACCTCGGTGGCGTGGACCCAGGTGATCAGCTCGGGGTCGGAGGCGTCGTAGGGCCGGCCGTCGGGCGCGGTGCCCCGGACCTTGCGGTGGATGCCCTTGACCAACTTGATCAGCCGCTCGGCGGTCTCGGTCGACCCGTAGGTGGTGCCGGTGACGAAGCTGCCGGTGCGGCTGAGCCGGCCCAGCGGGTCGCGGCGGTAGTTGGAGTGCTCGGCCACCCCGGCCATGGCCAGCGGGTGGAGGGTCTGGACCAGCAGGGCGGTCAGGCCGCCGATGAGCATGGTCGGGTCGCCGTGGACCCGCCAGGTCACGCTGCCCGGGCCGAACAGGCCGGGGTCGCCCGGCGGGTCGGTGTACTGCTCGAAGGGCAGGCGGTCGGCGCTGAGCGAGCGGTTGATGGGGGCGAAGAGCTGCTGGCGCAGGGCGGCGCCGACGACGGGCAGGTCGGAGAGGGTCGGCAGCGAGACCATGCGACCCGAGTGTGCAGGCCCCCTTGACAGCTGTCAATAACGCGTTTGGCCGGACTAGCCTTCAGCGCTGTGACATCCGTCGTGGCCGAGGGCGACCTGCTCGACCTGGCGCTCGACTCGTTCGCCGACCGGGGCTACGACGGCACGTCGGTGCGCGACGTCTGCCGGCGGCTCGGCGTCAGCCACAACCTGGTGCACGAGCGCTACGGCTCGAAGGAAGCGCTGTGGTACGCCGCCATCGAGCACGGCTTCCACGCCCTGGCCACCCAGCTGGCCGTGGCCGCCCAGGAGACCGAGGGCGACGAGCTCGACCGCCTGCGGGCCATCCTCGTCCGCTACGTCGAGGTCACGGCCCGGCGGCCGGCGCTGATCCGCATCATCAACCACGAGGCCGCCCGCCCCGGCGGCCGGCTCGACCACGTGTACGACCGCTACATCAAGCCCGCCCACCAGGTGGCCGACGTGCTGCTGCGCGACCTGGCCGCCGACGGGCGGGCCCGGGCCGTGTCGCCGGCGACGCTGCACTTCCTGGTGGGCCACGGCGCCGGGGGCATGGTCAGCCTGCCCGCCCTGGCCGGCCGCTTCCCGGGCGAGCACGGCAGCCTGACCGACCAGGCCCGCGAGGCCGTGGACGTCGTGTTGCGGGGGATCGTCGTCTGACCGACCCTGGGCCCAGCGGCCCGGCGCCGGAGGCGCCAAGAGCGGAGACACAGCATCGTTCGACCTCTCGGCGACGTAGTCGCCGAGCGAGTAGACGGGTCGAGTGGCCAGCACCGACGTGTGAGCGACTAAGCATTGCGGCCATGAGTCTTTCCGATCACGTCGCCGACATGACCGACGAGCCGCTGGCCCCGGGCGACGACCCCTTGTCGATCTGGATGCTGGTGAAGTCGCGCGACGCCGACGGCGACATCGTGTGGGGCGTGCGGGCCGCGGGTGAGCCGCTGTCCACCGAGGAGCTGCTGGGCGCGCTCACCGGCTTCACCACCTCGCTGGCCCGCGACCTGGCCTCCGACTGGGAGTAGCCCTCAGCGCTCGACGATGCCCCGCAGGCCGTCGGCGCCGAACAGCCCCTCCAGCACCGGCGACAGGTCGGGGCCGCGCCGCACGGTGTGACCGCCGTCCACGGCGATGACCTGGCCGGTCACCCAGCCCGACTCGGGGCCGAGCAGGAACCGCACCGCGCCGGCCACGTCCTCGGGCTCGCCCATCCGGGCCAGCGGCATCTGGGCGATGTAGTCGGCCAGCACCGCCTCGGTGCTGTGCAGGAACGTGGCCAGCTCGGTGCGGGTCAGGCCGGGCTGCACCGAGTTGACCCGCACGCCGCTGGCGCCGAGCTCGTCGGCCGCCATGCGGCACAGCATGTCGATGCCGGCCTTGGCCGGCCCGTAGGCGCCGAACCACCGGTGGCTGACCGCCCCGGCGATCGACGAGATCGCCACGATCGACCCCGCGCCCTGGCGGGCCATGACCTGGCCCGCGTGCTTGATCGTGAGCATGGTGCCGGTGAGGTTGAGGTCGAGCGTGCGCCGCCAGGCCCCGACATCGGTGTGCGTGATCGGCCCGATGGTCTCCGAACCGCCGGCGCTGGCCACCACGCCGTCGAGCCGGCCGGTCGGGCCGCTGGCGAGCGCGACGGCGGCCGCCACCTGGTCCTCGTCGGTGACGTCGGTCGAGATCGTCTGCACCACCGCGCCGGGGCGGGCGGCCTCGACGGTCTTCGCCCCGGCCGCCAGGCGCTCCTCCGAACGGCCGGCCAGCGTGACCGCGGCGCCGTCGGCGGCCAGCGCCACCGCGCAGCCGAGCCCGATGCCGCTTCCCCCGCCGGTGACCAGCGCCGCGTAGCCGTCGAGCACGCCCATCACAGCACCACCACGCTGCGCAGGACCTCGCCCCGCTGCATCTTGGCGAACGCCTCCTCGACCCCGTCGAGCCCGATCGTCTCGGACACGAAGGCGTCGAGCGGCAGCCGACCCTGGAGGTGGAGGTCGACCAGCGCCGGGAAGTCCTGGGACGGCAGGCAGTCGCCGTACCACGAGGGCTTGAGGGCGCCGCCCCGGCCGAAGAACTCGATCATGGGGATGTCGGGCATGCGCATGTCGGGCGTGGGCACGCCCACCTGGACGACCGTGCCGGCCAGGTCGCGGGCGAAGAAGGCCTGCTCCAGCACCGCCGGGTGGCCGACCGCCTCGATGCAGACGTCGGCGCCGAAGCCGCCCGTGGCCTCCCGCACGGCCTCGACCGGGTCGGTCGTGCCGGCGTTGACCGTGTGGGTGGCGCCGAACCCCCTGGCCCACTCGAGCTTCCGGTCGTCGAGGTCGACGGCGACGATGGTGGTGGCGCCGGCCAGCTTGGCGGCGGCGATGGCGGCGTCGCCCACCCCGCCGCA
>DATFRN010000160.1:0-17738 GCA_035263165.1 Acidimicrobiales bacterium | reverse complement strand
GCGCAGCGGGCGTACGTCCTGCCGCAGCTCACGGGACGGGTCGAGACGGGCGACGCGGTCGTCGTGAACACCACCGCGGTCGACCTCGGCCTCGGCACCGGCGGCTGGCACGTCGTGCACTGGAACCTGGCCCGCGACGCGTGGTCGCGGCCGGGGCCGGGCCACATCATGAAGGTGCGCTACACGAGCCTCCAGCACGACGCCGGCGCGGCCGAGGAGGACCATCCCGACCTGCCCGCCACGCTGCCGGGCGTGCCGGTCGTGGCCTGCTCGCTGCACAGCCAGGTGGCGGTGGTGGCGGCCGTGGCCCGCTCGCGGCTGCCCGGCGCCCGCATCGCCTACGTGATGACCGACGGCGCCGCCCTGCCGCTGGCCCTGTCCGACCTGGTGCACGCGCTGCGCCAGCGCGGCGTCCTCGACGTCACCGTGACCGCCGGGCACGCCTTCGGCGGCGACCTGGAGGCGGTGGCCCTGCCCTCGGCGCTGGCCCTGGCCCACCACGCCGCCGGGGCCGACGCCATCGTCGTCGGCATGGGGCCGGGCGTGGTCGGTACCGCCTCGGCGCTCGGCACCACCGCCGTCGAGGTGGCCGCCACCGTCGACGCCGCCGCGGCCATGGGCGCCCGGGTGGCGCTGTGCTGCCGGGCCTCCAGCGCCGACGCCCGGGTGCGCCACCAGGGCGTGAGCCACCACGTGCGCACGATCCTCGACCTGGCCGCGCGGCGGCCCGAGCTGCCGTTGCCGGCCGACCTGGCCGGCGAGGTCGCCGACGCCACCGTCATCGAGCCGCCCGACGTGGCCGCGGTGCTGGCCGGCTTCGACCTGGGCATCACGTCGATGGGGCGGGGCCCGGGCGACGACCCCGCGTTCTTCGCGGCGGCCGGCGCGGCGGGGGTGTGGGCGGCGGCGGCGTTGCGCCAGCGCGCGCCGGCCGGCCAGTAGATTTTCGGCGTGTCCGCCGCCAAGCTCGAACGCCTCCTCAACCTGACGGCGCTCCTGCTGGCCACGACGCGCCCGCTGTCGGCCCAGGACATCCGGGTCCGGCTCGGCGCCTATCCCGACGAGACCGACGCCTTCCGCCGGACCTTCGAGCGCGACAAGGACGATCTGCGGGCGATGGGGGTGCCGCTGGAGATCACGCCGGTGCCCGGCGTGGTGCCGGCGGTCGACGGCTACCGGGTCCCGAAGGACCGCTACTACCTGCGCGACCCCGGCCTCAGCCCCGAGGAGCTGGCCGCCCTGCGCATGGCCGCCTCCGTCGTGCAGCTCGAGGGCCTGTCGGCCCGCGAGGGCCTGCTCAAGCTGGGCGGCCTGGTGGGCGAGGACGACGGCGGCGTCGGGCTGGCCGTGGGGGCCCTGCCGGCCGGCGACGTGGCCCCCCTGTTCGGCGCCATCGCCGCCCGCACGCCGGTGCGGTTCACCTACCGGGGCGAGGTCCGCACCGTCGACCCCTACCGCCTCGACTTCCAGCGGGGCCGCTGGTACCTCACCGCCTTCGACCACGCCCGGGGCGGCGAGCGGGCCTTCCGCCTCGACCGCTTCGACAGCGGCACCGAGGTGCTCGACGGGCCCCGCTTCGAGCGGCCGCCCCGGTCCCGCGAGGGCGTCCAGCTCGAGCCGTGGCAGCTGGGGGAGGGCGAGCCCGAGGTGGCCCGCCTGGCCGTCGACGCGGCCCAGGCCCCGTGGATCGTCCAGCACCTGGGCCCCGGCTCGGTGCTGGAGGAGCGGGACGACGGCTCGGTGGTGGTGGCGGTCACGGTCACCAACCGCGACAACTTCCGGTCCTTCGTCCTGACCTTCCTCGACCACGCCGAGGTGCTCGAGCCCGCCGACCTGCGGGACGACGTCGTGGCCTGGCTCGAGGCCCTGGTGGCATGACCAGCCCCGCCGCCGCCCGCACGACCGCGCCCGACCGGGTGGCCCGGCTGCTGGCCGTCATCCCGTGGATCGCGGCCCACGACGGCCCCACCCTCGACGAGGTGTGCGCCCGCTTCGGCATCCCCCGGCGCAAGCTGGAGGAGGACCTGGCCGTGCTCACGCTGGTCGGCGTGCCGCCGTACACCCCCGACACGCTGATCGAGGTGACCATCGAGGGCGACCGGGTGTGGCTGCGCTTCGCCGACGTCTTCGCCCGGCCCCTCCACCTCACGCCCGAGCAGGGCCTGGCGCTCGTGGCGGCGGGCACGGCGTCGCAGAGCCTGCCGGGCGGCGACGGCGAGGGGCCCCTGGCCACCGCCCTGGCCAAGCTGGCCCGCGTGCTCGGGGTCGAGCCGGGCGAGGCGGTGTCGGTGGCGCTGGGGGAGACCCGGCCGGGCGTCCTGGAGGCGCTGCGGGGCGCGGCGACCGACGGCCGGCGGGTGCGCATCGACTACTACACCTACGGCCGGGACGTGCGCAGCACCCGCGACGTCGACCCGGCGGCCGTGTTCGCCCACGAGGGGGCCTGGTACCTGCGGGGCTGGTGCCACGCCGCGGGCGGCGAGCGCCTGTTCCGGGTCGACCGGGTCGTCGACGTGGAGGTGCTCGACGAGCCCGTGACGGCCGGCGCGGCGGCC
This sequence comes from Acidimicrobiales bacterium, assembly GCA_035263165.1. Classification (GTDB taxonomy): domain Bacteria; phylum Actinomycetota; class Acidimicrobiia; order Acidimicrobiales; family VFJN01; genus ZC4RG19. Next base: position 15,183 of record DATFRN010000160.1, on the reverse strand, counting down.
GAGCGGGGCGGCCGGGGCGACCCGCGGGGGTTCGCCCTCGCCGGGCGGGTGCCGCGGGCGACGATCGAGGTGGGGCCGGCCGGCCGGTGGGTGGCCGAGACCTACCCGGTCGACGAGGTCACCCCGCTCGACGACGGGTGGAGCCGCCTGCGCCTGCCGGTCACGGCGGCCCCGTGGCTGGAGCGGCTGCTGGTCCGGCTCGGCCCGCAGGCCCGGGTGGTGGAGGCGGACGACCCCGACCTGCTCGACGCCGGCCCCCGCGCGGCGCGGCGGATCCTCGACCGCTACCGGGCCGGATGAGGGGGCCTGCGCCCGCCCCGGGCCGGTCCGGGAACCGCCGGCCCGGTACGCCGATCGCGCGGACCCTGCGCTAGCCTCCACGACGCCGTGCGTGACGCCTCTCCCCCTCCCGGTCGCCGCTCCCCGGGCCCGCGTCACCTCGCCGCGGGCGCCAACGGCGGGCCCGACGGCGACCGCGCCTACCCCGACCGCGACCGCGCCTACCCCGGGCCCCAGGCCCGCGCCCGGACCCGGCCGGCGGCCGCCGCCGCGTCGGCCGCGCCGGCCACCGCCGAGGACGACGACGCCCCGCCTGCGGCCGGCCCGCACCAGCCCGAGCACCGGCCCCACCGCAGCCTCGGGCGCACGGTCCTCGAGTGGGTGGCGGTCATCCTCGGCGGCATCGTCATCGCCCTGGTGGTCGAGGCCTTCCTGGTCCAGGCGTTCTGGATCCCGTCGGTGTCGATGTCGCCGACGCTCGAGGTCGGCGACCGGGTGCTGGTCAACAAGCTCTCCTACAAGCTCCACGACGTGCACCGGGGCGACGTCGTGGTCTTCAGCCGCCCCAAGGGCACCGAGTCCGGCCCCGACGACAACATCAAGGACCTGATCAAGCGGGTCGTCGCCGTGGGCGGCGACACCATCGAGGGCCGCGACGGGCGCGTCTACGTCAACGACGAGCTCATCGACGAGCCCTACCTGCCCATCGGCACCCGCACCGACGACCTCAGCCGCCAGAAGGTGCCGGAGGGCAAGGTCTTCGTCATGGGCGACAACCGTGGCGACAGCCAGGACAGCCGCATCTTCGGACCCATCGACGAGGACACGATCGTGGGGCGCGCCTTCGTGAAGGTGCTACCCCTGACGGACCTGGGCTGGCTGTGACCGGTGGGTCAGTCGTCGTCCGGATAGGCGGCCCGGACGGCGTCGACCATCCGGTCGACATGGTCGCTGTAGACCCCGTCGATCCCCGCGTCGATCAGCTCGCCCAGCACCCGGGGCAGCTGGGCGTCCCACCCGAAGGCCAGCACGCCGAACCGGTGGAACAGGGTGGTCAGGCCGCCCGTCCAGTCGGTCTGGTGGAGGTTGACGGCGTCGATGCCCCGGTCGGCCAGCGTGGCCGCCCGGCGCTCGGCCCCCTCCCGGATCCGGTCGAGGCGGGTCGAGTCGACCAGGCGCACCCCGGCGCACCGGCCGCGCCACTCGGCCACCTGCTCCCAGCGGTGGTGGCACAGCCACAGGTGCTCCAGCGCCGGGCCGCCGGCGGCGGCCGCCACCGCCACCACCCGGTCGAAGGCGGCGGGGTCCTTGACGTCCAGCGACAGCTGGGGCTCGGTCCCGCAGGCGGCGTAGAGGTCCTCGAGGGTGGGGATGTGGGGCGGGAGGTCGGCCCGGTCCACGGTGCCGATGGGCCGGCGCCGGACGCGGCCCACGAGGCCGTCGTGGTCGAGCACCGCCTCGCCGTCGGCGGTCAGCCAGACGTCGCTCTCCAGCCCGGTGGCCCCGAGGCGCAGGGCCAACCGGAACGCCCCGAGCGTGTTCTCCGGCGCGTGAGCGCGCGCTCCGCGGTGGGCAAACGCGTACGGTGGTGTGATCGCGGCGGGTACTCGGGTGGTCATGGACGTTCACTCCGGGCGGGTGGAGATTCCACGGCGGGACCGCGTCATAGTGCACCGCCGGCACGCTCTCATCGGGCACCACGACACCGAGGAGACCGATGGCCACCCTGATCCGAGCCACGTGCAGCGACTGCGGCGACGTCGAGCTGGGCACGCGCGACCTCGTGGTCCGGGTGTGCGAGGACGACGACTCGGGGACCTACGTCTTCCGCTGCCCGGCCTGCACCCACCCCGTGGTGCGGCCGGCCGACCGCCCCACCATCGACCTGCTGGTGTCGTCGGGGTGCCGGCTGGAGGTGTGGCAGCTGCCGTCCGAGCTGGTCGAGCCGCGCCCCGAGGGCGCGCCGCTCAGCTACGACGACATCATCGACTTCCACCACCTGCTCGAGACCGAGAGCTGGTTCGACGACCTCCGCGACGCCCGCCGGCGCCGGCGCTAGGACGTTCCGGCCCCGGTGAGCCTGCTCTGGGCCGTGCCGGTCGTGGCCGCGGCCGCGGCCACCCTGCTCGTGGCCGCCCGGGCCCGGGCCGTCGAGGACGTCGCCCGCGACCTGGCGGCCGAGGTGGCGGCCCTGCGGTCGCTGCGGGCGCCGCTGGCGGGACTGCGCCGGTCCACCGCGGAGACCGACGCGCTGGTGGCCGCCTTCGGCGATGCCCACGGCCCCGCGCCCGACGGCGAGGGCGACGGCGAGAGCGACGCCGGGGACGGGTGAAACCCCGGGTCGTGCCGGGAGGCGGCGGAGTCGCCGTGCGGCCGCTCTAGACTCCCCGACATGTTCAATGTCGGCGGCGGAGAGCTGTTGGTGATCGTGCTGATCGCCCTGGTCGTGCTCGGCCCCCAGCGACTCCCCGACGCCATGCGCACGGTCGGGCGGGTGATGGGCGAGGTCAAGCGCATCTCGTCCGGGTTCCAGCAGGAGCTCACCGACGCCATCTCCGACATGGACCGCGATGCCACGCCGCGACCCCGCCGCGAGGCGGTGCCGCTGGCCGGCGCGGTGGCGGCGGCCGACGCCGACGCCGCGGCCCGGGTGCCCGAGCCCTCGGGCGACGGCGCCGAGGCCGACGCCGACGACGTGGACGACGACGACGTGGACGACGACGACGTGGACGCCGGCCCCGTGACGTCGCCCTGGGAGGTCCACGACGGCGCCGGCAGCGACGGCGACAGCGACGGCGAGCCGGCCGACGCCACGCTGGCCCCGGCGGTCGCCGACGCGCTCGACGAGATCGTCACGCCGCTCACACCGGCCCCCGGCGACGAGGCGGGGTCATCCGGTCCGGCGGTCGGCGACGAACGTGCCGCGTCCTAGTCGCCGCGCGCACAGGCGGAGGTCAACGTGAGCAGCAACGCCGCTCCCATGCCCACCGACGGCAGCATGACGCTGTTCGAGCACCTGGCCGAGCTCCGCACCCGCATCATCATCTGCGTGGTGGCCGTCGGCGTCGGCATGCTGGTCGGCTTCCTGCTCTACAACTGGGTGTTCGACTTCCTGCTCCAGCCGTACAAGGACCTGGTCCGCGCCAACCCCGACACCAGCGCCACCGGCGGCAAGCTGCTGCAGATCGACCCGCTCGAGGGCTTCGGCATCCGCATGAAGACCTCGGCCTACACGGGCATCGCGCTGGCCATGCCCGTGCTGCTGTGGCAGATCTGGCGCTTCGTGACGCCCGGCCTGTACCCCAACGAGCGCCGCTACATCATCCCGTTCGTGGTCAGCGCCCTGGCCCTGTTCGTCATGGGCGCCGGCCTGGCCTACTACACGATGCCCCGGGCCCTGCAGTTCCTCGTCAACATCGGCGGCGACGAGCTGGTGACCGCCTTCGCCCCCGGGAAGTACTTCCAGCTCATCGTGTACATGATGCTGGCCTTCGGCGTGGGCTTCGAGTTCCCGATCATCCTGGTGTTCCTCCAGCTCGCCGGCATCGTCACCACCGACATGCTGCGGCGGGTGCGGCGCTACGCCATCGTCGGGATCTGCATCCTGGTGGCCGTGATCACCCCGTCCGGCGACCCCATCAGCATGCTGATGCTGTCGGTGCCGATGGTCATCTTCTACGAGGTCTCGATCATCGTCGGCAGCATCGTGACCAAGCGGCGGGCGGCGAGGGCCGAGGCGTGAGCGGGGCGCCGTCCGGCGCCGGCTACCCCTTCGACCTCGACGACTTCCAGGTCCGGGCCCTCGCGGCCCTCGACGAGGGGGCCTCGGTGCTGGTGGCCGCCCCCACCGGCGCGGGCAAGACCGTGGTGGCCGAGCACGCGGTGGCCCGGGCGCTGGCCGAGGGGGGCAAGGCCTTCTACACGACCCCGATCAAGGCGCTCTCCAACCAGAAGTACGCCGACCTGGCCCGCCGCCACGGCCCGGGCCGGGTGGGCCTGCTGACCGGCGACAACAGCATCAACGGCGACGCCCCGGTGGTGGTCATGACCACCGAGGTGCTGCGCAACATGATCTACGCGGCGTCGCCCGCGCTGGACGGCCTGCGCTTCGTCGTGCTCGACGAGGTCCACTACCTCCAGGACGCCTACCGGGGCCCGGTATGGGAGGAGGTGATCATCCACCTGCCGCCCGAGGTCGCGCTGGTGTGCCTGTCGGCCACCGTGTCCAACGCCGAGGAGCTGGCGGACTGGCTGACCACCGTGCGCGGGGCGACGACGCTGGTGCTGGAGGAGCGCCGGCCGGTCGAGCTGCGCAACCTCTACCTGGTGGGCGACCGCCAGAGCGAGCAGCCCCACCTGCTGCCCACCCTGGTCGACGGCCGGCCCAACCCCGAGGCCGAGAAGCTCGACAACGACACGCTGGCCGGGCGGGGTCCCCGCCGGGGCGACCGGGGCCGGCGCCGGCGCCGGTTCTTCACCCCCCGCCGGCCCGAGGTCATCGACATGCTGGGCGAGCGGGACATGCTGCCCGCCCTCTACTTCATCTTCAGCCGCATGGGCTGCGAGGAGGCGGTGAGCGCCTGCCTCGACGCCGGGCTGCGCCTGACCACCCCCGACGAGCGGGCCCGCATCCGCACGATCGTCGAGGAGCGCACCGCGGCGCTGACCGACGACGATCTCGACGTCCTCGGCTACGACCGCTGGCTGGCCGGGCTGGAGATGGGCCTGGCCGCCCACCACGCCGGGATGGTGCCGCCGTTCAAGGAGACGGTCGAGGCCTGCTTCGCCGAGGGCCTGGTCAAGGCCGTGTTCGCCACCGAGACGCTGGCGCTCGGGGTCAACATGCCGGCCCGGTCGGTGGTCATCGAGCGGCTGACGAAGTTCACCGGCGAGGCCCGGGCGTTCCTCACGCCGGGGGAGTACACCCAGCTCACCGGGCGGGCCGGGCGCCGCGGCATCGACGACCTCGGCTACGCCATCGTCGTGTGGTCGCCGTTCGTGCCCTTCGACCAGGTGGCGTCGCTGGCCTCCAGCCGCACCTACGGGCTCCAGTCGGCCTTCCGGCCCACCTACAACATGGCGGCCAACCTGGTCCGCCGGTACACGACCGCCGACGCCCACCACCTGCTCAACCTGTCCTTCGCCCAGTTCCAGGCCGACCGGGCGGTGGTGCGGTTCGAGGCCCGCATCGAGCGCCAGCAGGAGCGCCTGGCCCGGCTCGACGCCGAGGCCGCCTGCGACCGGGGGGACGTGGCCGAGTACCGGCGGCTGGCCCAGGCCGTGCGGGAGGCGGGGGAGGCGGCCGCCCCCGTGAAGGGGGCGGTCGAATTCGTGCTGGCCCGGCTCATGCCGGGCGACGTGGTCGAGCTGTCCGGCCAGCGGCTGGCCGTGCTGTCGGTCGCGTACCGCAAGGGCGGCGCGATCCGGCTCAAGGCCCTCGACCGCGACGGGGCGCCGGTGACGATCGGCAGCGAGGCCATGGCCGCGCCGCCGGTCCGCCTGGGCCGCCTCGACCTGCCCCGGCCCTACCAGCCCAACAACCGGGCCTTCCAGCACCGGGTGGCCGACGAGCTGCGCCGGGCCCGGGTCGGCCGGCGCCGGGCCGGCGACGAGCTCGACGAGGCCCCCGGCGACGGCGACGGGGCGGGCGACGACAGCCCGCTGGCCGCAGCCCGCGCCGCCCTGGTCGCCCACCCGGTCCACGACTGCCCCGACCGCGACGCCCACGTGCGGGCGGCCGGGCGGCGGGAGCGGGCCCGGCGCGAGCTCGACGACATGCGGCGGGAGGTCCGCACCCGCACCGGGTCGCTGGCCCGCCGGTTCGACCGGGTGCTGCGGCTGCTGGAGGCGTGGGGCTACCTCGACGGCTGGGCGCTGACCGAGCGGGGCCAGGTGCTGGCCCGCACCTACCACGAGTCCGATCTGCTGGTGGCCGAGGCCATGTGCAGCGGCCTGCTCGACGGCCTGGAGCCGGCCGAGCTGGCCGCGGTCGTGTCGTGCCTCACCTACGAGCACCGGGGGCCGGGCACCCCGCCGCCCCCGTGGTTCCCGACCCGGCGGGTGCGGGGCCGGTGGGCCGACCTCGAGCGCCTGGCCGGCGAGCTGGCCGACGACGAGCAGGCCGCCGGCCTGCCTCCCACCCGCCCGCCCGACCCCGGGTTCGCCTCCCTGGCCCACGCCTGGGCCGCCGGCGAGCCGCTGGGCGGGGTGCTCGACGACGAGGAGCTGTCGGGCGGCGACTTCGTCCGCAACGTGAAGACGCTCATCGACCTGGTCCGCCAGGTCGGCGACGTCGCCCCCGATCCGGCCACCGGCCGCACCGCCCGGCGCGCGGCCGAGGCCCTGCACCGGGGGGTGGTGTCGGTGTCGTCGACGCTCGACGAGATCGCCGCCATGGCCGACGGCGACGGTGCCCTCGCCGCCACCACGCCGGCGGCCGACGCCCCGTGACGATCCGGCGGGGCGCCGAGTGGGGCGAGCAGGGCGACCTGCCCACCGGCGGCGTGGTGGTGGACGGCGACCTGGCCGCCCGGCGCGTGGTCGAGGCGACCCGGCGGGCGGGCCTCCCCGTCCCGCCGCTGGGCCTCGCCGGCGGCGACCTGTGCCGCACGCTGGGCGGGCGGGGCGACCGCGCCCGGCTGGCCACCCCCGACGCCACCCGGGTGCCGGTCGACCTCGGGGCCGTGCTCGTCGACGGGCGGCTCCACTGGTTCGTGGCCCACCTGGTGGCCCGGACGTCGTGGTGGCGGGGCCGCATCGTGGCCGCCATGAATGCCGAGTACCTGGGCGACTGGGACGTGGCCCCCCGGGCCCATCCCGGCGACGGCCGGCTCGACGTGGTCGAGGTGGCGGCGTCGATGGGCCTGGCCGAACGCCTGCGGGCCCGGTCCCGGCTGCCGGCGGGCGCCCACGTGCCCCACCCGGCGATCACGATCGACCGCCGGGCCGCCGTCCAGATCGACTTCGACCGGCCCACCCCGGTGTGGCTCGACGGCGAGCGCGTGGGCCAGGCCCGCCGGCTGTCGGTGCGGGTCGAGCCCGACGCCCTGACCTGCGTCGTCTGAGCGGCCCCTGGCTAGCCTCGGCGCCCGTGCGTGCCTGGATCCTGGAGGACTCGCCCGGCGGCTACCGGGAGGGCGATGTCGCCGACCCGGTCGTGGGCCCGGGCGACGTGGCGGTGCGGCCGGTCGCCTCGGCCCTCAACCACATGGACCTGTGGCTCACCCGGGGCATGCCCCGCCCGCCGCTGCCCCACGTGCCCGGCTGCGACGTGGCCGGCGTGGTCGCCGAGGTGGGGGAGGGGGTCACCGCCTGGGCGACCGGCGACGAGGTGGTGGTCAACCCGGCGGTGTCGCCGGTGGCGGCGGTGGTCGAGCACGGCATCGACTCGCCGCTCGGCGAGGGCTTCCAGATCGTCGGCGAGCACCGCTGGGGCGGCCACGCCGACCGGGTCGTGGTGCCCGGGCGCAACCTGGTGGCCCGCCCGGCCGGGCGCAGCTGGGAGGCCTGCGCCGCCTACCCGCTGGCCACCCTGACCGCCTGGCGCATGCTGCGCCGGGCCCGGCTGACCGCCGGCGAGTCGGTGCTGATCGTCGGCATCGGCGGTGGCGTCGGTGCGGCGGCGCTGGCCCTCGCCGTGCGGGCGGGCGCCACCGTCTACGCCACCTCCCGGGACGAGGCGAAGCGGGCCCGGGCGGTGGCCGCCGGGGCCACCGCCGCGTTCGACTCCGGCGGCGACTGGCCGGTCACGGTCGACGTCGTGGTCGAGAGCGTGGGCCCGGCCACCTGGGACCGATCGGTGCGGGCGCTGCGCCCCGGGGGGCGCCTGGTGGTGTGCGGCGGCACCTCCGGCCAGACCGTCGAGCTCAGCCTGCCCCGGCTGTTCTTCAAGCAGATCGAGATCATCGGCTCGACGATGGGCTCCTACCCCGAGTTCGCCGCGGTCACCGGCCTGGTCGCGGCCGGGCTGCCGGTGGCGGTCGACGAGGTGTTCGACCGGGCCGACTACCCCGCCGCCCTCGACCGCCTGGCCGCGGGCGAGCAACTGGGCAAGGTCGTCCTGCGCCACGGCTGAGGGCCGGGCGTACGCTCGCGCCAGCACGAGCGGGAGCGCGGCACGGACGAGGGGCCGCCCGAGTGCCCCAGCATCGACCGGTTCTACGGCGACACGGTGGCCATGATCTCCGGCTCGGCCCCGGGGCCCGACCCGTTCTTCTCCCTCTGAGCCACCACTAGCGTGGGCCGGATGGACGGCTCCCCGCTGCGCGACGCCAAGGACCGCATGGCCGCCGAGATCGACCGGCGGGCCGACGCCCTGCTCGACGTCTCGCACCGCATCCACGCCCGGCCCGAGCTCAACTTCGAGGAGCACCACGCCCACGACCTGCTCACCGGGGTCCTGGAGGACGCCGGCCTGGCCGTCACCCGCTCGGCCCGGGGGGTCGACACCGCCTTCGAGGCGGCTGCGGGGGCCGAGGGCCCGACGATCGCCGTCGTGTGCGAGTACGACGCCCTGCCCGGCATCGGCCACGGCTGCGGCCACAACGTCATCGCCGCCGCCGGGCTCGGCGCCGGCCTGGCCGCCGCGGCCCTGGCGGACGAGCTGGGCGGGCGGGTCCTGGTGGTGGGCGCGCCGGCAGAGGAGGGCGGCGGGGGCAAGGTCCGCCTGCTCGACGGGGGCACCTTCGCGGGCGTCGACGCCGCCCTCATGGTCCACCCGGCCGACGCCGACCTGACGGCCATGGACGTCGTCGCCCTCCAACAGGCCATGGTCACCTACCGGGGCGAGGCCGCCCACGCGGCCGCCTTCCCCCACCAGGGCCGCAACGCCCTCGACGCCGCCGTCCTCGGCTACGTGGCGGTGGCGGCCCTGCGCCAGCACGCGGCGCCGGGCGAGCGCATCCACGGCGTCTTCCGGGAGGGCGGCGAGAAGCCCAACATCGTCCCCGCCCGGGCCCGCATGGAGTGGAACGTGCGGTCGCCCACCGTGGCCGGGCTCGAGGCCCTGCGCGACCGGTTCCTGGCCTGCCTGCGGGGCGGCGCGGAGGCCGCCGGGTGCGAGATGGAGGTCGAGTGGATCGACCCCGTCTACGCCGACATGGTCGACAACGCCGCCATCGGGGAGCGCTACCGGGCCAACGCCGAGGCGCTCGGGCGCATCGTGCGGGAGCCGTCGCCGTCGGCCCGGGTGGTCGGCAGCACCGACATGGGCAACGTCAGCTACGTGGTGCCGTCGATCCACCCGATGATCCGGGTGGCGCCGCCGGGCGTGCCCATCCACACGCCGGCGTTCGCCGGCTTCGCCGGCGGCCCCGAGGGTGACGCCGCCGTCATCGACGGGGCCAAGGCTTTGGCCTGGACCGTCGCCGACCTGTGGCTGGACGGCGGGCTGGTGGCCGTCGCACGCGACGAGTGGCGGGACGCGGTGGCCGCCCGGGGCGCCCCCGGGAGCGGTTCCTGACCACCGCCGACCATCCCCGGAGAACGGGGGGACCCGACGTACGATCGTGCCTCCTATGACGGTCTACGTGAGCGAGGAGTTCACGCCGGCGGAGGCCGACATCCTGCGCCGGTACTTCACGAATCTCGACGGGCCGGTCTTCGCCCTGGTCAACCTGCCCGAGGTCGTCAAGGGCGCCCTGTTCGCCCGCTACTCGCGCTCGGCCAAGAGCCTGCGCCGGCTGTTCCTCGACGAGTTCGTGGGCGACCTCGACATCGCCGGCGACGCCACCGTCGACGCCACTGTGGGCCTGGCCCGGGCCGAGGAGCTCTACGACCGGGTGTTCTTCGAGTACGGCGACGACTCGGTGGCCCAGCTGGGCGGCGTCCACCTCGCCTGCGAGCAGGCGTCGAACCTGCTCACCAAGGTTCTCGAGTGGGGCCGGCTCATGTCCTACCTCGAGCAGTCGACCCGCTACATCGCCTACGACGCCCGCCTCGGCGGCCGCTACCGCTACCACCGCGACCCCGCGGTGCTGGGCAGCCCGCTGGGCCTGCGCTACGTGGGCGACCTCGACCGCATGTTCGACACCTACGCCGGCATGGCCGGCGACATGCTCGAGTACTTCCGCGACCGCTTCCCCCGCCAGCCGGGCGACAGCGACTTCGTCCACCGCCAGGCGCTCAAGGCCAAGGCGCTCGACTCGGTGCGCGGCGCGCTGCCGGCGGCCGCACTGTCCAACGTCGGCATCTACGGGACCGGCCAGGCCTACGAGGCCCTGCTGCTGCGCATGCGGGCCCACCCGCTGCCCGAGGCCCGCAGCTACGCCGACCTCATGCTGGGCGAGCTCCGCAAGGTCATCCCCAGCTTCCTCAAGCGGGTCGACGTCGGCGACAGGGGGGTGGCCGCCAGCACCTACCTGGCGACCACCCGGACCGCCGGCGACGAGATCGCGGCCCGCCTGTTCCCGCCCCGGCCGCCGAGCCCGCCGGGGGCGCCGCGGGTCGAGCTGGTCGACTTCGACCCCGACGGCGAGGTCAAGCTGGTGGCGGCCATGCTCTACCCCTACACCGACCGGTCCGAGCGGGAGATCGAGGCCACGGTGCGGGACATGACCGTCGACGAGCGGCTGGCGGTCGTGCGGGCCTACGTCGGCGACCGCACCAACCGCCGCCACCGACCGGGCCGGGCCTTCGAGCGGACCGGCTACCGCTTCGACGTCCTGGCCGACTACGGGGCGTTCCGCGACCTCCAGCGGCACCGCATGCTGACCATCGAGTGGCAGCCGCTGTCGCCCCGCCACGGCTACACCCGGCCCGAGGCGGTCGACGACGCCGGCTGCGGCCCCCTGTTCGACGAGACGATGGAGCGCTCGGCCGCCCTCCACGACGCCCTCTACGACGGCTTCGCCCCCCAGGCGCCCTACGCCGTGGCGCTGGCCTACCGGGTGCGGTTCGTCATGCAGCTCAACGCCCGCGAGGCCATGCACATGCTGGAGCTGCGCAGCGCCCCCCAGGGCCACCCGGCCTACCGGGTGGTGGCCCAGGAGATGCACCGGCTGATCGCCGAGGAGGCCGGCCACCACGCCGTGGCCGAGGCCATGCGGTTCGTCGACCACTCGCCCGAGCCCGAGCTCGAGCGGCTGGCGGGGGAGCGCCGGGCCGAGCAGCGCCGCCTCTCGCGCTGACCTCCGGGTCCGCCGGGGGAGTGACGTTGGTCACAACGCGTTGTGGTGCCGATGTCGCTACCCTGACCCGCCTCACAACCCCCAGTGAGCAGGTGACGCGGTCGGAGTTCACCTGTCGGACAGGCGTGTCTATGATCCGGCCGCGCAAGGCCCACCCCGCGAAGGGACCCGATGGCTGACGACGACATCCCCGAAGACGACGAAGACTTCGAGACCGAAGAGCTGGAGGAGGACGACGACTTCAGCGAGGAGCCCGAGGAGATCGACGAAGAGCTCGACGACGAGGACGCCGTCAGCGGCGGCGACGACTTCGACGAGTTCGACGACGAGGGCAGCGGCGGCGACGACGAGGAAGAGGAAGAGGAGGCCAAGGCGGCCCCCGCCCGCCGCGCCACGGCGACGAAGACCAAGAAGGGCGGCGACGAGGACGAGGAGGAGGAGGACGACGAGGAGGCCGACCCCGACGATGTCGAGGCCGACCTCGACGCCATCCTCAAGGACCGCATCGCGGCCCAGCCCGAGGACGAGGACGAGGACGAGGACGAGCCGGCCGAGCCCGACGATCGCGGCGACGGGACGGGGCGCATCCAGCCCAAGAAGGCCGACGAGTTCGTGTGCCAGTCCTGCTTCCTGGTCAAGCACCGCCGGCAGCTGGCCGACGAGGACCTGATGCTCTGCGTGGACTGCGTCTGAGAGGATCGATGGCGTGACCCGGGACGACGACCGCACACCGCTCGACGATCTGGTGGAGGCGGCCGCCGACCTGTTCGTGTACGCGCCGATCGGGCTGTTCTTCGAGGGCCCGTCGGTGCTCACCAAGCTGGCGGAGCAGGGGCGGGTCCATGCCCGCAACGCCCGGCTGTTCGGCGAGTTCGCCGTCCGCCAGGGCGAGGGCGAGCTGCGCCGCCGCCTGGGCGACCTCGAGGGCCAGGCCGCCGGCTGGCTGCGCCTGCTCGGCCTGACCCCCGACGAGGAGGCGGCTCCGCGCTCCGGGCCGGCGCCGGCGTCTCCGTCCTCCCCGGATGCGCCTGACGTGTCCACCGCCTTCGACCCGGCGGCCGGCAACGGTCACACGCCACCGGCCCCCGACGTCGCCGACCTGGCCATCCCCGACTACGACAGCCTGTCCGCCTCCCAGGTCGTGACCCGCCTGGAGGGGCTCAGCCCCGAGGAGCTGGAGGCGGTCCGGGCCTACGAGTCGGCTCACCGGGGCCGCAAGACCATCCTCAACAAGGTCGCCCAGCTCCAGGCGTGACCAGCAGCCCGGCACCCGAGGAGGCGGCCCGGTCGGCGACCGCGGCCGACCTCGACGCCCTCGCCGCCCTGGTGGACGAGGCGGCGGCCGAGAAGCGGTCGCAGAAGGGCGGCGAGCTGTGGTGGCGGCGCGAGCGGCGGCAGGGCCACGCAGCGGCCGACCTGGCTGCGCTGCTGGGCTCGCCCGACCACGAGGTGGCGGTGGGGACGATCGACGGCGCCGCGGTCGGCTACGGCGTGGTGCGGCGGGAGCGCCTGGCCGACGGCGGCCAGCTCGGGGTCATCGAGGACATCTACGTCGACCCGGGGGCCCGGGCCGTCGGGGTGGGCGAGGCGCTGATGGAGCACCTGCTGGCGTGGTGCCGCGGGCAGGGGTGCTTCGGGGTCGACAGCCTGGCGCTGCCCGGCGACCGGTCGACCAAGAACTTCTTCGAGTCGTTCGGGCTGGTGGCCCGGGCGATCGTCGTGCACCGGCCGCTGGGGTAGGGGTGGCGCCGCCCCCGCCGTCACCGCCGCAGGTGGCCGTGAGCGCAGTGGCGGTCCACGACGGCGCGCTGCTGCTCGTGCGCCGGCGAGCCGACCGCCCGGGCGGCGGCCGGTGGGCCGTGCCCGGGGGGCGGGTCGAGCCGGGGGAGCGGCTGGCCGACGCGGTCGTGCGCGAGCTGGCCGAGGAGACCGGCCTGCGGGCCCGCTGTGGCGACTTCGTGGGCTGGGTCGAGCGCATCGACGACGGCGCCCACTACGTGATCCTCGACTTCCGGGTCACGCTGGAGTCGCCGCCGGGCGTGGCGGTGGCGGGCGACGACGCCGCCGACGTCGCCTGGGTCCCGCTCGGCGAGGTGGCGGGCCACGACCTGGTGCCGGGCCTGGCCGACTTCCTGGCCCGCCACGGCGTGATCCCTACCTCGGCTGCTTGGGGCGCTTGAGCAGCAGGGTCGGGCTCTCCGTCGCCCCGCCCTGGGCGAACAGGGTGATGTCGTCGGTGACCTCCCAGCCCTGCTCGCCGAGCTGGTTGAGGCCGTTCAGCCAGGTGCCGTCCTCGGGCTGGAGGAAGACGGAGTACGTGCGGTATTCCCAGCGCGTGATGAGCATCGACATGCTCGGAGGGTACCGGCGCTGTCGAGTGCGCTCTCAGCGGCCCTTCCACTGCGGTGGGCGCTTCTCGATGAAGGCGGTCAGGCCCTCGGAGAAGTCCTCGCTGCTCATCGCCTTGCCCATGCCCTCCATCGACATCTTCCAGCCGATCTCGTCGGGGGCGTTGGTGGCCTCGATGACGATCTTGCGGGACTCGCGCACGGCGACGGGGGCGTTGGCGCAGATCTGCTCGGCCAGGCCGGTGGCCACGGCCAGGGCCTCGCCCGGCTCGCACAGGCGGTTGACGAGGCCATGGTGGTGGGCGACGTCGGCGGCGATGGGGTCGCCGGTGAGCGCCAGCTCCATGGCCAGGTTGAACGGGATCTTGCGGCCGAGGCGGAACAGCCCGCCGGCGCCGGCGACCAGCGACCGCTTCACCTCGGGGATGCCGAAGGTGGCGGTGGTGGAGGCGACGACGAGGTCGCAGGACAGCACGATCTCGGTGCCGCCGGCCAGGGCGGGGCCGTCGACGGCGGCGATGATCGGCTTGGTGCGCTCGCGGGTGACGATGCCGCCGAAGCCGCCGCGGGCGGTCGTCAGGGCGGCGGCGTTGCCCGAGTTGATCTCCTTGAGGTCGGCGCCGGCGCAGAACACCGGGGGCTCGCCCGTCAGGATGCCGACCCACACCGAGTCGTCGGCCTCGATCTTGTCGATGGCGTCCTCGATGCCCTGGGCGACGGCGCCGTTGACGGCGTTGCGCGCCTCGGGCCGGTTGATCTTGACGACCGCGAACGGTCCCCGCTGCTCGTAGTCGACGGACATGCGGTCACCCTAGTCACGCGCACTTTCCGTGCAAGAACCCGGGCTGGGACGAAACCTTCGGTATGGTGACGCGGTCGAACCTGGTGTGCACAGGTTGAGCGTGGGGCAGCGCCCCAGGACCGGCGGGGGGATGTCGAGACCACTGATGGACGACGCGACTGGGCACATGCAGTGCCCCTTCTGTGGGGCCTACGAGGTCGATCGCCTGTTCATCGGCACCGTGCACCTCGACTCCTGCACGTGCCAGGGCTGCGGCGCCCGCTGGGACGAAGACGCCGACACGGGCCGCTACCGCGGCCGCAGCGCCGTCGAATCGGTCATGGCCCCCCGCGAACGCTGACGCCGGCCGGCCCGGCGCCAGGCATCACCCGGGCGTCGTACGCTCGGCCTCCGCCACCCCGTTGGCCCCGGCCCCGTTCTCACCCACGGGCGCCTCCGGCTCGCTCCCGGCGGCCACCTCGGGCTCGCCGCCGGCGGCCTCGGGTGCCGGCTCGGGTTCGCTGCCAGCGGCCTCGGGTGCCGGCTCGGCGTCGGGTTCGGGGGTGGGTTCGCTGGCGGCCTCGGGCGCCGGCTCCGGCTCGGGTTCGGGGGTGGGTTCGCTGGCGGCCTCGGGCGCCGGCTCGGGCTC
>DATFRN010000159.1:0-4807 GCA_035263165.1 Acidimicrobiales bacterium | reverse complement strand
TGGCTACGGCGAGGCCGACCACGACTGCGCCGTGCCCTGGTTCATCGTCGGGTCCGAGATGGACGACGCAGAAGCGCAGGAGTGGCGCGAGGTGCTGAACCGCTGACCTGAAGCCAAGCACGCGAGAGTCAGCAACTGCTGCCTGGCCGGCTCTGCCGGCGCCTGCTTGATCCCCAATAGCCAATTCCGGGAGTGGCGCAGTACCGGGAGCCGGCCGACGTCCTCGATGAGTGGCTCGGCGGCGACGACCAGGCGGACGAGGACGATGGCCGCTGAGCGGGCTTGGGGTACATCTTCGGGTACAGACCGCTCGTCGGGGGGAACGAACGAGGCCCCGCTCCTGGCCGGGGCGGGGCCTGTGGCCTGGTCGTCAGCGGTTTGCGCGCTCGGAGGGACTCGAACCCCCAACCTTCTGATCCGTAGTCAGATGCTCTCTCCAATTGAGCTACGAGCGCTGGTTGTGGAGACGCAACACTACCTCCTGCCCGGGGTCGGCCCCAACCGTCCCGGCTAGCCTTTCGCCGTGGCGTACAACCAGACCGGGCTCGTCGTGCACGATGCCGACGCGCACATCATGGAGACCCCGTCCTGGCTGCGGGACCATGCCGACCCCGGGATCCGGGACCGGATCGAGCCGCTGCGGTACACGTCCGGGAACGAGCTGCGGCAGACCGGCGACCCGACTGAGCAGCTGCGGGACCTCGACGCCGCCTTCGACCGCCTCGCCGCCAAGCATGGCTCCGACGACTACCGGGCCGTCGAGGCCGCCGAGATCATGGCCCGCAAGAACTTCGCCGCCACCGGCAGCTTCGTCGCCGACGACCGGCCCCGGGCCCTCGACCTGCTCGGCTTCGCCAGCCAGCTCGTCTTCAACACCTTCCACAACCGCCGCCTCCACGACTGGGAGCACGGCGGCGACCTCGACCTCGCCGTCGGGGTCGCCCGGGCCCACAACCGGGGCATGCTCGAGTTCTGCTCCGTCGACGAGCGGCTGCTGCCCACCTGCTACATCCCGCTGGCCGACATCGACCGGGCCCCCGAGCTCGTCGACGAGGCCCTCGCCGCCGGCGCCGCCGCGCTGCTCGTCGCCTCCGGCTGCCCACCGGGCCACTCGCCCAGCCACGTCGGCCTCGACGCCGTGTGGGCCCGGGCCGAGGAGGCCCGCATCCCCGTCGTCTTCCACGTCGGCGGCACAGGCGACCTCATCGACCACCACTACTTCGACAACGGGCTGCCCATCCCGCCCGACTTCCACGGCGGCGAGGAGAACTTCCGCTCCGTCGACTACATGGGCATCCCGGGGCCGCCCGCCCAGACCCTGGCCACGATGATCTTCGACGGCGTGCTCGAGCGGTTCCCCGAGCTGCGCGTCGGCGTCATCGAGCAGGGCGCCGTCTGGGTCCCGTCGTGGACCCGGCAGATGGAGTCGGCGTTCGACGCCTTCGCCCGCCACGAGGAGCGGCTCCAGGCCCTCAGCCTGCGGCCGTCCGAGTACGTGCGCCGCCAGATCCGCTTCACGCCCTACCCCACCGAGGACGTCGGCTGGATCATCCAGCAGTCGGGCCCCGAGGTCTGCCTGTTCTCGTCCGACTACCCCCACGTCGAGGGCGGCCGGCGGCCGATCGAGCGGTTCGAGGCGTCGCTCGAGGCCGGCAACATCGACCCCCACGCCCGCCGCCGCTTCTACAGCGACAACTTCGTCGACCTCATGGGTGCCGGGCTCGGCGCCGTCGCCGCCTGAGCGGGGGCCGCCCGCCCGGCCGGGGTGCGTCCGGCGCCGCCAGGGCCAGGAACGCCCGCGCCGCCGGCGACAGCGGACCGGGCCGGTGGACGATCCCCACCTCGCGCACGATCGCCGGCGTGATCTCCCGCACCACCGCCCCCAGCGCCCGGGCCGACTCGGCCAGCCGGCGGGGCGTCAGCGCAACCCCGGCACCGGCCACCACCAGGGGCGCCATCGCCTCGCGGTGGTCGGTCTCGACCGCGATCGCCGGCGTGACCCCGGCCGCCGCCAGCGCCTCGTCGACCAGCCGGCGGGTGGACGTGCCCGGCGGGGTGGTGATGAGCGCGGCGTCGGCCAGGGACCGCAGCGCCAGCGGCCCGTCGTCCCCGCCGCGGCCCGGGGGGACGATCGCCACGTAGTCGTTGGCCGCCAGCGGGACCGTGACCAGGTCGTCGCCCAGCGGGATCTCGGCGAACCCCAGCTCGCTGGCCCCGCTGCGCACCTCCTCGACCAGGGCCGCCGGGTCCTCGGGCTCGGCGATGCGGACCCGCACGCCCGGATGCTCCCGCCGGAACCGCCCGACCAGCACCGCCACCGGGTCGGCGGCGAACGACGGCAGGCACACCAGGTCGAGCCGCCCCGCCGCCAGCCCCGCCACCTCGGCCACCGCCGCCCGGGCCGTGGCCGCGTCGCGCAGCGCCCGCCGGGCCGGCTCGACGAACGCCTCGCCCGCCGCCGTCAGCCGCACCGCCCGCCCCGCCCGCACGAACAGCTCGGCCCCCAGCTCGCCCTCGAGCGCCCGCACCCCCTGCGACAACGACGGCTGGGCCACCCCGATCGCCCGGGCGGCGGCCGTGAACGACCCGTGGTCGACCACCGCCAGCACGTAGTCGAGCTGCTGCAGCTGCATAGGGACAACCTATCGTGACCATTGACATCGGTGGGTTGTCCTATGTCAGCCCACCGGGCTGAATGGGCCGGTGACAGGGGTACCGCTGCTGATCGTCGTCGCCGGGCTGGCCGTGGGCAGCCTGTACGGGCTGTTCGGCGTCGGCTCCGCGGTGGCGACTCCCGTGCTCGCCCTGCTGGGCGTGCCGGGCATGGCCGCCGTCGTCGGTCCCCTCCCCGCCCTGCTCCCCGGCTCGGCCGCCGGCGCGTGGACCTACGCCCGGGGCGGCAAGGTCGACTGGCGCATCGCCCGCCTCACCCTGGCCGGCGCCGTGCCGGCGGCCGTGGCCGGCGCGCTGGCCAGCCGGGTGGTCGGCGCCCCCGCCCTGCTGGTCCTGTCCGGGTTCGTGCTGCTGGCCACCGGCCTGCGGGTCCTGCGCCCCGGCGCCGTGGCCGCCCCCTGGGCCGCCGGGCTCCGGGCCAGCACGCCGTTCGTCGTCTCGGCCGCGGTGGCCGTCGGGTTCGCCGCCGGCCTACTGGCCAACGGCGGCGGGTTCCTGCTGGTGCCGCTGTTCCTGCTGGTCCTCGGCCTCGACCTCAACGAGGCGGCCGGCACCTCGCTGGTGGTGGCCGTGGCCGTCAGCGCCCCCACTGTGCTCACCCACGTCCTGCTGCTCGGCGACCTCGACCTCGGCCTGGCCGCCGTGTTCGGCCTCGGCCTGGTGCCGGGCGTCGTGGTCGGCAGCCGGCTGGCCCAGCGCCTGCCGACCGCCCGCCTGCGGCTGGCGTTCGGCGTGTTCCTGGTGACGTTCGCCCTGTGGTTCCTGGCCCGCCAGCTCACGGGCTGAGCTTGCGCAGCTTCCACACCTGCTCGCTGGGCCACCGGTGGGCCCAGTCGGCGGTCGTGGTGCCCGACACCTGCGACCCAGGCCCGGGCGCCCCCAGCTCGACGTAGTCCTCGACCTGGAAGCCGACCGAGCGGAACAGCGCCAGCCAGGCGGAGATCGTCAGGTTGAACTCGACGCCGCCGGGATCGACCTCGACCTCGCGCCAGTCGAAACGGTGCATGCCGAAATAGGGGCGTACCAGCCGGTCGCCGACCGGCAGCGAGCCGTCGAGCGGCGCGCACAACATCGACAGCGGCGAGGTGCCGAGGAACCGCAGCCGGCCGCCCGGGCGCAGGAGGCGGTGGGCCTCCGGGATCCACACCTCGGGGTCGCACCAGATGGCCGCGCCGTACTCGGACACGGCGAAGTCGAAACAGGCATCGGGGGCCGGCACCGCCTCGGCGTCGCCGTGGACCAGCGCCAGCGTGACCCCGTGCGAGGCCGCCAGCCGGCGGGCGGTGGCCAGTTGGGCCGCCGAGTTGTCGATGCCCACGACCCGGGCGCCCCGCCGGGCCATCCAGCCGCCGACGTAGCCGGTGCCGCAGCCCAGCTCGATGGCGTCGAGGCCCGCCAGGTCGGCCGGGAACATACCGAGCACCGACTCAGGGACGTCCCACTGGCCCCAGGCGGGCTCGTCCTGCGCCCAGTTGCGCTCGCCCCGGGCCACCCAGTTCGGCGCATCCGCGTCCCACTGCCGCCGGTTCTCGGCGACATGGCCGGGGTCAGTCGGTGTCGGCACCGACCCCGGCCAGCGCGCCCACCAGGGTGCGCATCTCGTCGGGCACGCCGGTCCGCCGCCACCAGTCGATGGCGGGCACGTCGTGATGCAGGGCCGCCGCAAGCTCGAGCTCACCGCCACGGGCTCGGATGGCCAGATCCAAGAGGTCCTGGTCCATGTGCACCAGCATCTCGGGTTTCCGGCGCGATCAGAAGCGAGTTTCCGCCAGACCGGAACCGTTTCGCGCGTTGTTCACAAACATCCCGTCATGTGTTCACGGCAAGAGTGTCCGGGTCGAACCGCCAGGGTTCGACGGGCAAGCGGTCGGGGTCGAAGGTCGTCGCCAGCGCGGCGACGGACCCCACCGGCGATCCCGGCCGTGCCAGCCCCAGCGAGGACGCCATCGCCCCCAGGACCGCCGGCGGCCCGATCCCCCGGGCCGCCAGGTCGGCCAGCGTCACCGCGCCGTGCCGCTTGGCCAGCCGCTCGCCGTCGGGTCCCAGCACCAGCGGGACGTGGGCGTAGGCCGGCACGGCCAGCCCCAGCCGGCGGGCCAGCCACGCCTGGCGGGGCGTGGTGTCGAGCAGGTCG
>DATFRN010000158.1:0-32232 GCA_035263165.1 Acidimicrobiales bacterium | reverse complement strand
TCTGGATCCCGGCCCCGCCGCCGGAGTCGGACCCGGCGATGGTCAGCGCCACCGGCGGCGTGGTGCCGCCGGTCATGCCGCGGCCTCCCGGAGCTCGGCCACCAGGGTGGCCACCAGGACGTCGGGGTCGGGGGCGCCCATGACCGCGCCCATGACCGCCACACCGGCGGCGCCCGCCGCCCGGCAGGCGGCGGCCCGGCCGGGCGCGACGCCGCCGAGGGCCAGCACCGCCAGCCCCGGCACCGCCCGGCACCCGGCGGCCAGGCCGGCCGGGCCCAGGGCGGGGCCGTAGCCGGGCTTGGAGGCGGTGGTGTAGACGGGCGAGTACGTGGCCCAGGCCGCGCCGGCGGCCTCGGCGCCCTTCAGGTCGGCGAGGGCGTGGCACGACCGGCCGACCACCAGCCCGCCCTGGGCGGCCGGCCCGGGCCACGGGTCGGCCGCCGCCAGGTGGACGCCGTCGGCGCCCACGTCGCGGGCCAGCGCCACGTCGCCTGCCACCACCATGACCGCGCCCGCCGCCGCGGTCAGCGCCCGCAGGTCGCCGGCCAGGGCCCGGCGGTCGTCGGGCGCCAGGTCCCGCTCCCGCAGCACGATCCGCCCGGCCCCGCCGGCCAGCGCGGCCGCCACCACCTCGGCCAGCGACCGCCCCGCGGCCGCCGCCCGGGCCCGGTCGGTGAGGACCGTCACCAGCGGGGAGGTCACAGCTCGGCCAGGCCCTCGTTGCTGGTCGACGCCTCGGCGTACAGCCGCCGCGGGATGCGCCCGGCCAGCCGGGCCAGGCGGCCGGCCTCGACCGCGTGGCGCATGGCCGTCGCCATCTGCACCGGGTTGCGGGCCCGGGTCACCGCGGTGGCCAGCAGCACCGCGTCGCAGCCCAGCTCCATGGCCAGCGCCGCGTCCGAGGCGGTCCCGATGCCGGCGTCGAGGACGACCGGCACCCCCGCCGCCTCCCGGATGATGGCCAGGTTGTAGGGGTTGCGGATGCCCATGCCGCTGCCGATGGGGGCGCCGAGCGGCATGACTGCGGCCACGCCGGCGTCCTCCAGCCGCCGGGCCAGGACGGGATCGTCGTTGGTGTAGGCGAGCACGACGAAGCCGTCGTCGACCAGCTGCTCGGCCGCGTCCAGCAGCTCGACCGGGTCGGGCAGCAGCGTGCGCTCGTCGGCCACCACCTCGAGCTTGACCCAGTGGGTCTCCAGCGCCTCCCGCCCCAGCTGGGCGGTGCGCACCGCGTCGCGGGCCGTGTAGCAACCGGCGGTGTTGGGCAGCGGGCGGATGCCGGTGCGGGCCAGCAGGTCGAACAGCGACCCCGGCGCCCGGGGGTCGACCCGGCGCAGCGCCACCGTGGTCAGCTCGGTGCCGGAGGCGACCAGCGCCCGCTCCAGCTCGTCGAGGTGGGGGGCGCCGCCGGTGCCGAGGATGAGCCGGGAGCCGAACTCCTCGCCCGCGATGACCAGGGGATCGTCCACGCTCAGCCTCCCTGCGCCACCTGGAGCACCTCGACCACCTCGCCGGCGACCAGCCCCCGCTCGCCCCAGGTCCGCCGGGTGACGACCTCGCCGGCCACCGCCACCGCGATGCCGCGGGGCTCCAGGCCCAGCGCCGCCACCAGGTCGGCCACAGTGGCTCCGTCGTCCAGCGGGGTCTCCTCCCCGTTGACCCGCACGGTCACCGTCATGCCGGCACCCCCGCGAACCGCCGGGGGTCGCACGGCACCACCTCGGGCGGCACCGGCTCGCCGGCCAGCGTCGCCGCCACCGCCTCGGCGGTCACCGGGGCCAGCAGGACGCCGTTGCGGAAGTGCCCGGTGGCCACCACCAGGCCGTCGATCCCGCCCGGCCCGACCAGCGGGAGGTCGTCGGGCGACCCCGGGCGCAGGCCGGTGCGGACGGCCGCCAGCTCGGCGTCGTCGAGGCCCGGCACCAGGGCCAGGGCGTCCCGCAGCAGCTCGTAGGCGCCACCGGCGGTGGGGCGGCGGTCCCAGCCCCGCTCCTCCACCGTGGCCCCGGCGACGACCCGGCCGTCGTCCCGCGGCACCAGGTAGATCGTCGACCCCCGCACCAGCCCCCGGATCGTCCGGGTGACCGGCACGTCGCCGGGCGGCGGCCGCAGCGTGAGGATCTGGCCCTTCACGGGCCGTACCGGGGGCCGCACGGCCTCGGGCAGGCCCGGCAGCGCGGCGCTGGCGCACCCGGCGGCCAGGACCACGGTGCCGGCCGCGATCGTCCCGGCGCCGCCGGCAAGGTCGACCCCGGTGACCCGGGCGCCGCCGTCGCCCACGGCGATGCGCTCGGCCGCGGCCTCGACGACGGCCACCCCGGCGGCCTCGGCCGCCAGCCGCAGGGCGGCCACCAGCGCGGCGGGGTCGACCGACCGCTCGCCGGCGGCCAGCAGCCCGCCCCGCACCCCGGGGGCCAGGCCGGGCTCCTGGGCCCGGGCCTCCCGGCCCCGCAGCACCTCGACCGCCAGGCCCATGGCCCGGTGGCGGGCCGCGATCTCGTCGAGGGCGGCCCGGTCGTCGGCGTCCAGCGCCACCACCAGCGTGCCGTCCTCCCGGTAGCCGACCGGCCGTCCGGCCGCGGCCACCACCTCGGCGGCGAAGTCGGGCCACCGGGCCCACGACGCCTGGTTGAGCCGTAGCTGGTCCTCCTCCCCCAGCCGGGCCTCGGTCACCGGTGCCAGCATCCCGGCCGCCACGCCGGACGCTCCGCCCCCCGGGTCGGGGTCGACCACGGCGACGGACGCGCCCCGCTGGGCCAGCCGCCAGGCCGAGGACAGGCCGATCACCCCGCCGCCCACGACCGCCACGTCCACGGCCGGGGGCGTCACGACGGCGGCCCGCCGAGGTCGCCGCCCAGCGAGTCGACCGCCTTGGTCACCGCCAGCATCAGGTCGTGGGTGGCGGTGTGGGGGTCGGGCGAGTCGGCCACCGCCCCGATGACGGCGACCCCCCAGGCCCCGGTGGCCAGCACCTCCTCGACCCGCTCCGCGGTGATCCCGGCGATGGCGATGACCGGCACGTCCACCGCCGCCACCACCGCCGCCACCCCGGCCACGCCGATGGGGTCGGGCAGGCCGGACTTGGAGACGGTGGCGAACGTCGGCCCCACGCCCAGGTAGTCGGCGCCCTCGGCGGCCAGCCGCTCGCCCGCCGCCGGCTCCCGGGCCGTGCCGCCCACCAGGGCGCCGGGACCCACGATGCGCCGGACCACCCGCACCGGCAGGTCGTCGGCCCCCACGTGCACGCCGTCGGCGTCGATGGCGACCGCCAGGTCGGCGCGGTCGTTGACCAGGCAGGTGGCGCCGGCCGCCCGGCACCGCTCGGCGATGGCCCGGGCCAGCCGGTAGCGGTCGCCGTCGCTGCCGGTCTTGAGCCGGACCTGGAGGGCTGGCGCACCGGCCTCGAGGGCGGCCTCGGCCACGATCAGCGAGTCGACCAGGACGTGGAGCCGTCCCAGCCGGGGATCGGTGGCGGCCGCACCGGTCACGACGTCCCGGCCCGCAGCGCCGGGTCCTCGAGGTAGACCTCGCCGCCCCGGGCCGCGAACTCGGCCGCCTTCTCGGCCATGCCCATCTCGACCGCGTCGGCGTCGTCGACGCCGTGCTCGGCCGCGTAGGCCCGGACCTGCTCGGTGATGGCCATCGAGCAGAACTTGGGCCCGCACATCGAGCAGAAGTGGGCCGTCTTGGCCGGCTCGGCCGGCAGGGTCTCGTCGTGGTAGGCGCGGGCGGTGTCGGGGTCGAGCGCCAGGTCGAACTGGTCCTGCCAGCGGAACTCGAAGCGCGCCTTGGACAGCGCGTCGTCCCAGGCCTGGGCCCCCTCGTGGCCCTTGGCCACGTCCGCGGCGTGGGCGGCGATCTTGTAGGCGATCACCCCCGCCTTGACGTCGTCGCGGTCGGGCAGCCCCAGGTGCTCCTTGGGCGTCACGTAGCAGAGCATGGCCGTGCCGAACCACCCGATCATGGCGGCGCCGATGGCCGAGGTGATGTGGTCGTAGCCGGGGGCGATGTCGGTGGCCAGCGGGCCCAGCGTGTAGAAGGGCGCCTCGCCGCACAGCTCCATCTGCAGGTCGACGTTCTCCTTGATCTTGTGCATGGGCACGTGGCCCGGGCCCTCGATCATCACCTGGACGTCGTGGTCCCACGCCACCCGGGTCAGCTCGCCCAGCGTGGCCAGCTCGGCCAGCTGGGCGCGGTCGTTGGCGTCGGCGATCGAGCCCGGGCGCAGGCCGTCGCCCAGGCTGAAGGCCACGTCGTAGGCGGCGAAGATCTCGCACAGCTCGGCGAAGTGGGTGTAGAGGAAGTTCTCCTGGTGGTGGGCCAGGCACCAGGCGGCCAGGATCGAACCGCCCCGGCTGACGTTGCCGGTGGTGCGCTCGGCGGTCAGCGGCACGTAGCGCAGCAGCACGCCGGCGTGGATCGTCATGTAGTCGACGCCCTGCTCCGCCTGCTCGACGATCGTGTCGCGGAACATCTCCCAGGTCAGCTCCTCGGGCGAGCCGTCGACCTTCTCCAGCGCCTGGTAGATGGGCACGGTGCCGATGGGGACGGCGCTGTTGCGGATGATCCACTCCCGGGTGGTGTGGATGTCCCGCCCGGTCGACAGGTCCATGACCGTGTCGGCCCCCCACTGCGTGGCCCAGGTCAGCTTGTCGACCTCGTCGGCGGCCGACGACGTCACCGCCGAGGTGCCGATGTTGGCGTTGATCTTGGTGAGGAACCGGGTGCCGATCACCATCGGCTCGGTCTCGGGGTGGTTGACGTTGGCCGGCAGGATGGCCCGGCCCCGGGCGATCTCGTCCCGCACCAGCTCGGGGGCGACGCCCTCCCGCACCGCGACGAACTCCATCTCGGGCGTGACCTCGCCCCGCCGCGCGTAGTGGAGCTGGGTGACCGTGCGGCCGGTGCTCGCCCGCAGGCGCGGGCGGTCGCCGCCGGGGCCGGGGAACGGCTCGGCGGCGCTGCGCCCGGCCCGGAACGAGGCCCGGCCGTCGTCGCGCAGGGTGGCGACCCGGCCCGTGTAGTGCTCGACGTCGGCCCGCTCGTGGATCCACGGCCCCCGCAGGGGGTCGAGGCCCGCCCGGGGGTCGCTCCCGGGGCCGCTGGTGTCGTAGAGGCGGACGGGGTCGTTCGGCGGGTCGAGGACGACCTCGGTGAACGGCACGCGCATGTCGGGGCGGGTGCCCGCCACATAGGCCTTACGGCGGCTGCCCATGGCTGCATCACTCCCTTCGCCGGCATTACCCGGATCAGGTTCGGCGGTCGGCGCCTCGTGCGCCCTCTCAGCCCGGTCGCCCGAGCTCCCGCGTATGTCGGTTGTGGCTGCCCAGGGTAACCCGTGGCGAAACCGCTTCGCCCCCGGTAACGGCGGGGCGGTACAACACGGGCGTGAGCACGGCGGAGGCACAGGACGAGCAGGCCGGATCCGGCACCGCCGGCGCGCCGGCGCGAGGGGCCGCGGCGGCGTTCGCCCGCCAGATGGTGCTGCGGGCCGACCCGGTGGTGGCCGGCCGCCACCACGTCGACGTCGACGCCCGCTGGAACTGCCCGGTCGTCCCCCAGGGCGGCACGATGGCGGCGCTGGCCGCGGCGGCGATGACGGCCGAGGTGGCCGATCCCGACCAGCGGCTGCGCACGCTGACCACGGTGTTCGCCGCCCAGGTGCCGGCCGGTCCGGTCGAGCTCGACGCCCGGGTGCTGCGCCGGGGCCGGTCGATGACCCAGGCCACGGTCACGGCCCACGCCCCGGGGACCGACGCCGGCCACACGTCGGTGGCGGTGTTCGGCGTTGACCGGGGCGGGTTCGAGTTCACCGACCTGGCCATGCCGGCGGTGCCGCCGCCAGAGGACTGCCCGTCGTTCCGCGACGAGCCCCCGCCCGAGGCCGACGTGGACGAGCCGTTCGTGCCGTTCGCCTTCTGGGAGAACACCGAGGGCCGCGCCGCCATCGGGCACGCCCCGTGGGAGCGGTACGTGCCCGCCACGTCCGAGTGCGCCTCCTGGTACCGCTTCGACGAGCCGCCGATGCGACCCGACGGCACGCTCGACCCGCTGGCGGTGGTGGCGCTGTGCGACCTCATGCCGTCGTCGGTGGGCGAGCGCATGGGCCCGCGGATGGACCTGCCCGACTGGCTGCCGCCCAGCGCCGACCTGACCGTGCACCTGCTGGGCGAGGCCCGGTCCGAGTGGGTGCTCAGCCACATGAAGGCCCGGTGGGCCGGCGAGGGCTACGCCTCGGTCGAGTGCGCGCTGTGGGACCGGGGCGGACGGCTGGTGGCCCACGCGTCCCAGGTGATGTTCCTGGTCTTCCCCGACGGCCCTCCCACGGGGGCCGACCGCCTCCCCACCGACCTGCGGTAACGCCCGGGCCCCTGCCAGACTGGCCGCCGTGGCGGACCTCTCGCTGGGCAGCCTGAACCTGCACATGGGCCGGGGCACCGGCGGCCACGACGCGCCCTTCTACGACGTGGTCACCGCCTGCAAGGAGGTCGACACCGACGTGCTCGTCGTGCAGGAGGCCTGGGTGCCCGACGACGACGAGGGCGACGTGCTGGCCGTGGCCGGGGCGCTCGGCTACGCGGTGGCGGGCACGTTCGCCGTGGCCCGGGCGTCGTGCCACGACCAGGTGCGGCTGGTGGCCCGGGACGGCCCGGCCGGCGACGGCGACTGGGTGGTGGCGGTCCTGTCGCGCCTGCCGGTCCGGTCGTCCGAGGTGGTGCCGGTCGGCCCCCAGCTGCCCCGCGACCCGGGACGGCGCGCGGTGGTGCGGGCGGTCGTCGAGGCCGGCGGGACGCCGTTCACCGTGGTGGGGACGCACATGCCGCTGCTGAAGGACCCGGTCTGGCGCCTGGCCCCGGCCGTGCGGTCGGCGCTGCCCGGGCCCGACGAGCCGGGGGCGTTCGCCGGCGACATGAACATGTGGGGGTGGTGCGCCGACCGCCTGGCCGGCCCCGGCTGGCGCCGGGCCGTGCGGGGCCGCACCTACCCGGCCCACCGGCCCCACAGCCAGACCGACCACATCCTGGTCAACGCCCCGGTCACGGTGGTGTCGGCGGAGGTGGTCCCCCAGGTCCGCTCCGACCACCGCCCGGTGCGGGCCCACCTGCGGTTCTAGCAGTACGCTCGCCTCCGGTGGCGGGCGTCACGCTCTACCGCGGGCAGAAGGTGTGGGACGAGGCGATGGACATCTCCGCGCCCACGCTGCGCAGTGCCTACATGCCCGACGTGGTCGCCTACACCGACACGTTGCTGCTGCTGGTCGACGGGCTGATGGCCCGCGCCGATGGCGGCGACGCCGCGGCCCGGCGTGACCTGGAGAACAAGCTCCTCGGCATGCAGCAGCTGTCGTACGAGAACCCCTACGTCTCGTGCAGCCGCAGCACGTCGACCGCCCGCTCGTTCGCCACGGGCGGCGACACGCCCGGCTACCTGTTGCAGATCACGGGCGACGACCAGGCAGGGCTCGACTACGAAGCGGTCCGCACACGCCACGGGCTGACCCGCGACAGCGTGAAGTACCTGGACGAGGTCGGCATCCCCCGGAAGGTGGCGGCGCCGTTCACCGTCGTCGCAGTCTGGCTCGTCGATCCCACGCCCGGCGTGGCGGACATCGAGGTGTACCCCGGTGGCTAGCCCGGACGACTTCCTCCGCTGGTCGCTCTCGTCCCGGGACGTGGAGCCCGTGGCCGGGCTCGTGACCGCCCCAGGCATCGACCCCGACCTGCTGATCCACAGTCTCGGCGAGCGGCTGGCCCCGGTGACGCTGAGCAGGCCCTGGTTCCTGCCCTCGTACGCCACGGTCCCCGACGTCGCCGCCCGCCCCGACGATCTGCTGGGCCCGCTGGCCCTGGACGCCCGACTGTCGCTCGAGGGCTGCGCCGCCATCTACCTGACCTGGGCCCGTCCCCGCCTTGCTCCCGGCGCGTTCGCCGGCCCGGCGCTGGCCGCCTCGTTCGGCGCCGACGCGGTCGAGGCGGTCGCCCCCGAGGTCGAGCTGGCCGGCTACCGCCTGATGCTCGCCGCCTTCCTGGGCAGCCTGGCCGGCTACGAGGCCGCATGGGACTGGCTGCGGGTCCTGCTGCTGCGGGGCCCGCTGAACCGCCAGCTGTCGATCATGGGGTTCGCCGCGGCCGCCGGGTCGCTCCCGCCGGCCGTCGAGGGCTTCGACGAGGAGGCCGTCCCGTCCCGGCGCCAGGTGCTCGCCGCCGCCGGCTCCACGGGCTGGGAGACGCTGGTCCCGTCGCCTGAGCTGTTGTTCCAGGCGGTGGACGGTCTCCGACCGGAGTCGACCATATGAGCGAGGCGCAGCTCGAGTTCCTGGAGGCCGAGATCGCCGAGCGGATCGGGGAGTTCCGGGGCTCCCGGTCGTTCTACCGCCGGGGCTCGCTGTGGCTCACCCGGGTGAACGCCCTGCTGGCCGCCCTGACGACCCTGCTCATCGGGCTCAACGAGATCTACCACCGCTCCGCGCTGGCGGCAGCTGCGCTGGCGGCGGCCGGCGCCACGACCGTGGCGACCGCCTGGGGCGGCTGGTACTCCTTCCGCCAGCTGTGGGTGAGCTACCAGGGGACCCTCAACGAGTTGTACGCCCTGCGGAGCCGGATCAGCTTCGAGCGGCGAGCCGGCGAGACAGGCGGGCTCGCCGACGAGCGGGTCGGGCGGCTGTACGAGGAGTACCAGGCGATCCTGGACCGGGCCAACGCCGAGTGGGCCCGGACCCGGGGCGACTAGGCCCCCGCCGCCAGGGCGGCGACCTCGGCGGCGCAGCCCCAGGAGAGGGTGACCCCGGCGCCGCCGTGGCCGTAGTTGTGGATCACCCGCTGGGTGCCGCGGCGCTCGGCCTCGAGGCGGACCGCGGGGCGGGTCGGGCGCAGGCCGACGCGGTGGCCGCGGACACGGGCGCCCGCCAGCGCCGGGACCAGGGCGGTGGCCCGGGCCAGGATGGCCTCGGCGGTCGCCGGGTCGGGCTCGGGGTCCTCGGCGCCCTCCTCGGCCGTGCCCCCGACCACCACCGTGTCGAGGCGGGGCACGACGTAGGTGAGCGTGTCGTCGGCGGCGGTCGCCGACGTCCACTCCTCGATCACGACGCCGTCGACCAGCACCACCTGGCCCCGGACCGGCGTCAGGCTGGGGTCGGGCACCAGCTCGCGGGCGCCCAGGCCGGCGCAGTCGACGACCAGCGGGCCCAGCTCGCCCAGGTCGGCCAGCGTGACGCGCTCGCCGGCCAGGGTCGCCCCCGCCGCCGTTGCCTCGGCGGCCAGCCACGGGAGGTAGCGGCCCATGTCGGCCACCGGGGCGGTGAACCGCCAGCCGGCGCCGAACCCGCCGGGGACATCGCCCGTCACCGCCAGGTCGGGCACCGCCGGCGCCCACCAGGGCGGGGCCGACGGAGGCTCGGGCACCATCTCCGTCCCGACCCGGAGCCGCACCCCGGCCTCGGGCCGCTCGGCGGCCAGGCCGGCCAGCACGCCGTAGGTGGTCTGCGCCCAGGCCAGGACCCGGTCGTAGGGCAGCGCCCGGTAGGGGAACCACACGGCGGCGGCCACCGCCGAGGTCGTGTCGTCCGGCCGGTCGCGGGCCACCACGGTGACGGGGTGGCCGGCCTCGGCCAGGCGCAGGGCGCTGGTCAGCCCGGACACCCCCGCCCCCACCACGGTGACCGGGGCCGGCGCGGCCGTCTGCGTTCGGGGCACGGTCCCAGCCTTGCATCACCCCGGGCGGGGTCGCCGCCCCCACCGGTGGGGTACACCAGCGCCATGTCCACCGCGCCGCCGGACGTCGCCCGGCCCGTCCCCGCCTCCGCCGAGCCCGCCGACCCCGCCGGCCGCCGGGCCGCCCTGGTGCGCATGCGCCGGCGGGCCACCGGGCTGCTGGTGGTGGTCACCGCCGCCTTCGTCGCCCTCCACGCCTCCGGGGCCGAGGGTGCGCTGGGCGGCTACGCCATCGCCGCGGTCGAGGCCTCCATGGTCGGCGGCCTGGCCGACTGGTTCGCCGTCACCGCCCTGTTCCGCCACCCCCTCGGCGTGCCCATCCCCCACACGGCGGTGATCCCCGAGCGCAAGGACCAGTTCGGCGAGACGCTGGGCGACTTCGTGCAGACCAGCTTCCTGACCCCGGACATCATCGCCGAGCGGGTGCGCACCGCCCGGGTCGTGCCCCGGCTGTCC
Source organism: Acidimicrobiales bacterium (assembly GCA_035263165.1). Classification (GTDB taxonomy): domain Bacteria; phylum Actinomycetota; class Acidimicrobiia; order Acidimicrobiales; family VFJN01; genus ZC4RG19. The sequence continues at coordinate 22,066 of DATFRN010000158.1, read as the reverse complement.
GGCTGGCTGGCCGAGCCGGACAACGCCGCCCGCCTGGCCCGTCACCTGGCCGACGCCGCGGTCACCACCGCCGACCTGGTGCGGGACGACGAGGTCCACCGGGCGCTGGAGGAGGTGGCCCGCCGCCGCATCGAGACCACGCCGCTCGCCCCGCTGGCCGGGCGGGCCCTGGAGGCGATGACCAGCGACGGGCGCCACCACGACCTGCTCGACGTCATGCTGCGGGCCATCGAGCGGTTCCTGGACGAGAACCGGGCCAGCCTCCGGGCCCGGTTCGGCGACGAGGCCCCGTGGTGGCTGCCCGAGGCGGCCGAGGACCGGATCTTCGAGCGGCTGCTCGACGGCGCCCGCAACGTGCTGCGGGAGGTGGGCAGCGACCCCGACCACGAGCTGCGGCGGGACTTCGACGCCCGGATGCGGCGGCTGGTGGCCGACCTCCAGTCGTCGCCGGCGCTGCGGGACCGGGGCGAGGAGCTCAAGCACGAGCTGCTGGCGCAGCCCGAGCTGCGCCGGTGGGTGGCCGGGGTGTGGACCGACGTGAAGGCCGGCCTGCGGGCCCAGGCGGCCGACCCCGACTCGGAGCTGCGCCACCGGCTGGCCGAGACGCTGGTGGCGCTGGGCCGCCGCCTGCGGGACGACCCGGCGCTGGCCGCCCGGGTCGAGCAGGGCATCGAGACCGGCGTGCGCTACGTGGCCGACCAGTTCAGCGACGAGATCGGCGCCATGGTCAGCGGCACGGTGGCCCGCTGGGACGCCCGCGAGACGTCGGGCCGCCTCGAGCTCCTGCTCGGCCCGGACCTCCAGTTCATCCGCATCAACGGCACGGTCGTGGGCGGCCTGGCCGGCCTCCTCATCCACGCCGTCTCCCAGCTGCTGTAGGCGCCCCTAGCCGCTCGGTGGCGGGTAGTCCGGCGGGCGGTCCTCGGGGGGCAGGGTCTTGTAGACCATGACCGACGACGCATCGTCGAAGACGCCGGCGGCGTCGAGGGACGACGGGAGGTGGCCCAGCGTGTAGCGCTCGCCGCCCTGGGCGAAGCGGTACATGCCCTTGCCGTCGTGGCCGATCTCGTCCTTGCCCGTCGCGTTCGGGTCCCACCACAGCAGGGCCATGTCGTCGGACCCGCCCCAGTCGACCCCCGGCCAGATGCCGTGGCGGCCGGCCGAGATCTTGGGGACCGTCGGCGTGCCGCCGGCCACCGGGGTGCGGAAGAAGGCGTCCCGCAGCGTCTCCGGCGTCAACCTGGGCCCGGCCATGTGGATGCCGGCGAACATCTGGCGCACGAACGGCTCGAGCACGGTCACGTTGCTGGTCGGCGGCTCCTTGCCGTAGGCCCAGCGGTAGACCCGCACGGCGTCGTCGGTGGAGAAGTCACCCCGCGCCGGCAGGAGCGCCATCCCGAACCCGTGCGACCACTGCTGCTGGTCGAAGCTGCGGGCGAACACGGTCGAGTCGGCCAGCACGTTGGGCCCGAGGATCCACTCGGGGTGGTAGTTCTGGGTCGTCGCCTCCTTGGTCAGCGCCGCCGGGGTCAGCGGGTCGCCGGTGAAGATCACCGTGGTCACCCCTGCGTCGCGCAGCTTGGCGATGATCGTGCGGGCGTTGTCCTGCATGCGGGCCAGGTCGAGGTGGAACTCGACGTCCGTGCGCAGCGTGATGCCCTGGCGGGCGAGCCCCGCCTTCAGCGCCTGGAACGGCTTGGCCTGCTGGCCCTCGTCGGTGTCGTAGTGGACCACCGCGTACGACCGCGGCTTGGCCCGGGTGGCGGCGTCGCCCGCGAACTCGGCCGGGCCCGGCCCGGCCAGCTTGGCCACCATCTCGGCGGCCAGCTTCGAGCCCTGGTCGGGCGTCGGCCCGATCGCCCAGAGGTAGGGGGCGTAGCGGGCGATCTCGTCCTCGGGCGGCGCGCCCGAGCACCCCGGGCCGCACACGATGCCCCGGGAGGCGATGGCCGGGGCGAACGCCTCGGTCGCCTGGGCCGGCCCGCCGATCACCGCGAACGGGTGCTTGTCGGCGATGGCCAGGGCGTCGGCCCGGGCCGCCTCGATGTCGGACGACGAGCTCGACCCGGTGAACGTCTCGACCACGACCTTGCGCCCGTAGGTCTCGAAGACCTTGTTGTAGAGCCGGGCGTAGTCGTCCACCGCCCGCTTGGCCGCCCCGGCGTCGAGGTCCACGCCGTTCTGGCCCAGGCTGGCCGCGCCCAGCGGATCGCGCTTGGGGTCGGTCTGGTAGTAGACGATGCGGACCTCGTCGGCGGTCACCCCGGGGGACGTGGCGCCCCCGTTGTCGCCGGTGAACGGCGCCACGCACGGCGGCGCCACGATGACCGGCAGCTTGATCCGGCCCGTGGTCGTGTCGCAGTTGGGGCCGAAGTCGACGTCCGTCTTCCCCTCCAGCTCGGCCTTCTGGGGCGTCATCGGGCCCGAGCGGACCAGCGCCTCCCCGAACCGGCCGCCGGCGGAGGACCCGGCCGAGCCCCCCTCGTCCCCTCCGCCGCCGCCCAGCCGGACGGCGACGGCCACGCCGATCGCCAGGACGACGACGATCGGCAGGTAGCGGCGGAGGACCCGGCCCCGGCCGGGACGGGGTCCCGGCCGGGGCGTCGGGGTCGATCCCCCGGCACCGGTGTGCTCACCGGTGGTGGTCATGGCCCGCGGCTGTCGTTACTGCGGGCGGGGATAGTCCGGCGGCTGGTCGGCCGTCGGCACCTGCTCGAAGACGGTCACCGACTTGGCGTCGTCGAACAGGCCGGCCTCCTTCTCCGTCGTGGGGAAGTGGCCCAGGGTGTAGCGCTGGCCCTGGTTGGCGTAGCGGTACAGGCCGGTGCCCTCGTTGCCGACCTCGTCCTCGCCCTTGGCGGTCGGGTCGAACCAGATGACGGCGGCGTCGTCGCTGCCGCCCCAGTCCATGCCCGGCCACACCTTCTTGCTGTCACCGCGGGACACCTGCGGCTCGGTGGGGCCGCCGCCCGACGGCGGGTAGCGGAACATGCCGTCGCGGAAGGTCTCGGGCGTCAGCTTGGGCCCGGCCAGCATGATGCCGTTGAAGATGGTGCGCAGCGGCGGCTCCAGCACGTTGGCCGTGTTGTTCGGCGGCAGGCCGCCGTAGGCCCAGTCGTAGATCTGGAACGCGCCGTTGGTCTTCTGCTCGCCCCGGGCGCCGGTGAGGGCGATCCCGAAGCCGTTCTTCCACTGGCTGGTGTCGGTCTGGCGGGCGAAGATCGACGTGTCCATCAGCACGCTGGACCCCAGGATCCACTCGGGGTGGTAGTTCTGCGACGTCGCCTCCTTGGTGAGCGAGGCGGGGGTCAGCGGGTCACCGGTGTAGATCACGGTGGTGACGCCGTCCTGCTTCAGCTTGCTGATGTAGGTCCGGGCGTTCTCCTGGGCCCGCTGCAGGTCGAGCGTGAACTCGATGTCGGTCTTCAGGTTGATGTCGTGGTCGGCGAGCGAGGACTTCAGCGACTGGAAGGACTTGGCGTAGTCGCCGGCGGAGTTGTCATAGTGCAGCACCGCGTAGACCCGGTCCTTGGCCTTGGTGGCGGGGTCGCCGGCCAGCACGGCCTTGCCCGGCCCCGCCAGGTTGCCGATCAGCTCGGCCGCCAGGTCGTTGGCCTGGTCGGGCGTGGGCCCGGCCTGCCACAGGTAGGGCTTGTACTGCTCGACGAAGTCGTTGGGCAGGGCGAGCGCGCAGACCGGACCGCAGATGACGCCGCGGGTGGCGAGCTCGGCGGAGAACACCTGGCTCGCCTGGGCCGGGCCGCCGATGACCGCGAACGGCTTCTTGGCGGCGATGGCGATGGCGTCGGACTTGGCCTTCTCGACGTCGTCGGGGGCGCCCTTGCCCGTGTAGACCTCGACGTCGACCTTGCGTCCGTAGGTCTCGAACAGCTTGTTGTAGAGGGTGGCGAACTGCTGGACCGTGTCGGCCGCCGACTTCGGGTTGACGTCGGCGCCCGCGTCCTTCACGGTGGCCGCGGTCAGCGGGTCGAGCTTGGGGTCGGTCCGGTAGAAGACGACCTTCACGGAGTCGGCGGTGACGCCCGGCGAAGTGGCCCCGCCGTTGTCACCGGTGAACGGCTCGACGCAGGGCGGCGCATACACGGACTTGAGCTTGATGCGCCCGGTCTTGGTGTCGCAGTTGGGGCCCCAGTCGATGTCGGTCTTGCCTTCGAGGTCGGCCTTGGCCGGCGTCATGGGGCCGGAGCGGATCAGGTCCTCCTCGCTGGAGGAGCCCGTCTGGCTCGACGCGTTGTCCTTGTTGTCGTCGCCCCCGCCGCCGAAGATGGCGACGGCCGCGGCGATCAGCACGACCACCAGGACGATCGGCCCGTAGCGCTTGAGCGCCCGGCCCGTGCCGGACTTCTTGGCGGGCGGTTTACCGCCGCCACTCGTCTCCGTGGTCTCGTCGGTCGTCGACATTCGACAACTCCTTTCGTGCACCGGCGACCCGGAGGTCAGCGGGCTGTCGTGGCACCTGATCGGGTGATGGCGGCCTCGTCGGTCCCGAGGTACGAGGCCACCACTGCGGGATGTTCGATGACGGCGGCAGGCGGCCCCTCGGCCACCATCCGCCCCAGGTCGAGGGCGATCATGCGATCGGAGATCGATCCGAGCAGCGGCAGGTCGTGCTCGATCACCAGCAGGCTGGCGCCCAGCTCGTCGCGCACCCGGCGCAGCATCGGCGCCAGCGCCTCGGCCTCGCGCTGGGCGATGCCGCTGGAGGGCTCGTCGAGCAGCAGCACCGACGGGCCCTGGGCCAGCACGCAGGCCAGGTCGACGACCCGGCGGGTGCCGGTGGAGAGCTCGCGCACGAACTTGTCGCGGTAGGCGCCCAGCGCCAGCAGCTCGATCAGCTCGTCGACCCGGGTCCACACGGACTCCTCGGAGTCGCTCACCGACGGGAGGTGGAGGGTGGCGGCGATCGGGTCGCGCACCTGCACGTGCTGCTCGAGGGCCACGGCGATGGCCTCGTGGACGGTGAGCCCGGGGAACAGGCGGCCGTCCTGGAACGAACGGCCGAGGCCCCGCCACGAGCGCACGTGGGTGGGCGCGTCGTGCAGCTCGACCAGCTCGCCGTCGCCGTCCCGCAGCCGGATCGTGCCGGAGTCGGCCGGCGTGTAGCCGGAGATGACGTCGAACAGCGTGGTCTTGCCGGCGCCGTTGGGGCCGATGAAGCCGAGGATCTCGCCCGGCCGCACGTCGAAGGACACCTGGTCGAGCGCCCGCACGCCGCCGAAGCTGCGGCTGATGTCGCGCACCTCGAGGACCGGCGCGCCCTCGCGCAGCCCGGAGCGCTCTGCGGCCTCGCCGGCCTCGCCCTCGACCTCCTTGGCGGCGGCCCGGAGGAACACCGAGCGCAGCAGGTCGGGCCGCTCGAGCAGCTCGGCGGTGGCGCCCTCGAAGCGGATCTCGCCCTTCTCCATGAAGTAGGCCCGGTCGGCGACGGTGAGCGCCACGTTGACCGACTGCTCGACGAGGATGACCGTGGTGCCCTGGTCGCGCAGCTCGCGCACGAGCACCAGCAGCTGGGACACCACCGCGGGGGCCAGGCCCAGCGACAGCTCGTCGATCATCAGCAGGCGGGGCTTGCCGATGAAGGCCATGCCCAGCGTGAGCATCTGCTGCTGGCCGCCCGACAGGTTGCCGGCCGGCTCGTGGCGCCGCTCCCCCAGGATGGGGAACATCTCGAGGATCCGCTCGGTGTCGGCCTTGGCCTCGGCGGCCCGGTGGCGCTGGGTCCAGGCCGCCAGGCGCAGGTTGTCGGCCACGCTGAGCTGGGTGAACACGCCCTGGCCGCCGGGCACGGCGACGACGCCCCGGCCGGCGATCTCGTCGGGGGGCGTGTGGGTCATGTCGCGCCCGTCGAAGATGATCGCCCCCGAGCTGGCCTGGACCAGCCCGGAGATGGCCTTGAGCAGCGTCGACTTGCCGGCGCCGTTGGTGCCCATGAGCGCCACGATCTCGCCCTCGTCGACCTCGAGGTTGACGCCGAACAGCACCTGCACGTTGTCGTAGTGGACGTCGATGTCCCGGGCGAGCAGCAGCTTGACCTTGCCCTGCCGGCGCAGCAGCGCCACCTCGGACCGGGCGGCCGTGGCCTTCCACACCTGCTGGATGTCGTGCTCGACGAACTGGCCGCCAGACGCCAGGATGAAGCCGCCGATCAGGAAGATGGGTGCGGCGAGCAGCAGGCCGGTGCGGATGCCGTAGGTGTCGGCCAGGCCGCCGATGACCGGCAGCAGCAGCAGGCCGGGCAGCACCCACAGCGTCCCGAGGGCGAACCCGAACGAGCGCACCTTGGCCGGCACCGCCAGCGACAGCACCGTGTAGATGCCGGGCACCAGCAGGAAGAAGCTGGCCGACACGACGGCGTTGCCGACGAGGGCGAGCGGCAGCCACGGCGCCAGGGCGAACGCGACCCAGCCGGCGGCGATGACCATGGTCACGTAGGACAGGAAGCGCAGGACGTAGCCGGCGCCCTTGGCCAGCAGCCGGGTGGCGAGGGGCAGGCCGATGAGGAGGCCGACGAGCTGGGCGCCGCCCTCCATGCCGGCGGACAGGAAGCCCCGCTGGGCCTCGTTGAAGCCCCAGACCTCCTGGTAGTAGAGGCCGCCCAGGGTCACGAGGCCGACCACGGCGATGGCCACGAACGGGAGGGCGAAGAAGATCCGCCGCAGGCTGCGGACCTGCCAGATGATCCGGTAGGACTCGGCCCAGGAGGGGGCGATCTCCTCGGTCTCGCTCACCTCGTCGGAGGCGCCCATCGCCTTGCGCTCCCACTTGCCCCGCACCGGCTCACGCAGCCGGAGGCCGAGGATGATGAAGACGAAGGTGACGATGAAGAAGACGAAGAACGGCGACCGCCAGCCGAAGTAGAAGCCCATGACCCCGCCGACGATGGGGCCGATGAACTGGCCGGCGGCGTTGGCGTAGCGGTGGACGCCGTAGACGCGGGGCCGGACCGGGATGTCGTAGTAGTCGGCCAGGAGCGAGTTGTGGACCGGCTCGTTGACCGCCCGGCCCAGGCCGGAGCCCGCACGGGCGATGCCCAGCACGATCAGCGTCGGCGCCAGGCCGGTGAGGATGGAGAACACCGCCCACCCCATGGCCCCGGTGAGGGCGACCGGCAGGCGGCGGAGGCGGTCGCTGTAGAACCCGATGGGCAGGGCGACGATGAGCGCCGCCACCAGGGTGAGCGAGACGACCGCCAGGATGCCCCGGGTGTCGAGGCCGAAGTAGTCGCGGATCTCGGGCAGCAGCACGCCGAAGGCGGTGCGGTCGAGCTCGTCGGCCATGTTGAGGCCGAACAGGACGACCAGGGGCAGCAGCGGCAGGCCCCCGCCGAGGTTCTCGAAGTAGTTGTGCACCCGGGCGGTGAGGGGCAGCTTGGGCTGGCCGGGCGCCGGGGCGCCGTCACCGCCCTGCTCGACCACCGGCTCCTCGAGGAACGCCTCGGTGTCGGCGCCGGCCACGACCGGGCCGATGGCGGTGTCGTCGGGGCGGTTCACGTCGTGGGTGGTCACGACCGCACCTCCACCGCGTCGCCGTCGGTCCCCTCCGCAGTGCCGGGCAGGCCGGGCGGTGCCCCGCCGCGGCCGTTGGCGGAGGCGTCGGCCGGCGGGTCGGCCGGCGCCGGAGGCTCGGCGCCGTTGCCCGACAGCGCGGCCAGCGCGGCGGCGTCGACGTCGGCGCCGCCGGCCTCGTCGGCCAGCTCGGCGATCTCGCCGGCCCGGGCCAGCACCGGCTCGGGCGGCGCCTCCTCCAGGTCCTCGACGCGCACGTCGGCCAGCAGGCTGGGCACGATCAGGCCCCGGCGCTTGGCGACCCGGCGCAGCGCGCCGTCGCGCACGTCGGCCAGCACGCCGCCGAGGCCGCTCGGGAACAGCAGCAGCACCAGCAGCAGGCCGAAGCCGGTGGCCAGGAACTGCCACTCGGGCGGCAGGAAGAACTCGATGCTGAACACGTAGGTGGCGCCGAGCAGGGCGCCGGGCAGCGAGCCCAGGCCGCCGATGACCACCATCGTGAACAGGGTCAGGCTGGCCTCGGGCTTGAGGGCGTCGGGGCTGAGGCCGGTCTGCTGGTGGACGTAGAGGGCGCCGGCCACCGCGGCCAGGAAGCCGGACAGGGCGAAGGCGGCCAGGCCGGTGCGGGTGGCGTTGACGCCGTAGGCCCGGGCGGCCTTCTCGTTCTCGCGGATGGCGATGAGCACCCGGCCGGTGCGGCTGTGGCGCAGGCCGACCACCATGGCCAGCGCCAGGGCCAGGACGACCAGCGAGACGAAGAACATCGACGTCTCGCCGGAGATGTCGATGCCGAGGATCGTGCCTCTCTTGATCTGGGCCGCGGGCAGCCAGTCGGCGAACCGACCCGTGTAGACGGTGCGGTTGAGGAAGTACGACCAGACGAACAGGCTGAACGCCAGCGTGCTGACGGCCAGCGTCAGGCCCCGGCGCCGCAGGGCGGGATAGCCCACGACCACGGCGGCCAGGCCGCCGGCCACGCCGGCCACCGCCGCCGCCAGCGCCAGGTCCCAGCCGCGGTGGCTGGTGAGCGCGCCGCCGACGGCGGCGCCCACGCCGACGAACGCCATCTGGCCCAGGCTCACCTGCCCCGCCCAGCCCGTGAGCACCACCAGCGAGGCGGCCACGATGCCGAAGATCACGATGATCGTGGCCAGGTTGATCTGGCTGATGGACATCCACAGCGGCAGGGTGAGGACGAAGCCGCCGATCAGCACCCACAGGGCGATGCGGGCGCCCACGACCTCGGGCAGCCGCCGCAGCTCGCGGGGCACGGGCCGGATCTCGCGGGTGGCCTGCCAGGTGGCGCTCTCGTCGGTGTCGACCCGGCCGGTGCCCGAGCCCCGCCGGGTGACCAGCAGGCCGACCAGCACGATCACGAACAGGACGGCGTCGTTGTAGGCGTCCTTGTGGCCCGGCTGGAAGGTCATGGACTGGTCGACGATGCCGAGGCCGATGGCGGTGGCGCCGATGGTGGCGAACCGCTCGAAGCGGCCGAACACGGCGGCCGCCAGGGCCTGGACCAGGAACGTCGCCGGCAGCACCTGACCGATGGGCAGGCCGACCGAGCCGGCCCGCAGGAACATGGCCAGGAAGGCGAGCACCGAGGCGATGGTCCACACGATCGTGTGCAGCCGCTTGACCGGGATGCCGAGCGTGAAGGCCCGGTCGGCCCGCTCGGCGGCGCCGACGATGGCGACGCCGATCCGGGAGCGCTGGAGGAACAGCGCCAGCGCGACGAGGCACACCGGCACCACGATCATCGTGAAGATGTCGTTGGCGTGGAACACCACGCCCTTGAAGTCCCACTGGGCGCTGAACGGCTGGGGCAACTGGGTCCCGAAGTCGCTGTTGCCGAAGGCCCGGGGCAGGAACAGGCCGGCGCCCGACAGCACCTGCGCAAGACCGATGGTGGCCACGGTGAGGATCAGGCGGGGGGCGGTGAAGAAGCGGCGGATGATCAGGCCCTCGACCAGCACGCCGAGCACGAGCGCCGCCACCAGGCCGGAGGCCAGCGCCAGCCAGTAGTTCCAGTGCCAGGCCACCGCCAGCATCACGGCCAGGACGGCGGGGACGGCGCCGAGGTCGCCCTGGGCGAAGTTGACGATGCGGTTGGCCCGGTAGATCAGCGCGATGCCGAGGGCGATGAGGGCGATGCGCCCACCCACCAGCGCCCCGTTGAGCACGACGCCGAGCGGGGCCGGGAAGAGGATCTGCTGGAAGACCACCAGGGCCGCCAGCGGGACCAGCCACTCGACCCGCCGGTACATGGCACGGGGGTCGAGTCGGGTCGCCTGGATGGCGGTGGACGTCATTGCGGCGGTCTCCCCATGGATTGTCGGCGGCCCGCTAGTCCTGCGGACCTGCGGCGGTGGGTCGGGTGCTGGCCTTCCGGGCGGGCGCCGCGCCGCTGGGGCGCCAGGTGTCCAGGAAGGCGAGGATCATCTCCCGCACTTGGTCGGTGGCCTCCTCGACGGAGAGGCCCTGGTGCAGGCGGAGCGTCTCCCAGGCTGCCGCGCTGGTGGCGATCTCCAGCGCCCGCCACAGCCGGGGCCCCTCGCCCTCGGCGGCGGCGTCGATCTCGGGGGCGAAGGCGTTGCCGACGTCGGCCCGCATGATCTTGCGGCCGTTGCCGATGGCCTGGCGCAGCGTCGGCGAGAACGGCTCCTGGAGCAGGGCGGCGCGGCGCACGCCGGCCCCCTCCTCGTGGAGGATGACGCGGCGCTCGAGGAACGCCGCCAGCCGCACCTCGAGCGGGCCCTCGTTGACCGGCGGCGGCAGCTTGGCCGCCATGCGCTCGGCGTGGCGGGCGGAGGCCGCCACGAACAGCGCCTCGAGGTCGTCGAAGTGGACGTAGAGCGAGCGCAGCGACACGCCGGCCTCGGCGGCGATGTCGCGGGCGGTGGGCCGGAGGTTGCCCTGCTCGTTGAGGGTGAGGAGCGCCTCGACGACCGCGGCCCGGGTGCGGGCGGCGCGGGTCAGGCGGCCGTCCTGCTGCCCCGACTGAGACGCGGCTGTGACGGATGTCTCACCCACGGCCGTGCACCGTAGGGTTTTTTCACCCGATGTGCAATGCCTGTCATCGAGGTGTCATCCGCTTGTGCACGCGTGCACGAATGGCTTCCCGCGGGGCATCGCCGGACCAGGGAATTGACCCCCGGTCATGGCCCCTGGTCAGGCCTCGGAGGGCGCGTGGCCGTCGAGGATCGCGTCGATCTCCCCCAGCTCCTCGTCGCTCAGAACCCAGGCGACGGCCGCCGCGTTGGCCTGGATCTGGGCGGGCGAGGTGGCGCCGGCGATGACCGGACCCATGGCCGGCTGGGCGGCCAGCCAGGCGAAGGCGAGGTCGAGGATGGTGTGCCCGTGGTCGCCGGCCCAGGCGGTGAGCGCCTCGACGACGGCGAAGTTGTCGTCGGTCATGATGCCGGCCGCCCGGTCGCCCCAGAGCGCCAGGCGGGTGCCCTCGGGCGCGGCCTCCCCCCGGTGGTACTTACCGGTGAGCAGGCCGCTGGCCAGCGGGAAGTACGGCAGGAAGGCCAGGCCCAGCCGCTCGCAGGTGGGCAGCAGCCGGCGCCGGGGCGACCGCTCCAGCAGGTTCATGTGGTTCTGGGCGGTGACGAAGCGGGCCCAGCCCCGCTCGCGGGACACCTCCTCGGCCGCCTCGACCTGGCTGGTGCGGAAGTTGCTGTTGCCGATCTCCCGGACCTTGCCCGCCCGCACCAGCGCGTCGAGGGCGCCCAGCGTCTCCTCGATCGGCACGCTGTCGTCGGGCCGGTGCTGCTGGTAGAGGTCGATGCGGTCGGTGCCCAGCCGGCGCAGGCTGCCCTCGACCGCCTCGGCCACCCAGCGGGCGCTGGCCCCGCCCTGCCCCTCGCCGAGGTCGGAGGCGAACTTGGTGGCCACGATCACGTCGTCGCGCCGCCCGGCCAGGGCCCGGCCGAGGAACTCCTCCGACCGGGTGCGCCCGTAGCTGTCGGCGGTGTCGAAGAAGTTCACCCCGGCGTCGAGCGCGGCGTGCACCACGGCGGTCGCCGCCGCCTCGTCGATCCGCATCCCGAAGTTGTTGCACCCCAGCCCGACCCGGCTGGCCTCCAGCGACCCGATCTTCACCGTGTCCATCGCGGCACCCCCTCGTCCCCTCGTGTCGGGGTCGCATGCTACGAACGAAAGCGACGAACGCGGCAGTCCGGGGCTAGCCCTGCCAGCGCAACCAGGCCTGGTAGCCGCCGTCGAGGTCGGTGGCGCGGGTCAGGCCCAGCTCCCGCAGCGTCGCCGCCGCCAGGCTGGACGCGTAGCCCTCGTCGCAGAACAGCACGACCGGCTGGTCGGGCCCGATGACGGACGCGTGGCGGTGGGGGCTGGTCGGGTCGAGCCGCCACTCGAGCACGTTGCGGTCGACCACCAGGGCCCCCGGCATCTCGCCGTCGCGCTCGCGCAGCTCGACCGGGCGGATGTCGACCACCAGGCCGCCGGCCTGCCCCACGGCGGCCAGGTCGGCGGGCCCGGGCCGCGGCGCGATCACGGCCCGGGCCCGCGCGAGCAGGCCGTCGACGGCGACGCCGTGAGAGGGGGTCACGGCGTCGACCGCCGACGGGACGGGTGGAGCACGCGGGCGCCGGCGCCCGGCGCCAGCAGCGGTCGCTCCGGCACCACGGCCTCGGTCTCGACCGGGGTGAACGTGACGGGGTCGTAGTAGGTCATGGTGGCGATGGGCGGCGAGTAGACGTGGATGCTCGTCGCCGGCGCCGCAGCCCGGTTGACGACGTCGTGCACCGTACCGACCGGCAGCTCCCGCACCCGCCCGGGCGCCAGCGTCAGCTCGATGGCCCCGCCGCCCAGCAGCGGGAGCACCTCGACCAGCGCGCCCTCGGCGACCGCCAGGGCGCCCGCCGAGGCGCCGTGGTCGTGGGGCCGCACGTTCTGGCCGGTCGTCCAGCCGATGACCCACACCTCGTAGCGCTCGGTGGCGATGAGCCGAGCCGGGCGCCGGTCCTCGGGGTCGTGGCACACCGCCGACTGCCACAGCGGCGTGGCCGCGGCGAAGCCCGCCGCGATGTCGGCCAGGATCGCGGCGGGCAACGGCTCGGCGGCCGGGGCCCGGGGCGGCGAGGGTGCTAAAGCTGAGTGCATTGGTCGGCTTTTGTAGCCGCATCGGCAAAGCTGATCAAGTCAGTCGGGATTGTGGGCTATTGACAAGACCTCCGCGGCCCACCTAAAAACCGATCATGTCCATCGGGATTACTAACTTTGGGCGGCGCCGTGGCCCCGCCCGGCTGCTGGCGCTCCTCCTCGCCCTCGGGCTCGTGGCCGCCGCCTGCGGCAGCGACGACGGCGGGGGCGGGGGCGACGAGACCGCCGCGGGGTCCGGCAGCGGCGCCGCCGCCGACGCCAAGCCCAGCGGCACGCTGCGACTCGGCTACTTCGCCAACGTCACCCACGCCCCCGCCATCATCGGCGTCGAGGACGGCCTGTTCGCCAAGGCGCTCGGCCCCGACGTCAAGATCCAGTACTCGACCTACAACGCCGGGACCGAGGCGATCGAGGCCCTGTCGACCGGCTCGATCGACGCCACCTTCGTCGGCCCCAACCCCGCCATCAACGGCTACGCCGCCTCCCTCGCCGACAAGCAGGGCGGCGTCCTGCGCATCGTGGCCGGCACCACCTCGGGCGGAGCGTCGCTGGTGGTCAAGCCGGACATCGCGGACGCCAAGGACCTGAAGGGCAAGTCGTTGGCCACGCCGTCCCTCGGCAACACCCAGGACGTGGCGCTGCGCTCGTGGCTCGCGACCAAGGGCCTGAAGACCGACCCGACCGGCGGCGGCGACGTGAAGATCGTCCCCCAGGACAACGCCGACACCCTGACCACCTTCCAGGAGGGCGACATCCAGGGCGCCTGGGTGCCCGAGCCGTGGGCCACCCGCCTGGTCGACGAGGGCGGCGGCAAGGTGCTGGTGAACGAGGCCGACCTGTGGCCCGGCGGCAAGTTCGTGACCACCCACCTGGTAGTGCGGGAGGACTACCTGAAGGACCATCCGGCCAACGTCGAGGCGCTCATCTCCGGCCTGCTGGCCGCCATCGACGAGGCCAACGGCGACACCGCCAAGGCCGAGAAGGCCACCAACGACGGCATCGAGAAGGTCACCACCAAGCGGCTCTCCGACGAGACCATCGCCGGGGCCTGGAAGAACCTGACCTTCACCCCCGACCCCATCGCCTCGTCGCTGGAGCGCTCCAAGGACGACGCGGTCAAGGTCGGGCTGCTGAAGGACGTCGACCTCGACGGCATCTACGACCTGAGCATCCTCAACCAGTTGCTGCAGGCGGACGGGAAGTCGGAGGTCGACGGCTTGTGACCACATCCACCGCCGAGGCGGCGGTCACCCTCGACGGGGTCAGCAAGGTCTACGGCGGCGGCCGCTCTGCGGTCGCCGCCCTCGACCGCATCGACCTCGCCGTGGCGCCGGGCGAGCTCGTGTGCGTCGTCGGCGCCTCGGGCTGCGGCAAGACCACGCTGCTCAACCTGATCGCCGGGCTCGACGAGCCCACGGCCGGCCGCCTGGAGGTGGCCGGCCGTCCCGCGCTGATGTTCCAGGAGGCCGCCCTGTTCCCCTGGTTGACCGTGGCCGGCAACGTCGACGTCGCCCTCAAGCTGCGGCGCGTGCCGCGGGCCGAGCGCCGGGCCCGGGTCGACGAGCTGCTGGCCACCGTGCGCCTCTCCGACTTCGCCCGCCGCCGGCCCCACGAGCTGTCCGGCGGCATGCGCCAGCGGGTGGCCATGGCCCGGGCCTTCGCCCAGGACGCCGACGTGCTGCTCATGGACGAGCCCTTCGGCGCCCTCGACGCCATGACCCGGGACGTGCTCCACGACGAGCTCGAGCGGCTGTGGCGGGCGCGGGGCCTGACCGTCGTGTTCGTCACCCACAACGTCCGGGAGGCGGCGCGGCTCGCCGACCGCATCGTCGTGCTCACCAGCCGGCCGGGGACGGTGAGCGCCACCGTGCCCGTGCCCATCGACCGGCCCCGCCGCATCGAGTCGCCCGAGGTGAGCGACCTGGCGGGCGAGGTCACCGGGCTGCTGCGCCAGGAGGTCCGCCGCCATGCCGGTGCCCGCTGAGGTCGCCCCCGCCCGCACCAACGGGTCCGCCGCCCGCGACGACGTCCTCGACCGCGAGCTGGCCGGCCTCGACGCCCTCGAGCTGGCCACCGTCCGCCGCCGGTCGCGCTGGGCCCGGCTGTGGGCCGCGACCTGGCCCAAGCTGGCCGCCGTCGCCCTGGGCCTGGCCATCTGGCAGGTCGTGGTGTGGTCGGGGTGGAAGCGGGAGTCGCTGCTGCCCGGCCCGCAGGCGGTGTTCTCCGAGCTGTGGGCCTCCATCCAGGACGGCACGCTCCCCGAGGCCACGGCCCGGACGATGGACCTGGCCGTGCGGGGTTACCTGCTGTCGGTGCTGCTCGGCACGATCGTCGGCGCCCTGGTGGCCCGCAACCGGATCCTGCGCTCGGCGGTCGGGTCGCTCATCACCGGCATCCAGACCATGCCCTCGGTGGCCTGGGTGCCGTGGGCCATCCTGCTGTTCGGCCTGTCCGACGGGGCCATCTTCTTCGTGATCGTGCTCGGGACCGTGCCGGCGGTGGCCAACGGGCTCATCACCGGCACCGACCAGATCCCCCCGGTGCTGTTGCGGGCGGGCCGGGTGCTGGGCGCCCGGGGATGGCGGTCGCTGCGCTACGTCGTCCTGCCGGCCTCGCTGCCCGGCTTCGTGGGCGGGTTCAAGCAGGGCTGGGCCTTCGCCTGGCGCAGCCTCATGGCCGGCGAGATCATCGTGACCGTGGCCGGGGAGCCCAAGCTGGGCTTCCTGCTCCAGAACAACCGCACGCTGCGCGACTCGGCGGGCGTGATGGCGGTGATGCTGGTCATCCTGGGCATCGGCATCCTGGTCGACGCCCTGGTCTTCGCCAACCTGGAGCGGCTGGTCGCGCGGCGCTGGGGGCTGACGGGCCCCGCCAACTGACCGGTCGGTCACAACATGAAACGCGATTCAACTTTGAACTAGAGTCCTGGCATGACCGTTGCCACTTCGCATGTCGAGGAGCGGGTCGCCACCCTCCTGTCGGAGCTCGACCCCCGCACGGCCGACCAGGTCGAGTTCCGGGGGCGGCAGTACGATCTGGGCCTGGCCTGGGTCCACTTCCCCGAGGGCTTCGGGGGGCTCGGGCTGCCGCCCGCCAACCAGCGGCTGATCGACACCCCGCTCTACGCGGCCGGCGCCCGGCCGCCCGGCGTGCGGCACTTCTTCGGGCTCACCATGGCCGGGCCGACCATCGTCACCAACGGCGACGACGAGGTGCGCAGCCGGCTGCTGCGGCGGGCGTTCGCGGGTGAGGACGCCTGGTGCCAGCTGTTCAGCGAGCCGGGCGCCGGCTCCGACCTGGCCGGGCTGTCGACCCGGGCCGTCCGGGACGGCGACGAGTGGCTCATCAGCGGCCAGAAGGTGTGGAACACCTTCGCCCACCTGGCCGACCGGGGGATGCTGGTGGCCCGCACCGACCCCGAGGCCCCCAAGCACAAGGGCCTCACCTACTTCGCCCTCGACATGCACGCCCCCGGCGTCGAGGTGCGGCCGCTGCGCCAGCTGACCGGCGAGGCCGAGTTCAACGAGGTCTACATGAGCGAGGTGCGGGTGCCCGACGGCGACCGCATCGGCGACGTCGGCGACGGCTGGCGGGTGGCCATGACCACCCTCATGAACGAGCGCACCACCATCGGCGGCGGGGGCGGCGTCCCGACCCGGGGGTCGGGGTCGATCGCCGAGGCGGTCCGCATCTGGCGGGAGGAGGTCAGCGACCACAACCCGGCCGTGCTCGACCGGCTGATGCGGCTGTGGATCGAGGCCGAGGCCCTGCGGCTGACCAACATCCGGGCCGGCCAGAACCGCCGGGCCGGCAACCCCGGGCCCGAGGGATCGATCGCCAAGCTCAAGTTCGCCGAGATCAACATGGCCATCTACGAGCTGTGCGTCGACCTGCTGGGGGCCGACGCGCTGGTCGGCTACGACTACGAGATGCGCCGCACCGAGGGGCTGGGGCTGACCGGGCCGCCGGGGTCGTCGCGCAAGATGTTCCTGCGGGCCCGGGCCAACTCGATCGAGGGCGGGACGTCCGAGATCCAGCGCAACATCCTGGGCGAGCGGGTGCTGGGGCTGCCGGGCGAGCCCCGAATCGACAAGGACCTGCCCTGGTCCGAGGTGCCACGCTGAAAGAGTGCCCGACGTCGTCGACCTCAGCCATGTGATAGCCCACGGCACCGTGACCTACCCGGGCCTGCCCGGGCCGGTCATCGGTGACCACCTCAGCCGCGAGGCCTCCCGGGAGCGCTACGCCCCCGGCTACGAGTTCCAGATCGGCCGCATCGAGATGGTGTCGAACACGGGCACGTACCTCGACACCCCGTTCCATCGCTTCCCCGACGGGCACGACCTGGCCGGGCTCGACCCGGCCCGGGTGGCGGCGGTGCCGGGCGTGGTGGTCGACGCCTCGGGCGGCCCCGCCGAGATCGGGCCGGCGGCGCTGGACGGGGTGGCCGTGGCCGGCGCCGCGGTCCTCTTCCGCACCGGCTGGGACCGCCACTGGGCCACCGACCGCTACGGCGAGCAGGGCCACCCCTACCTGGCGGCCGCGACGGCCTCGGCGCTGGCCGGGGCGGGCGCGGCGGTCGTGGGGATCGACTCGGTCAACATCGACGGCACGGCCACCGGCGAGCGCCCGGTCCACACGGCTCTGCTGGCGGCGGGCGTCCCGATCGTCGAGCACCTGTGCAACCTCGACGCCATCGGCGGGCGGGCGTTCACGTTCTTCGCCGTGCCCCCGGCGGTGTCCGGCATGGGCACGTTCCCGGTCCGGGCGCTGGCCGTCCTCACCGCGTGACGGCACGGCCCCGGGCCGCGGCCATCGCCGCGCTGTTCGTCGCCAACGGCCTGGGCGCGCCCAGCTTCCTGCCCCGGCTGCCCGAGCGGAGGGCCGAGCTGGGCCTGTCCGACGCCGGGCTGGGGGTCGTGCTGGCCGGGCTGGCGCTCGGGGCGCTGGTCGCCAGCCCGGTGGCCGGGCGGCTGGTGGGCCGGGCCGGCAGCGGGCGGGTGGCGGTGGCCGCGGCGCTGGCGCTGGCCGCCGCCCTGTGGACCGCGGGGGCGGCGCCCACCCCGGCGCTGCTGTTCGCGGCGCTGGCCCTGGTGGGCGCAGCCGACGCCGCCATGGACATCGCCATGAACGCCAACGGCGCCGCCTACGAGCGGGGCGCGGGGCGGTCCCTGCTCCACCGCCTCCACGGCGCCTGGAGCCTCGGCGCCGTCGCCGGCGCCGGCCTGGCTGCGGGCGCCGCCGCCCGGGGCGTGGGGCTGACCGCCCAGCTGGTGGCCGTCGGGGCGTTCATCGCCGCCGCCGGGCTGGCCGCCCGGCCCGGCCTGGTCCCGCCCGCGGCTGAACGGGCGTCGCTGCCGCCGCCCCCCTCCGAGCCCGCCGGCCCCGGCCGGTGGCGCCGCCCGTTCGGCCCGCTCGCCGCCCTGGCCGCCGCCACCGTCGGGGGCGCGCTGCTGGAGGGCGCGCCGGCCGACTGGTCGGCGCTGCGCCTCACCCGCCTCGGCCTCGGCGCCGGCGCGGCCGCCCTCGGCTTCGCGGTGTTCATGACCGGCATGCTGGCCGGCCGGCTGGTCGGCGACCGGCTGACCGACCGCCACGGCGCGGTGCCGGTGCTGCGGGGCGGCATGGCGCTGGTGGTCGCCGGCTTGGCGCTGGGGGTGGCGGTCGACCACCCCGCGGCGTTCGCCGCCGGGCTCGCCCTGGCCGGGCTGGGGACGAGCCCGTTCTTCCCCCTCGCCTTCTCGGCCGCCGGCTCGACGCCGGGCGTGGCCCCCGGGGCGGGTGCGGCGGTGGTGTCGCTGGCCGCCCGGCTGGGCTTCCTGGCCGAGCCGCTGCTGGTCGGCGCGCTGGCCGAGCTGGCCGGGCTGCGGTGGGCGTTCCTGGCGGTGGCGGCGACCGCGCTGGCGCTGGCGGCCGCCGCCCCCCGGATCGTGCCTCAGAGCAGGGTGGCGAGCCCGCCGTCGACGGGGATGACCGTGCCGGTCAGGTAGGCGCCCGCCCGCGAGGACAGGAAGATGGCCGCGCCCGCCATGTCGTCGGGCCGGCCGATCCGCTTGAGCGGCGACTGGGCCCGGATCTGGTCGCCGAACGCCTCCAGCGTGGCCGCCATCATCTTCGACTCGAACGGCCCGGGGGCGATGGCGTTGACCGTCACCCGGGGCGCCAGCACGCGGGCCATGTGCCGGGTCAGGTGGTGCACGGCCGCCTTCGACGCCGAGTAGGAGAACGTGTCCATGGCCGGCACGTGCAGGCCGTCGATCGAGCCGACGTTGATGACCCGGGACGGCTCGTCCGCCGACCCCGCCGCCTCGAGCAGCGGGGTGAGGAACTTGCTCAGGTGGAACACGCCCTTGACGTTGAGCGACAGGACCCGCTCCCAGGCGGCCTCGTCGAAGTCCTCCCACGGGGCGCCCCAGGTGGCGCCGGCGTTGTTGACGAGGATGTCGAGCCGCTCCTCCCGGGCGGCCACCTCGCCGGCCAGGCGCCGGCACTCGTCCTCGGTCGCCAGGTCGGCGGGCAGCGCCACGCACTCCCCCACCTTGGACAGCTCGGCCGCGACCTCCTCGCACACGTCGGCCTTCCGGGACGAGACGTACACCTTGGCCCCGGCCTCGACGAAGCCCCGGGCGATCATCAGGCCGATGCCCCGGGAGCCCCCGGTGACGACGGCCGTCTTCCCAGCGATGGAGAACAGGTCGGACATCGGCTCAGCATGCCCGAACACACCGCCGCGGGTGACATACGCTCGGCCGTCGTGATCTTCGCCATCAGCTCCGCCCTCTACATCCCGGGCTTCGTCGCCTTCATCTTCACCCTGGTCGTGCTCATCGACGCGGCCACCAAGCCCGACGAGCAGTGGGAGCGGGCCGGCAAGAACAAGGTGGGATGGATCATCCTGCTCGCCATCGGCCTGCCCTTCGGCTGCATCGGGCTCGTGGCCGGGATCATCTACCTGGCCGCCGTGCGCCCCAGCCTCACCGCAGCCGCCTACTAGCCGGCCGTCACCAGGTGTCGACCAGCGGGCGCTTCTTGCCCGGCCGGGGCGGGGCCGGGGGCGCGTCCAGCAGGGTGGCGATCCACCGGCGGCTGTCGGCCGGGTCGATCACGTCGTCGATCTCGAAGTGGGTGGCGGAGTTGAGCGCCTTGCCGTGCTCGTATGCCGCCTCGACCATCTGGGCGAAGGCGGCCTCCCGCTCGGCCTCGTCCTCGATCGCGGCCAGCTCGTTGCGGTAGCCGAGCCGCACCGCCCCCTCCAGCCCCATGCCGCCCACCTCGCCGGTCGGCCAGGACACGCAGAACAGCGGGGCCTTGAACGTCCCGCCCGCCATCGTCTGGGCGCCGAGCCCGTAGGCCTTGCGCAGGATGATCGTGCCGAACGGGACCGTGATGCTGGCCCCGGTCACGAACATGCGGCTGGCGTGGCGCACCAGCGCGGTGGCCTCGGCCTCGGGGCCGACCATGATCCCCGGCGTGTCGCAGAGGAACAGCAGCGGCACGTCGAAGGCGTCGCACAGGCCGAGGAAGCGGGCCGCCTTGTCGGCCGCGTCGGCGTCGATGGCCCCGGCCAGGTGGGCGTTGTCGTTGGCGACGATGCCGATCGGGCGGCCCTCGACCCGGGCCAGGGCCGTCACCATGCCGGCGCCGAAGCCCCGGCGCAGCTCGAGCACCGAGCCGGTGTCGGCCAGGGCGGCGATGACGGCCCGCACGTCGTAGACCCGGCGGCGGTTCTCGGGGATCAGGTCGCGCAGGGCGGCCTGGTCGCCGCAGTCCCAGTCGTCCGTCGGGCCGGCGAAGTAGCCGAGGTAACGGCGGGCCAGGTCGACCGCCTCGGCCTCGTCCTCGGCCACCAGGTCGACGACCCCGTTGGCCACCTGGACGTCGAGCGGGCCGACGTCCTCGGGGGCGTAGACGCCGAGGCCGCCGCCCTCGATCATCGCCGGCCCGCCCATGCCGATGTTGGCGCCCCGGGTGGCGATGACGACGTCGGAGCACCCGAGGATGGCGGCGTTGCCGGCGAAGCAGCGGCCGGCCGTGATGCCGACCCGGGGCACCAGCCCGCTGAGCCGGCCCCACAGCCAGAAGGCCAGGGTGTCGAGGCCGGACACGCCGGGGGCGTCGGTGTCGCCCGGGCGGCCGCCGCCGCCCTCCGCGAAGAAGACGACCGGCAGGCGGCGGCGCTCGATGACGTCGAACAGGCGGTCCTTCTTGCGGTGGTTCTGGTAGCCCTGGGTGCCGGCGAGGACCGTGTAGTCGTAGGACATCACGGCCGTGGGATGGCCGTCGACCGTGCCGACCCCGGCCACCAGGCCGTCGGCCGGCGTGCGGGCGATGAGGTCGTCGAGGTCGCGCCGGCGGCGCTGGGCGGCGATGGCGAGGGGGCCGTACTCGACCAGCGAGCCGGGGTCGACGAGGTCGTCGACGTTCTCCCGGGCGGTTCGCAGGCCGGTGCGGCGGCGGCGCTCGACCGCCTCGGGACGGGCGGGGTCGAGCCCGGCGGCGTGGCGCTCGACCACCTCGGCCAGGTCGGCCCGCACGGCGGCGGGCGGGGCGTCGCCCTCGTCGGCGGCGTCACCGGGGACGTCCGCGGCCGCCGGGGCGCCGGCGGTGACGACGGCGAGCAGGTCGCCGGCCTTCACCGTGTCGCCCTCGCTGACCCGGACCTCGGCCACCGTGCCGTCCACGCCGGCCTCGATGGCGTACTCCATCTTCATCGACTCGACGACCACGACCGTGGTGGCGGCCGAGACGGCGGCGCCGGGTGCCCGCTCCACCCGGGCCACGGTGCCGGTCAGGGGGGACAGGACCTCGGCCATCCCGCATGTCTAGTGCGACTATGAAGGGGTGACCGAGGTCGAGGACACCGTCGAGGGCACCACCGCCCGATCGGAGGACGCCGCGCTGGTCGAGCGCATCGCCGCCGCCGTCTACGGCCTGATCGTGGCGGCCAGCGTGATGGTGGCCGGGGCGGCCCACCTCAGCGTGGGCGGCATGACGGCGGCGGTGATCGTGACGGTGGTCGTCTACTGGCTGGCCGAGTCGTATGCCCGCTACCTGGCCGAGCGGGTGGTGCACCCGGGCCACGAGGCCGTGGTCGAGGCGGTGCACCACGCGCTGGCGCACTGGCGGATGGTGACGGCGACGTTCCTACCGCTGGCCGTGCTGCTGCTGGCGTCGCTGATGGGCGCCGACGAGTCGGGGGCGGTGCTGGCGGCGCTGGTGCTGACGGCGCTGCTGCTGGCGGTGCTGGGCTGGATCGCGGCGGCCCGGGCCCGGATGACCCACCCCCGCCGGGTGGCGACCGCGGCGGTGGCCGGGGCGGTGGGACTGGTGATGATCGCCCTCAAACTGGCCCTGCACTGACCTGGCGCAGCACCCACCCGACGGTCCCGGTCCCCGGCGGCCGCTCGGCCATC
>DATFRN010000157.1:0-9699 GCA_035263165.1 Acidimicrobiales bacterium | reverse complement strand
ACGCCATCGACGAGGGCGACGCCCTGGCGCTGGACGCCTCGGCGTCGACGGCGGGGCCGACGGCGACCTACGCCTGGGACCTGGACGGCGACGGGCAGTTCGACGACGCCACGGGGGCGACCCCGACGGTGGCGGCGGCCGACCTGGCCGCCCTCGGGCTGGACGACGGGCCGGCCGGGCCGGCGACGGTGTCGGTGCGGGTCACCGAGGGCCCGTCGAGCGACACGGCCGACGCCACCGTGACCGTCGCCAACGTGGCGCCCACCGCGGCGATCTCGGGGGTGCCGGGCACGATCGTGGCCGGGTCCCCGGCGACGGTGACGTTCAGCGCCACCGACCCGGGGGCGGCCGACACGACGGCCGGGTTCGACTTCGCGATCGACTGGGGCGACGGGACGCCGCAGCAGCCCGTGTCGGGGACCTCGCCCCAGGACGTCGACCACACGTATGCGGCCGCGGGGACGTTCACGATCAGCGCCACGGCCAGCGACAAGGACGGCGACGAGGGCCCGGCCGCCACGGCCACGGCGACCGTGGTGCCGTTGGTGGTGGCCGACGCGGGCGGGTCCTACGCCATCGACGAGGGCTCGGACCTGGCCCTGGACGCCTCGGGCTCGACCGCGGGGCCGACGGCGACCTACGCGTGGGACCTGGACGGAAACGGGCAGTTCGACGACGCCACCGGGGCGACGCCCACGGTGGCCGCGGCCGACCTGGCCGCCCTCGGGCTGGACGACGGGCCGGCGGGACCGGTGAGCGTGTCCGTGCGGGTGACCGAGGGGCCGTCGAGCGACACCGCCGACGCCACCGTGACCGTCGCCAACGTGGCGCCCACCGCGGGGGTCACGCTGCCGGCGACGATCGCGGCGGGTGCCCCGGCCACGGTCACGTTCGACGCCACCGACCCGGGGGCGGCCGACACGGCGGCCGGGTTCGACTTCGCCGTCGACTGGGGCGACGGGTCTGCGATCGAGGCCCTCTCGGGGACCTCGCCCCGGGACGTCGACCACACCTACGCGACGACGGGGACGTTCACGGTCAGCGTGACCGCCACCGACAAGGACGGCGACACCGGCGCCGCCGCCACGGCCACGGCGACCGTGGTGCCGCTGGTGGTGGCCGACGCGGGCGGGCCCTACGCCATCGCCGAGGGCGACGACCTGGCGCTCGACGCCAGCGGGTCCACGGCCGGGCCGACCGCGGTCTACACGTGGGACCTCGACGACGACGGTGAGTTCGACGACGCCACCGGGGTCACACCGACGCTGACGCCCGACGAGCTGGACCCGCTGGGCCTGGCCGACGGGCCGGCGGGGCCGCGGACGCTGGCGGTGCGGGTCACCGAGGGCCCGTCGAGCGACACGGCCACGGCCACGTTCTCGATCACCAACGTGGCCCCGGCGGCCACGGTCGGCCTGCCGGCCGGCGGCATCGTGGCCGGCACGCCGGCGACGGTGAAGTTCGGCGCCGACGACCCGTCGCCGACCGACATGGCCGCCGACTTCGTGTACCGCATCGACTGGGAGGGCGACGGCACGGTCGACGACGTGGTGACGGGCCCGTCCGATCCGCCGGAGACCCACACCTACGCCAGCGCGGGCGACGTGGGGCTGACGGTGGTGGCGGTGGACAAGGACGGCGCCGCCAGCGCCCCGACGGTCACGACGGTCGCGGTCACCCCGGCCCAACCGGGCGGCGGCGGCACGGGCGGCACGGGGGGCGCCGGCGGAGGCGGCGGAGGCGGCGGCACGGGTGGAGGCGGTGCCCTCCCGTTCACGGGCAGCGACATCGCCCGCACCCTGCTGGCGGCGGCCGCCCTCCTGGCGGCCGGCACGACCCTGGTGACCACCACCCGCCGCCGGCGCCGCCGCTCGGCCTAGACGGTCAGAAGTTGGCCGGGAGCAGGCGGGAGAAGTTCTCGAAGAAGAAGAACAGCACCACCAGGAAGATCGGGAGGCCCACGGCGTAGGCGGGCCACTTGCTCCACAGCTTGCCGAGGAGCCAGGCGGCCACCCAGATGAGCGCGCAGGCCACCCCGAGGAAGATGGCCGGCCAGGCCGACGCCCGCTCGCCGCCCAGGCCGGCGTCGAGGGTCGGGGCCGCGGCGCTCTCGCCCTCGCCCGCGCCCGGCGGCCGGGGGGAGGCCGGGGCGGCCGGGCCCTGGAGCGCCGACACCACCACGATCCGCTGGCGGGCCGAGTACTTGGGGTTGCACGACGTCAGCGTCAACCGGTCGTCGCCGAAGTCCTTGAGGATCTCGACCTGGTCGGGCTTCACGATGAGCTGCTGGCGCACCTCATAGCGGAACGACCCCTGGAGGGTCGTGATCAGGATCTCGTCGCCCGCCTCGAGCTCGTCGATCCGGTTGAACGGGGCGCCGTAGGTGGTGCGGTGGCCGGCGATGGCGGCGTTGCCGGGCTGGCCGGGCAGCGGGGAGGTGGGGTAGTGGCCGGGCCCCTTCTTGAGGTCGGGCACGCCCACGCCCTGCACCACGATCTTGTCCACGCCGATCTTGGGGATGCGGATGTGGGCCACCGCGTCGCCGTCGCCGGCCGGCGGGGGCGGCGGCGCCGGGGTGCTGGTCGTGGTGCTGGTGCCCGGCCCCGTCGTCGAGGTCGAGTCGTCCAGCGGGCGGCCCAGCTTCTCCTCGAACTGGTCGGACAGCCGGTTCTGGGCCTGGGCCTCGCGGATGCCCGTGCCCCACAGCTGGTAGGCGACGAACAGCAGGATGAGGACGCCCGCGGTGACGCACACCCGCCCTATCGCGCCGAGGACCTTCGCCAACCGCATCCGGACGAGCGTAACGACCGCGCTCGGTCACTCCTGCCTCCGCCCCGTGCGGCTCACAGCGGACGCCCAGGCTTGGACCCACGACATGCCGCCTCGTTAGCCTCGCGAGGTCTCCATGGAGCCGATCGTCCACTTTCGCGCTGCCGTCGCGCTGCTCGGACGGTTCCCCGCCCTGGCCGGCATCGACCTCGACGTCATGCGGGGCGAGATCGTCCTCCTCCGCGGTCCGAACGGCGCAGGCAAGACCACGGTCCTGCGCGCCTGCGCGGGCCTCGTGCCGGTCGTCCGGGGCGAGGCCACCGTGCTCGGCCACGACCTGCGGCGCAACGCGGCCGGGGTGCGGCGGCGGGTGGCGCTGCTCGGCCACGCCAGCGCCCTCTACGACGAGCTGACCGTGGCCGACAACGTGACGTTCTGGGGCCGGGCCTGCCGGGCCCGCCCCGACGACATCGCCGCCGCCCTCCAGCTCGTGGGCCTCGACGGCCGGCTGCGGGACGTGCGGGTGGGCCGGCTGTCGGCCGGCCAGCGCCGGCGGGCCGCCCTCGCCTGCCTGCTGGCCCGGCGGCCCGAGCTGTGGCTGCTCGACGAACCCCACGCCGACCTCGACCACGAGGCCCGCGACCTGCTCGACCGGCTGATCCGCCAGGCCGTCGACCAGGGCGCCACCGTGATCATGTCGTCCCACGACCTCGACCGGGCCCTGGCCCTGGCCCACCGCATCGTGACCCTCGACGCCGGCATGACCGCCGACCAGCGCGCCGCCGGCACCGGCCCCGGCACCCCCGCCGAGGCGCTCCGGGGCGACGGCGAGGCCACCACGGAGACCACCGCGGAGGTCAGCCATGTGGCGTGACGCCGCGCTCGTGGCCGGCCGGGACCTGCGGATCGAGGCCCGCAGCCGGGTCACGGTGCACCAGGTGGCGCCGTTCGCCCTGCTGGTGCTCGTGCTGTTCGCCTTCGCGCTCGACCCGGCCCGGTCGATCCTCGAGCGGGCCACCCCCGGCCTCTACTGGATCACCGTCCTGTTCTCGGCCCTGCTCGCCCTGTCCCGCAGCGCGGCGCTCGACGAGACCGCCGGGGCCCGGGACGCCCTGCGCCTGTCCGGCCTCGACCCCTCGGGCGTGTTCGTGGGCAAGTCGCTGGCCGTGGCCGCCGAGCTGGTCGTGCTCGAGATCCTGCTGGGCGTGGGCGTGATCGTCCTCTACGGCGCCGAGCCCGCCGGCGTCGGGCTTCTCGCCGCCACCTGCCTCGCCGCGACGGTTGCGGTGGCCGCCACCGGTACGCTGTACGGCGCCCTGGTCAGCGGCCTGCGGGTGCGCGAAACCCTGCTCCCCCTGCTGCTCCTCCCCGTGCTGGCTCCGGTGCTCATCGGCGCCACGCGGGCGTTCGAGGCGGCGCTCGGCAGAGCACCCGCGGACGGCTGGCCCTGGTGCGGCCTGCTGGCCGCGTTCGCCGTTCTGTACTCCGTCGCCGGGGCCCTGGCCTACGGCACGCTCCTGGAGGGCTCGTGACAACCACACTGCCGCCCCGACCGGCCCCCGGCGCCGCCCGGGACGAGGCCGACGCCGCCCGCCCGGCGACGACCGCCTCGCCGGCCACCCGGGTGCTCGGCGCGGCCGCCCTGGTGGCCACGGCGCTGCTCGTGCTGTACGGCCTGGTCATCAGCCCGGCCGACCGCGAGATGGCCGACTCGGTGCGGCTGATGTACATCCACGTCCCCGCGGCCACCTACCTCTACGTCGGCTGCTTCTTCACCACGGTCGCCTCCGCCATGTGGCTGCGCCGCCGCACGCCCGGCTGGGACGCCCTGGCCGAGGCGGGCGCCGAGATCGCCCTCGTCTTCTCCATCATCACGCTCGGCACCGGGTCCCTGTGGGGCCGCCCGACCTGGGGCACTTACTGGACCTGGGACGCCCGGCTGACCTCCACCGCCGTGCTCACCGCCATGCTCGTCGGCTACCTGGCCCTGCGCCGGCTCGAGCTCGACCCGGCCGCCCGCTCGACCCGGGCCGCCGTGCTCGGCCTGCTGCTCGTCCCCAACGTGATCGTGGTCAACCGCTCGGTCGAGTGGTGGCGGTCGCTGCACCAGGGCTCGACGCTGGTCAAGCTCGACCCCAGCATCGAGGGCACCATGCTGGTGGCGCTCATGGTCGGGTTCGTGGCCTTCGGGCTGATCTTCGCCTGGCTGATGGTCCACCGCTTCCGGGTCGCCTGGCTCGACCAGAAGGCCGACGGCCTCGACCTGGAGGCGGCGCTGGCCGCCCGCCGGGCCGAGTCCCGTGCCCCGACCGCCCCCGAGACCGAGGTGACGCCGTGATCGCCATGACGCACGCCGGCTACGTGGCCGCCGGCTGGATCGGGGCCGGGGTGCTCATCGGCGGCTACGCCGTCACGCTGGTCCGCCGGGGCCGCCGCCTCGCCCGCCAGGTGCCGCCCGGAGAGCGCCGGTGGAGCTGACCCCGCGCACGCTCGATCCCGAGCGCGACGGCGACCCGGGCGACGGCGACGGCGGCGCGCCCACCGGGACCCGTGCCCGCCGCCACCACCGGCGCTGGCTGCCCCTGGCGGTGCTGGCCGTCACCCTGGTGGTGCTGGGCGGCCTGATCTACAAGGGCCTCTCCGACGCCACCCTCTACTTCCGCAACGCCGACGAGGCGGTGGCCCAACGCGACAGCCTGGGCACAAAGCGCTTCCGGCTCCAGGGCACCGTGACCGGCCAGCCCGAGGAGCGGCCCGACGGCACCGTCGACTTCGACGTGCGCTTCAACGGCGTGTCGGTGCCGGTCCACCACGAGGGCAGCCCGCCCGACCTGTTCCGGGTGGGCATCCCGGTCGTCATCGAGGGCCACTGGGCGGCCCGGGGCGACGTGTTCGACGGTGACCGCATCCTGGTCAAGCACGACTCGACCTACGAGTCCCAGAAGGACTACGAGAAGCGCATCGCCGAGGCCGACAAGGGCAGCGGCCCGGGGGCGAGCGGCCAGAGCGGGGGGAGCGGCGGGTGAACGCCGCGCTGGGCACCGCCGGGATCGTCCTCGGCGTGGCGGCGTCGCTGGGCGGCGTCGTCTCGCTCGCCATCGCCCTGCTCGGGCGCAAGCCGCACCTGCTGGCCGTCGGCCGGTCCTACGTGCTGCTGGCGCTGGGTGGCGCGGTGCTGGCGGTGATCGCCATGGAGCGGGCGCTCATCACCCGCGACTACACGCTCAAGTACGTGGCCGAGCACGGCAGCAGCCGCACGCCGCCGCTCTACAACGTGGCCACCCTGTGGTCGGCCCTCGAGGGCTCGATCCTGCTGTGGGTGCTGATCCTCACCGTCTACATGGCGCTGGTGGTGCACAAGTTCCGCCACCGGCTGACCGACCCGCTGGTCGGCTGGGCCACGCTGACGATGCTGACGGTCAGCTCCTTCTTCTTCCTGCTGCTGATGTTCCCGGCCAACCCGTTCGGCAGCTTCCACCCGACGCCCGGCTTCGACGGGCCCGGCCCCAACCCGCTGCTCCAGAACCACCCGCTCATGGCGGTCCACCCGCCGATGCTCTACCTCGGCTACGTCGGCTTCACCGTGCCGTTCGCCTTCGCGGTGGCGGCCCTGGTCACCGGCCGGGTGGGGGAGGGCTGGCTGCTGGAGACGCGGCGCTGGACGCTGTTCGCCTGGGGCTTCCTCACCATCGGCATCGTCCTCGGCGCCTGGTGGAGCTACGAGGTCCTCAACTGGGGCGGTTACTGGAACTGGGACCCGGTCGAGAACGCCTCGCTGCTGCCCTGGCTCACCGGCACCGCCTTCCTGCACTCGGTGATGGTCCAGGAGCGGCGGGGGATGCTGCGGGTCTGGAACCTGTCGCTGCTGTGCGCCACGTTCAGCCTCACGATCCTCGGCACGTTCCTCACCCGCTCGGGGGTCGTGGCGTCGGTGCACGCCTTCACCGAGGGCTCGATCGGTGCCTGGCTGCTCACGTTCTTCGGCCTGACCGTGGCCGTCACGCTGGGCCTCATCGGCTGGCGGGCCGACCGCCTGCGGGCGCCCGGGAGCATCGACTCGCCGGTGTCCCGGGAGGGGGCGTTCCTCGCCAACAACCTGCTGTTCGCGGCGTTCGCGTTCGTCGTGCTGCTGGGGACCGTGTTCCCGCTCATCGTCGAGGCGCTGAAGGACGAGCAGCTGTCGGTGGGCAGCCCCTACTTCAATCGCATGACCATGCCCATCGGGCTGACGCTGCTGTTCCTCATGGCGGTGGCGCCCGCCCTGCCCTGGCGCAAGGCATCGGGCGAGCTGCTGTCGCAGCGGCTGTTCTGGCCGGCCTGGGTCGGCACCGGGACCGTGGTGGTGGCCGTGGCGCTCGGGGCCCGGGGCTTCGCTCCGCTGCTGGCCTTCGGGCTCGGCGGGTTCGCGGCCGGCGCCGCCCTGCGCCAGGTGGTGCTCGCCACCCGGCGCCAGGGGTGGCGGGGGCTGGTGGGCCGGACCAACGGCGGCATGATCGTCCACCTCGGCGTGGTGATGATCGCCGTCGCCCTGGCCGCATCGAGCAGCTACGCCACCGAGCGCGAGCTGACGATGAAGGAAGGCGACCGGGCCTCGGTCGGCGGCCACGAGATCGAGTACCTGGGCGGGCACACGGTCGAGCTGTCCAACAAGACCTCGGTGCGGGCCCGGGTGCGGGTCGACGGCGACCGGGTGTTCGAGCCGGCCATCAACCGCTTCCCGGCCGGCGAGCAGTCGATCGGCACCCCGGCGGTGGACACCTCGCCGATCGAGGACGTGTACCTGTCGCTGGTCAAGGCGCCCGGCGACGACGACGCCCAGACCGTGGGCCTGCGGGTGGTCGTGCAGCCGCTGATCATGTGGCTGTGGATCGGCGGGCTGGTCATGGCGCTCGGCACCCTGCTGGCCGCCTACCCCGGCCGGCGCCGCAACCCGATCGACCCGGTGTCGGCCCCGGTGGACGGGGCCCGGCGCCACGGGCCGCCCGCCCCGGCCCCGGCCGGCGCTGACGGCAACGGCGACGGCGGTGGCCGCGACGAGCCCGAGCGCGAGCCGGCGGAGGTGGGGGCGTGACGGAGACCCTCGACCCCACCAACGTCCCCGACGACGAGCCCGACGACGACGGCCCCGAGCCCCGGCGGCACGTCGGCCTGATCATCGTGGCCATCGTGGCCGTGGTCGCCGTGGCCCTGGTGGCGGTGCTGGCCACGAGCCAGCCGGCCAACGAGCGCCGCACCCGCAGCCCCCTGGTGGGCCGGACCGTGCCGGCGCTGTCCGGCCGGACGCTCGACGGCGGCCACTTCGACATCGACGACCAGCGGGGCCGGTGGGTGGTGGTCAACTTCTTCGCCACCTGGTGCATCCCCTGCGTGCAGGAGCATCCGGAGCTGGTGGCCTTCGACGAGGAGCACAAGGTCCCCGGCGACGCCGCCGTCGTCAGCGTCGTGTTCTCCGACGACCCGGCCAAGGCCCGCACCTTCTTCGCCCGCCAGGGCGGCGACTGGCCGGTGCTGACCGACGACAAGGGCAGCGCCGCCCTCGACTTCGGCGTGCCCAAGGTGCCCGAGACCTACCTGGTGACGCCGAGCGGCCACGTGGCCGCCAAGTTCACCGGCGGCGTCACCCAGGCGGGCCTCGACCAGGCCATCGCCGAGGTCGACCGGGCGCTCAACGCGGACGCCGGGGGCGGGGGATGACCGCCGCCCGCCGCATCCGCATCGTCGGTTGGCTGGCCATGGCCGCCGTCCTGGCCCTCGGGCTGTTCGTCGGCATCACCAACGACCGCCAGGCCCACAACGAGGGCGACCGCTTCCGCAGCCTGACCAAGTCGATCGCCTGCCCGGTGTGCGACGGGCAGTCGGTGGCCAACTCCGACTCGGACGCGGCCAAGGGCATCCGGGCCCGCATCGCCGAGCGCATCGACGAGGGGGCGTCCGACGCCCAGATCCGCGACGAGCTGGCCGGCTCCTACGGGCAGCAGATCCTGCTGACGCCCGGCCGCTCCGGCATCGACAGCCTGGTGTGGACGCTGCCGGTCGCCGCCCTGGTCGTGGCCCTGGCCGGCCTGGCCGTGGCCTTCCGGCGCTGGGGTGCGGGCGGCGGCGCCCGGGCCTCCGACGACGACCGGGCCCTGGTGGAGGCCGCCCGGGGCGACGGGTCGTGACGACGACCGATCGCCCGGCGCGCACGGCTCGGCCGCTCGACCCCGATGCGCTGGCCGCCCTGGAGGAGGAGCGCGACTTCCTGCTGCGCTCGCTCGACGACCTGGAGCGCGAGCACGCGGTCGGCGACATCGACGAGACCGACTACGAGACCCTCAAGGACGACTACACGGCCCGCGCCGCCCGCGCCATCCGGGCCATCGAGTCGCACCACGCCCGCCGGGCCGCGGCCCGCCGGCCCCGGTCGTGGCGGCGGCTGGCGCTGACCGCCGCCGCGGTGGCGGCCTTCGCCGGGCTGGCCGGGGTGCTGGTGGCCGACGCCGCCGGGCGCCGGGAGGCGGGTGGCACGCTCACCGGAGACGTCCGGGAGACGACCCGGGCCCAGCTCGACCAGGCGGTGTCCCTGGCCAGCGACGGCAACTACCGCAGCGCCATCGCCGTCTACGACAAGGTGCTGCGCGACCACCCCGACAACGTCGAGGCGATGACGTTCAAGGGCTGGTTCCAGTGGCTGTCGGGCGACAAGCAGGGCGTGGTCACGCTGGTCGACGCGGCGGAGCTGGACCGGACCTTCCCGGCCACCCACGCCTTCCTGGCCGTGATCTTCGACCAGCTCGGGCGGCCCCAGACGGCCAGGGAGGAGATCCGCCGGCTCGACGCCCTCGACCCGCCGCCCGAGTTCCGCCAGCTCACGACGGCGGTCCGCAAACGCCTCGGCCTTTCTGCGGACACATCTGGTTGACTCCCAACCAGAAGCGTCCACGGAAGCCG
>DATFRN010000156.1:0-7944 GCA_035263165.1 Acidimicrobiales bacterium | reverse complement strand
CCGGCCGGACGGCCAGGTGCGGGCGGGTACGGGGGCGGGCGAGGGCGACCACGGGCCCCAGCGTGCGCCCCCGCGCTTGACACATGCTTGGAGGCCACGTGGAGAAACGGTGATGGCGCCGGATCGAGGCCTCGGCACTTTTCCCTGACGCTCTTGTCACCCACTTGACCGCCGGGTCAAGATTGGGGGCATGGCGATCGACAAGAAGGCGCTCCGGGCGAAGTACCGGGCGGAGCGCGACAAGCGCCTCCGCCCCGACGGCAACGCGCAGTACCTGCGGCTCAAGGGCACCCAGCTCGAGCACTACCTGGAAGACCCCTACACCCCGGTGGTGGAGCGCGAGCCGCTGACCGACCACGTCACGTTCGCGTTCATCGGCGGCGGCTTCGCCGGGCTGGTCACCGGCGCCCGGGTCAAGGAGGCCGGCATCGAGGACGTGCGCATCATCGAGAAAGGCGGCGACTTCGGCGGCACGTGGTACTGGAACCGCTACCCCGGCGCCATGTGCGACACGGCCTCGTTCGTCTACATGCCCCTGCTCGAGGAGACCGGGCACATGCCCACCGAGAAGTACGCGCACGCGCCCGAGATCCTCGAGCACTGCCAGCGCATCGGGAAGCACTACCGGCTCTACGACGGGGCGCTGTTCCACACCGAGGTCACCGACCTGGCGTGGGACGACGAGGCGTCCCGCTGGATCGTCTGCACCAACCGGGGCGACCGCTTCACGGCGCAGTTCCTCGGCATGGGCACCGGGCCGCTGCACGTGCCCAAGCTGCCGGGCATCCCCGGCCTCGAGGACTTCCGCGGCCACTCGTTCCACACCAGCCGGTGGGACTACGAGTACACCGGGGGCGACCCGGCGGGCGCGCCGATGGACCGGCTGCGGGACAAGCGGGTCGGCATCATCGGCACCGGCGCCACCGCCGTCCAGTGCGTCCCGGACCTGGCCCGGGCCTGCGAGGCGCTGTACGTGTTCCAGCGCACGCCCAGCTCGGTCGACGTCCGCGACAACCGGCCGACCGACCCCGACTGGTTCGCCGAGATCGCCACGCCCGGCTGGCAGCGGCGCTGGCTCGAGAACTTCACCGCCAACCAGACCGGCGGGCTGGCCGACGAGGACCTGGTCATGGACGGCTGGACCGACCTGTCCCGCCGCATCCGGAGCCGGATCATGGCCCTGCCGCCCGAGGACATGACGCCCGAGAAGATGATGGCGGCGTTCGAGGACTCGGACTTCGAGAAGATGGAGGAGATCCGGTCCCGGGTCGACACGATCGTGTCGGACCCCGAGACGGCGCAGAGGCTGAAGGCCTGGTACCGGCAGCTGTGCAAGCGGCCGTGCTTCCACGACGAGTACCTCCAGGCCTACAACGAGCCGGGCACGCAGCTCGTCGACACCGACGGGAAGGGCGTCGAGCGCATCACCGAGACCGGCGTCGTGGTGGCCGGGGTCGAGTACCCGGTCGACTGCATCATCTACGCCTCGGGGTTCGAGGTGGGCACGCCGTTCGAGAGCCGCAACGGCTACGACCCCGAGGGCCGGGACGGCCGGCTGCTGTCGGAGCACTGGGCCGAGGGCATGCGGACCAAGCACGGCACGCACGTGCACGGGTTCCCCAACCTGTTCATCGTCCAGCCGACGCAGGGCGCCAACCTGATCTCGAACGTCCCCCACAACCTGGTCGAGGCGGGCACGACCATCGGCCTGGTGCTCAAGCACGCGCTCGACAACGGCCACGACCGGGTCGAGCTGACCGCCGAGGCCGAGCAGGAGTGGCTCGACCTGCTGGCCTCGGGCCCGGGCATGATGCTCGGCTCCAGCGAGTGCACGCCGGGCTACTACAACAACGAGGGCCAGCCCGGCGGCCCGGGGGCGTGGACGTTCGTCGGCTACCCCATGGGCGCCACGGCCTATTTCGCCTACCTCGACCGGTGGCGGACGAGCGGCGACTTCGAGGGGCTCGCCTTCGGTTGACTCACCCGAACGAGATGGGCGCGGTGTGGAGCGTCACCGTCGCGTCCTGCTCCCAGCGGGCCAGCACCAGCAGGCACGTGCCGGGACCGGCCGTGCAGTCGCTGGTGTCGCCGAGGAACCGGTGGAGGGTGGCGTGGACGCCCGCGGACGCCGTCAGGTCGGGGCCCGTCACCTGGAGGGGCGCCCCCAGGTCGACGCCACCGCACTGGGTGAACACGCCGAGCAGGGTCGGGTCGTCGAGCAGCCCGGCGTCGCACTGCACCAGCGCCCAGCCGCCGGTCGGGAACAGCAGCGTCGGCCCGTCGTAGGACGGCATGAGCTGCGACCCGGTGACGGTCACGGCCTGCCCGTCGGCCAGCCCGGTGGACGGGGCGGCCGCGATCGTCCCCTCGGCCATGGCGATCGGGGTCACGGACGTGACGCCCAGCGTGGTGATGGCGTTCCCGGCGACCAGCACGACCTGGCACCCCTCCCGGCAGGTGCGGGTGACGCCGACGTCGTCCGTGAAGCGCTGGTGGACGGGCACCACCAGGTGGAGAGCACCGTCGGGCCCGGCGAACGCCCTCCTCGACGAGTCGGGGTCGCAGGGCTTGAGGTCCCGTGGCAGCTCGTCGCCGGCGTGCACGCCCTCGCACACCAGGCCCGTGTACTGCCCGACCCGCACCAGGCCGAGCGCGTCGATCGCCACCGTCGCCCCGTCGAGCAGGCCCTCCGTGGGGGCGACGGTGATGACGTCGGGCAGGTCGAAGGGCAGCGGGGCGGTGGCGAAGCCGGGGTCGTCGGCCGCCTGGGACTCGACGGCGTAGACGCAGGCGTCGGGCGCCGACGTGCAGTCGACCGCCGTGCCGTCCGCACCCGTGAACGTCTCGTGGGCCGTGGCCTGGATCGGGGTCGGGGGGATGAGCGGAGGGAACCCGGCCGTGGCGGAGACGACGTCGGTGCACGGCCCGGTGTCGACGTCGCCGGTGTCGGCGACGGAGGCGGCGCACTCCCCCACCCACACGGGTTCCAGCCCCGGGCCGGTCACGGTCACCGTGAGGCTGTCGCCGTCCCGGATCTCCTCATCGGTGCGCGAGACCTGGATCTCCAGCGGGGGCGGTGGGGGCGTGGCGGCGACCGAGATCTCCCGGGTGGCCAGGTGGGCGCCGCCGGGGTCGAACGAGGCGATGGCGCAGTGGTTGGCGCCGTCGGCCGCGCAGGACACGCCGCCGACCTCGGCCGTGGGGGTCAGCCGGCCCTCGCCGAGGCCACCGTCGCCCAGCGCCACCTGCGTGGTCGGGCCACAGGTGCTGGCGGCGAGCGTGGACGCCACGGGCAGCGTGCACTGGGCCACGGCCTGGGTGGCCTGCGGTGTGCCGGCCACCAGGACGTCCATGCCGTCGCCCTCCCGCACCGTTGCTGGCAGCACCAGCAGCGGACTCGGCGTCGTCGTGAACGTGGCCGGCGGGGTCGACACGAGCAGGGTGGGGTCGAAGGCCACCACCGCGCAGTCGGCGGGGGCGACGCCGCACCGCCGCCGCTCCGGATCGGAGCCGTCGCCGGCCGAGACGGACCACGCCTCCGCGGGCACGTAGTCGAGCGTGACCACCCCGTCGACCGGCGGCGGCACCGGGATCACGATCTGGAAGTTGGAGCAGCGCTGCTGGAGCAGACCCATGGGGGGTGGCTCCGACCCGTTCAGGTCCTCCGTCGCGCAGGTGAACAGCCCGAGGATCCCGCCGCCGCCCATCCCGGTCAGCTTGACCTGGACGTGGTCGCCGCCGTCGATGCTCGTGGGCGTCACCGTGATCGTCGGCGGGTCGGCCCCGGCCGGGTCAGCCCCGGCCGCTAGGCCCAGCAGCCCCGCGAGCAGCGCGCAGACGACCGCCGTTCGTCTCCCCATCGTCCCGACCTCCCCGGCTGTGGGACGCCGCCGACCCTAGCCGCGAGTCAGCGGGGCTGGATCTCGCCCATCGGCCCCCAGCCCTCGACCTCGGGGGCGTCGATGTAGATGATCTGGGGCTGCTCGGCGACGAGGTCGGGGCCCTTGGCGATCAGCTCGGCGAAGTGGGGCGTGCCGACGTGGGAGGCCCCGGCGGCGGCGTCCCGGAAGCCCTCGACGGCGACGAAGACGGTGGGGTCGGCAAGGCTGCGGGACCACTCGAAGAACAGGCATCCCTCCTCGGCCTCGACCGCCTCCGCGTAGCCGACGGCGAGGCTCGTCCACTCGTCCACCTTCTCGGGCCGGACCGGGAACTTCACGTTGATGAGGATCATGGCCGTGTCATACACCGATGACATCGCCCGGGTGCCATCGTCGGTGGTGCATGGCTGCGAACGAACCCACCACCAAGAACCTGGCCGAGCTGTACCACCTCGACCCGATCGACTGGGCCGAGGTGCGCACGACGCTCGAGACCAACCTCACCCAGGTGCCCGAGACCGGGGGGCCCGGGCACCACACCTTCTGGCTGTCCACGATCGACGCCGACGGGCGGCCCCACATGACGGCCGTCGGGGCGTTCTGGGTCGACGACCGCTACTACTTCTGCGGCAGCCCGCGGTCCCGCAAGATCCGCAACGTCGAGCGCGAGCCCCGCTGCGCCTTCGGCGTCGCCATCCACGGCTTCGACGTGGCCCTCGAGGGCCGGGCCACCCGGGTCACCGACGATGCCCGGCTCCACCGGCTCGCCGGCGTGTTCGCCGAGGGCGGCTGGGCCCCGACGGTGGCCGACGGCGGCTTCGTCCACGAGTACAGCGCCCCGAGCGCCGGCCCCCCGCCCTGGTACGTCTACGAGTTCACCCCCGAGGACGCGTACGCGGTCATGTCCAAGGAGCCGGGCGGCGCCACCCGCTGGACCTTCTGACGCCGGCCGCCGCGACCTCGTGGACGGGGCCGCCGGCAGCTGACACGGTGTGGCCGTGCCGTTCGTCGCCCACAAGGTCGTGCTCGAGAGCGTGTCCGACGCGTCCGGGCTGGTCGGGCTCATCCGGGACGGGGCCGTCGCCGCCGACGGCGTGCTGGCCGTGGTGGGCAAGACCGAGGGCAACGGCGGGGTCAACGACTTCACCCGGATCCTCGCCGACCAGGCCTTCCGGTCCACGCTGGTCGACCTCGGCAGCCGCAGCGCCGAGGACGTGGCCCGGATTCCCATGGTCTGGTCCGGCGGGACGGACGGGGTGCTCACCCCCCACGCCACCGTGTTCGCCCGGGTGGACGGGCCGCCGGCGCCCGACGCCGCGCCCCGGCTGACCGTGGGCGTGGCCATGAGCGACGAGATCCTGCCCGAGCACATCGGCCGGCCCGAGATGGTGGCCACCGTGGCCGAGGGCGTGCGCCGGGCCATGGCCGATGCCGGCATCGACGACCCCGCCGAGGTCCACTACGTCCAGACCAAGACGCCGCTGCTCACGATGGCCACCATCGAGCAGGCCCGGGCCCGGGGCCGGGACACCGTGACGGACGAGCCGCTGGAGTCGATGAACCTGTCCAACGGCACCACCGCCCTCGGCATCGCCGTGGCGCTGGGCGAGATCGCCACCCCGGACGGCGACCGGATCGGGCGGGACCTGTCGCTCTACTCCAGCGTGGCCTCGTGCTCGTCGGGCGTGGAGCTGGACCGGGCCCAGATCGTGGTGGTGGGCAACGCCCCCGGCATCGGCGGCCGCTACCGCATCGGCCACGCGGTCATGCGGGACGCCCTCGACGCCGATGGGGTCTACGCCGCCATCCGCTCGGCCGGCCTCGACCTGCCCGAGCGGCCCATCGCCGCCGACCTGGGCGACCGGCTGGTCAACGTGTTCCTCAAGTGCGAGGCCGACCCGACGGCCCGGCTACGGGGCCGCCGCCAGGTGGCCCTGGACGACTCCGACGTCCACCACCACCGGCACATCAAGGGCGCGGTCGGCGGCGTGGTGGCGGCGGCGGTCGGGGACCCCGCTGTGTTCGTGTCGGTGGCCGCCCTGCACCAGGGGCCGTCGGGGGGCGGCCCCGTCGCGGCGGTGGTGGACGTCGGCCCCGCTTGAGGTCGGCCCCGCCTAACATCCCGTGCTTGGAACACGGGAAGGCGACACCGGCGTCGGCCAGCGTGCTGGTCCACGGCCTGCTGGCGGGCCCGCGGCGGCCCGCCGTGCTGGTCGCCGCCGGCCCGGCGGCCACCTACCTGGCCGCCGGCGACGGCCTCGTGGCGGTGGTGGCCGCGGGCGCCGTCCGCCTGCCGTGCGCCGCGGTGCTGGCCGGCGACGGCCCACCGCCCGCGGGCGGCGACCTGGCCGTGGGCGACCACGGCGTGTGGGACGGCGACCGGCGGGTGGCCGCCGTGCGCCGGTGGTTCGACCCCCGGGTGCGCACCGCCCCGCCCCACCCCGGCGCCCTCGCCCGGCTGGCCGCGCGGGTCGACGACTGCGCCGCGCCCGACCCGGCCGTCCCCGCCGAGGCGGTCCGGGCGCTGGCGGCCGACCCGCCGGCCGCGGTCGACGGCCTCGTCGGCCGGGGCGGTGGGCTGACGCCCGCGGGCGACGACCTGGTGGCCGGGTGCCTGGCTGCCCTCCGCGCCCGCCGCCATCCGGCCGCCGGCGCCCTCGGCGCCGCGGTGCGCCGCCGAGCCCCGGGCCGCACCACCCGGCTGTCGGCCGCCCTGCTGGCCGCGGCCGACCGCGGCGCCGTCGTCCCCGAGGCCGCCGCCGTCCTGCGGGCCCTGACCGCCCCGCCCGGGCCCGGTCTCGACCGGGCCGCCGGCCGCCTGCTCGGCCTCGGCCACACCAGCGGCTGGTACCTGGCCGCCGGGCTCGCCGTGGGGTGCGCGGCGTGAGCGAGCGAAGCGAGCGAACCATGGGCACAGTGCGGTACTCGGCCCGCAGGGCCGGTCGCTCATTGCGCGCCACCCGAAGGGTGCGCCAATGAGCGAGCGAAGCGAGCGAACCATGGGCACAGTGCGGTACTCGGCCCGCAGGGCCGGTCGCTCATTGCGCGCCACCCGAAGGGTGCGCCAATGAGCGAAGCCGTGCGGGTCGACCGGGGCCGCTACCACGACTCGGTGACGCTCATGCGGGCCGGTGCCGCCGCCTCCGCCGAGCCGGGCGTCGAGGCCGTCGTCGCCGCCATGGCCACGCCGCTCAACCGGGACCTCCTGGCCGGGGCCGGGTTCCCGCCCCCCGACGCCGGCCCCGACGACCTGGTGATCGCCGTGCGCGCCGCCGACGACGCCGCGGCCGAGGCGGCGGTGGCGGCGGTCGAGCGGGCGCTGGCCCGCCGCCAGCCACCCCCCGGCGCCGGGGCGGCCTCCCGGGTCCCGCCCCACACGGTCGAGGCGGCGGCCGCCGAGCGGCCGGACGCGCCCGTCGTGCTGGTCTCGGTCCCCGGTCCCCACGCCTACGTCGAGGCGGCGGCCGCGCTGCGGGCCGGCCGCCACGTGATGGTGTTCAGCGACGGCGTCGACGTCGCCGCCGAGGTCGCCCTCAAGCGCGAGGGTGCGGCCCGCGGCCGGCTGGTCATGGGCCCCGACTGCGGGACGGTGATCCTCGGCGGCGTCGGCCTCGGCTTCGCCAACGTGGTCGTGCCCGGCCCGGTGGGCCTGGTCGCAGCCTCGGGGACCGGCGCCCAGCAGGTGTGTGGGCTGCTCGACGGCGCCGGCATCGGCGTGCGCCACGTGCTGGGCGTGGGTGGCCGGGACCTGTCGGCCGCCGTCGGCGGGCTGTCCGCCCTGGCGGCGCTGGCCGTGCTCGACGCCGATCCCGAGGTCGAGGTCGTCGCCGTCGTGTCGAAGCCGCCCGCCCCCGAGGTCGCGGCGGCCGTCGCGGCCGCGGCCGAGGCATGCGCCACCCCGGTCGTGCTGGCGCCCGTCGGACCCGGCTGCCCGCCGCTGGTCGACGCCGCCGCCGCCATCGCCCGCACGCTGGGCCGCCCCTTCCCCGAGCCCGCCACCTGGGGCGACGAGCCGCCGGCCCGGCCGGGCCCGCTGCTCGGCCTGTTCAGCGGGGGCACCAAC
>DATFRN010000155.1:0-7194 GCA_035263165.1 Acidimicrobiales bacterium | reverse complement strand
GGGGTGGGGCCGGCCGGGCCCACGACGAGGCGTCCGTCGGGGGTGGTGGGGGCGGGGGCGGTGGC
This sequence comes from Acidimicrobiales bacterium, assembly GCA_035263165.1. Classification (GTDB taxonomy): domain Bacteria; phylum Actinomycetota; class Acidimicrobiia; order Acidimicrobiales; family VFJN01; genus ZC4RG19. The sequence continues at coordinate 7,129 of DATFRN010000155.1, read as the reverse complement.
GGCGCCGCGGCGCCTGCGGGTGGGGGTGTCCAGGCCGGTGGCGGGGGAGGCGGGGGAGGTGGGGGCGCCCACGCCGGTGGGGGCGGGGACCACGCCGGCTGGGGGGTCGGCGTCGTCGGCAGGGGGGTGGTCGGGTGCGCCTGGGCGGCCGGCGTCGGTGGTGGGGGCGGCGGGGGTGGGCGGTGGCCGTTGCCGTTGGCGGACACGGCGGCGGCCGCCGTCGTGTGGGCGGCCAGCAGGGCGGCGCCCAGCGGCACCGCGTGCTTGGGGTGGGCATCCACCGCCACCGGGCGGCCCAGCCCCGTCGAGACCAGCTCGGCGACCAGCGGCATCCGCGACGAGCCGCCCACCAGCAGCACGTGGTCCACCTTCTCCGCCGCCACGTCGGCCGAGCGGAGGGCCCGCTGGAGCGCCGTCACCGTCTCGGCCAGCGTCGGGCGGACCAGGGCCTCCAGCTCGCCCCGGGTCATGCGCACCTCGGTCTGGACCGTCGGCAGCAGCACCGGGATCGCCACCTCGGTGTCGCCCGACAGCGCCTCCTTGGCCTGCGTGCACTCCACCCGCAGCCGGGCCACCGCGGCCAGGGCGCCGGCGTCCTCGGGGTCGAGCCGCTGGTAGGCGTCGCCGACCGTGCCCACCACGTGGGCGAAGATGGCGGCGTCGATGTCGATCCCGCCGAGGTGCTCGATGCCGTCGGGCGTGCCCAGCACGGTGAACCCGCCGTCGCCCTCCTTGCGCAGCACCGCGGCGTCGAACGTGCCCCCGCCCAGGTCGTACACCGCCACCACGGCCCCCGGCTCGACCCGGGACTGGGCCGAGTAGGCGATCGCCGCGGCCTGCGGCTCGGTCACCAGCAGGGCGCCCCGCAGCCCGGCCGTGTCGGCGGCCGTCCGCAGCAGGTCGCGCTTGAACGGCCCCCAGTTGGCCGGATGGGTCAGGACGATGGCCGCCGGCGCCTCGCCGCCGCCCCGGGCCCGGGCCGCGACCGTCTCGACCACCCAGGCCAGCAGCGCCGCGGTCAGCTCCTCGACCGCGTGGGGCGTGCCCCCCAGCACCAGCGGGGTCGGGTCGCCGAGCCGCCGCTTGAACTGGCGGGCGATGCGCTCGGGCTCGGTCACCGCCCGCCGCTCGGCGGCGTCGCCGGCCAGGAACCCGCCGTCGGGCCGCAGGTAGAGGACGGAGGGGACGGTCGGGCCCCGGTCGCCCAGCGTGACCACCTCGGCCCCGCGACCGGGCGCGCCGTCGTGCACGGCCGCGGCCGTGTACGTCGTGCCCAGATCGATCCCCAGGTAGGTGGTCATGGCCCTCCCCGCCGGCGGCGAGGCTACCCCCGCCGCCGCCGGCCCCCGGACGCGCCGTCAGCCCCCGCCGGCGGGCTGCAGGTTGCGGTAGGCGTCGCAGGTCAGCGGCTCGCTGCTCGCCTCGCCGTCGCCCATCGGCACCCGCCGGGCCCGGCCCTCGACCTCGAACCGAACGGCGTTCACCCCGGGCATGGCGTCGGCCGTGCACACGATCTGCCCGAAGGCCAGCCGGGACGCCGTCGAGCCGACGTCGAAGATCGCCTCGTTGAGGTCGATGGTCAGCGTGCCGGCGCCGTCGATCTCGGGCGGGCCGGCCAGGGCGGTCTTGGGCGGGATGTTGGTCGTGAACTTCTTGACGTTCTCCTGGCCGCCGGGGATGCCCTCCAGCAGCGTCTCGAGCACCGCCCTCGGCGCCGGCCCGAGCTCGGGCGTCGACCCGATCGGCACCGGCACGTTCACCGGGACCAGCAGGTTGCGGTCGCCGGCCAGCCGGGTGAAGTAGAGGCGGGCCGGCTTGGTCTCGGCGTCGCCGGTGGCGTCGCCGGCGGCGCCGGCCTCGCCGGGGATCTGCTCGCGCGAGATGGCCCGGGGCTTGTCGTCGGCGGGGACGCCGCACGCGGCGGCCAGCAACAGACCCAGGCCGACCAGGGCGGCGACGATGCGTCTCATGTGGCCTCCTCGGTGGGCAGCTCGATCACGAAGCGGGCGCCCGGCTGGTCGCCGGACCGGTTCTCGACCCACACCGCCCCGCCGTGGAGGCGGATGTGCTCGGCGACCAGCGCCAGGCCGAGGCCGACCCCGTCGATGCCCCGCCGGTGACCGGCCGAGGTGCCCCGGTTGAACCGCAGGAAGATGAGGTCGCGGTCCTCGGGGGTCACCCCGGGCCCGTCGTCCTCCACGGCGATGAGCACGGCGTCGCCGTTCTTGCGCAGCTCGACCCGGGTGGCGCCGTGGCCGTACTTGGCCGCGTTGTCGAGCAGGTTGGCGATGACCCGGGACAGGCGGCGCTTGTCGGCCCGCACCACCACGCCGGCCAGGTCGGCGTCGATGTCGACCGGGACGTCCACGTCGGTCGAGGTGGTCACGGCCGCCATCACCAGCTCGTCCACCCGCACCTCCTCCAGGTCGAGGTGCATGACGCCGGCGTCGAACCGGGAGATCTCCAGCAGGTCCTCGACCAGCTGCCGGAAGCGCTCGATGTCGGCCACCATCAGGTCGAGGGCGGCCTTGGCCCGGTCGGGCATGTCGCCGCGCTGGTTCTCCAGCACCTCGATCGAGGCGGCCAGCGTCATGAGCGGAGAGCGCAGCTCGTGGCTCACGTTGGACGCGAAGCGGGCGTCGCGCTCGATCCGTTCCTCCAGCGCCATCGCCATCTCGTTGAACGAGGCGGCCAGCGGGGCGAGGTCGGGGTCGTCGCTGGCCTCGACCCGGGTGTCGAAGTGGCCGGTGGCGATGGCGGTGGCCGCGTCGCCGATGCCCCGCAGCGGACGCAGCACCCGGCGGGCCGCCCACCAGCCGACGCCGGCGCCGGCCAGCGTGGACAGCAGGGCGGCCGCCAGCAGCGAGATGCTGATCGACTCGAGCGTCTGCTCCAGCTCGCCGAGCGAGACGATCTCGAAGTAGGCGCCGTTGACCGCCGGGAGCGGCACGCCCACCGCCAGCTGGGTGGTGCCGTCGTGGTCGAAGCGCATGCGGGCCGGCTGGCCCGAGCGCACCATGTCGCGCAGCGAGGCCGGGATGACGTCCTCGCCGAACTCGGGGTTGAGCGGGAACCAGCGGCCGTTGACCAGGAGCACGGGGTTGGACCCGCTGGGTGTCTGGAGCGAGGCCAGCACGTCGGCCGGGTCGCCGCCGTCGGTGCTGCCGCTGCCGGCCGGCAGCGCCCGGTTCACGGTCTGGGCGTTCTGGTAGGTGCGGGCGGTGGCGCTCGACTCGCGCTGGTCGAGCAGGTTCTGGCGGGCGAAGCCCAGCGCCGCCCCGGCCAGCACGGCCGACATCAGCAGGGCGCCGACCGCGAAGGCGATCGTGATCCGGGCCCGGAGCCCGAGGCGGGGCAGGAAGCGGAGTCGGCGCACGCCGATCCGGTCCTCTACGCCTGGAGCTTGTAGCCGAGGCCCCGGACGGTCACCACGTGACGCGGGTTCGCCGGGTCGGCCTCGACCTTGGTGCGCAGGCGGCGGACGTGGACGTCGACCAGGCGCCCGTCGCCGAAGTAGCCGTAACCCCACACCCGCTCGAGCAGCCCCTCCCGGCTGAAGACCCGGCCGGGGCTGGTGGCCAGCTCGACCAGCAGCCGGAACTCGGTCTTGGTGAGGTGGATCTCCTCGCCGCCCCGGCGGACCACGCCCTCGTCGGGGATGATCTCGAGATCGCCGAAGCGCAGGTGGCTGCTGCCCGAGTCGGTGGAACGCACCCGGCGCAGCAGCGCCCGGATGCGGGCGGACAGCTCCTTGGGCGCGAAGGGCTTGGTCAGGTAGTCGTCGGCGCCGGCTTCGAGGCCGGCCACGACGTCGTGGGTGTCGGCCCGGGCGGTCACCATGACGATGGGCACGTCGGACACGCGCCGGATGGCCCGGCACACGTCGAACCCGTCGATGCCCGGGAGCATGATGTCGATCAGGACGACGTCGGCCGGCTGGCGCTGGAAGGCGTTGAGCGCCTCTTCGCCGGTGTCAGCCTCCTCGACCGCCCAGCCCTCGTCCTCGAGCGCGAGCTTGACGGCCGTGCGGATGCGTTCGTCGTCTTCGACGGACAGGATGCGCGTACCCACGCTCAAGATGGTGCCTCATGGGACGAGGGCGCGCGCAGCCGGGCCCGCCCGGGGAGTGGCGGTATCAGGACGGTCACCAGCGGTGGGGGCCGGTGTCCTCGTCGGTGTAGGCGGCGAGCAGGGCGTCGCGCCCGGGCCCGCGGCCGGTGCGGTAGTGCAACCCTTCGGGGAGCTTGGTGCCGAGGTCGCGGCAGCCCACCAACGCGCGGGCGCCCGCGTCGGTGAACGAGTCGAGGGCGCGCAGGTCGACCTCGATGCGGCGGGTGGGCCCGGCGACCAGCGCGGCGGACGCGGCGTCGAGCAGCGCGCCGCCGGCCGCCTCGTCGAGGCAGCGGACGACGGCCAGCACGACGGTGCTGCCGTCGGTGTGGACGTCGATCGGCGACCGGGTCTGCACGTCGTCGCCGGGGCTTTCGACAGCAGCCTCGCTACCGTTGGCGGTTGAGCGCTGGTCCTCGGGGAGAGGGGCGCCCGCGGTTGCGGGGATCATCAGTACAAGTTTGCCGACATTTCGTGTCGGTGCACTGTCCAAGCGCGTTGCGATACGGTGACGACTTACCTTCTCGGTGACTCACGGCACATCTTGTGCGCGAAGAGAGCCGAGCAGATCACGCAGCGAGGTCGCAACGGCGGGCGTGGACGCCACGACCGAGTCGCCCCGGGGGGGCCCGCCGTCGAGCGACGAGACCACCGCGCCGGCCTCCGTGGCCACCAGCGCGCCGGCCGCCAGGTCCCACCACGACAGCCCACGCTCGTAGTACGCGTCCAGTCGACCGCAGGCCACGCAGCACAGGTCGACCGACGCGGCCCCCAGCCGCCGGATGTCCCGCACCCGGGGGAGGAGGCCGGTCAGCACGGCAGCCTGGGCCGCGCGCCGATCCGCGCCGTAGCCGAACCCCGTGCCGACGAGCGCGGTGGCCAGATCCCGGCACCCGGAGACCGCGATCGGCTCGCCGTTGCGGCGGGCGCCCCCGCCCCGGGTGGCGGTGAACACCTCGCCGTGGACGGCGTCGGCCACCACCCCGGCCACCACCCCGTCCCCGTCCTCGGCGGCGATCGACACCGACCAGCCCGGGAGGTCGTAGAGGTAGTTGGTCGTGCCGTCGAGCGGGTCGACGACCCAGCGCACGCCGCTGGTGCCGTCCCGGGCGCTGCCCTCCTCGGCCACGATCCCGTCGTCGGGGCGGGCCGCCAGGAGCCGGGCCACGATGAGGGCTTCCGACGCCCGGTCCATCTCCGACACCATGTCGGTGGCCGTCGACTTGGTCTCGACCGTGATCCGGGTGCGGCGCAGCCCGTCGAGCAGGAGGGCGACGGCCTCCTCGGCCACCCCCTGGGCCAGGGCCACCAGGGCGCCGGGGTCGGCGCCCGCCCCGCCGCCGGACCCGGCGGTGCCGGTGGGGTGCTCGCTCATCGGGGCGACGGTACCGTGCGCCCGTGCCGACCCCTCCCGCCCCGCCCGCCGTCGACCTCCGCAGCGACACGGTCACCCGCCCGAGCGCGGCCATGCGGCGGGCGATGGCCGAGGCCGAGGTGGGCGACGACGGCTTCGGCGACGACCCCACCGTCCACCGGCTCCAGGACCGCTTCGCCGAGCTGACCGGCAAGGAGGCGGCGCTGTTCCTGCCGTCGGGCACGATGGCCAACCAGGTGGCCCTCCGGGTGCTGGCGGCCCCCGGCACCCTGGTCGTCGCCGGGCGGCGCCAGCACGTCGTCACCCACGAGGGCGGCGCGTTCGGCATCAACCAGGCCGCCCAGCTCCACGTGCTCGACGACGAGGACGGCACGCTCGACCCGGCGGCGATCGCCTACCTGGTCGAGGCGGCCGGCCACCGCTGGCCGGCGCCGGGCACGGTGTGCGTGGAGGACACCCACCTGGCCTCGGGCGGCCGGCCGTGGCCGGTCGAGCGGCTGGGCGCGGTGGCGGCCGTGGGCGTGCCCGTGCACCTCGACGGGGCCCGGGTGTTCAACGCCGCCGTCGCCACCGGGACGACCGTGGCCGAGCGGGCCGCCGGCGCCACCACGGTCACCGCCTGCCTCTCCAAGGGCCTGGGCGCCCCGGTGGGTTCGCTGCTGGCCGGGCCGGCCGAGCTGATCGCCCGGGCCGCCTACGAGCGCAAGCGGCTGGGCGGCGGCATGCGCCAGGTCGGGATCCTGGCCGCCGCCGGCCTGGTGGCGCTGGACACCATGGTCGACCGGCTGGCCGACGACCATCGCCGGGCCCGGCGGCTGGCCGAGGCGGTCGCCGCCCGCTGGCCCGACGCCGGCTGCGACCCGGCCGAGGTCCCCACCAACGTCGTCCTGTTCCGCCACGACGACCCCGAGGCCCTGCTGGACGCCCTGGCCGCCCGCGGGGTGGGCGCGGTCACGCTGGGCCCGTCGATCGTGCGGCTCGTCACCCACTGCGACGTCGACGACGCCGGGGTCGAGACGGCGTGCGCGGCGCTGGCGGACGCGCCGTGACCCTGCTGACCGACGTCCCCGCCCGGGCGCTGGCCGTCTACGCCCACCCCGACGACCCCGAGGTGTCGTGCGGCGGCACGCTGGCCCACTGGGCGGCGCAGGGCGGGGAGGTGCGCCTGGTGGTGGTGAACGCCGGCGACAAGGGCTCGCCCGATCCCGCCACCGACCCCGCCGAGCTGATCCGGCGGCGGGCCGCCGAGGTGGAGGCCGCCGCCGGGGTGCTCGGGCTGGCCGGCGTCGACCTGCTGGGCGTGCCCGACGGCGAGGTCACCAACGACCTGGCCCTGCGGGGCCGGCTCGTGGCGCTGGTCCGCCGGCACCGGCCCGAGGTCGTCGTCTGCCCGGACCCGACCGCCGTGTTCTTCGGCGACAGCTACGTCAACCACCGCGACCACCGGGAGCTGGGCTGGGCGGTGCTCGACGCCGTGGCCCCGGCCGCCGGCAGCCCGCTCTACTTCCCCGACCAGGGCCCGCCCCACCAGGTGGCCACCCTGCTGCTGTCGGGCACGCTGCAGCCCGACGCCTGGGTCGACGTCACCACCGGCATCGACCGCAAGGTGGCGGCCGTGGCCTGCCACGAGACCCGCGTGCGCGA
>DATFRN010000154.1:0-4394 GCA_035263165.1 Acidimicrobiales bacterium | reverse complement strand
CACGGGGCTCGTGAACCCCGGCGCCGCCCAGCAGGTGTCGCCGATGGGCGGGGACGGTGGTGCCGTCCTGATCGATCCGAACAACGCCGACCGGGCGGTGACCGAGTACGTCTACCTGACGATGGCCCGCACCCAGAACGGCGGGCGTTCGGACGGGACGACCCGGTCGTACACCACCATCACGCCGACGTGCGCGTCCTTCATCGCCATCGAGTTCAACCCGAACCCGTGCGACCCGAACCCGAGGTTCATCGCCCCGTACCTGTCGGATCCGAAGAACGTCGACCACTGGGTGGCCGGCGGCCAGATGGTGTGGGACAACCAGGGCAAGGGCTGGGACACCGTCTGCAACGACACGGCCTGCGACTGGAAGATCGTGCGTGACCTCGGGGCGGGGTCGCAGACGACCGGCCTCGGCGTCTCGGGGTCGACCATCTACGCCGGCTGGTGCGGCAACGGGTGCAACCCCGGCGGCTCCCTGCCGTTCACGTCCGGGATCGACACCAACTTCGGCGGGACGTGGCATCGCGTCGACGCCCCGAACCTGCCGAACCGCATCCCGACCTCGTTCTGGGTCGACCCGGCCGACGAGGGCCACGTGGTCGTCACCTACGGGGCGTTCTCCCGCCGCTGGATCCCCGGCGGCGGCGTCGGGCACGTGTTCGAGTCACACGACGGCGGCGCCACCTGGGCCGATCGCTCCGGCGACCTGCCCGATGCCCCGGTGAACGACGTGGTGGTCGACGGCGGTCAGCTCTACGTGGGCACCGACGTCGGCGTGTTCTCCACGAGCGCCGCCACCCCCGGAGCGTGGAGCCGCGTCGGGGCGAACCTCCCGAACGCGTCGACCAACGACCTGGTCGTGGCGCCCGGGCACAACTACATCCTCGCCGCCACCCACGGCCGCGGCCTCTGGAAGTTCGCGACCGCGGGCTGACGGCCCGACGCAGTCGACCCGATAGGTGGAGCTCGGCCGCCGGCTACCCGCCGGCGGCCGAGCACTCCTCCCTCGTCGCCGCGTCGGTGGGGACGGTCGTCGGCACCGCGGCGACCGGGGCGGTGACCGTCCAGGTCAGCTCGACGTCGGGCCGGAACCCGACCGGCGCGTCGGTCGTGCCGGCGACGTCGGCCATGACGTCGGTCAGGTCGATCGTGATCTCGACCGGGCCGCCGCCCCGGGGCACCCGGACCTCCGCCGTGCGCTGCTCGGCGGCGATGCGATCGGCGAGACCAGGCCGGCTGGCGAGGACCGACAGCGCCAGCCCGGTCGTCCCCGGCGCCGGCACCTCGTACACGGACCCCCGCCCGTCCGTGCGGACCGGCGGCCCGGGATCCTTGGCCGATCGCAGCAGGTCCAGGGGCTCGAGGTCCTGGAGCCTGCTGGCGTCGAACGTCGCGCCCGCCGCCTGGGCGAGCTCCTCCGGTGGAATCTCGATCCAGGCCGTCCCGCAGGCGGCCTGGGCGCGCGGGTGCCGCATGAACACCGAGCCGGCGGTGTAGATGAACCGCAGCGACGGGTTCTCGCGGGTGGCGGTCGACGTGTAGCGACGGGTCTTCGGGTCGACGTGCACGGCGATCGCCCGATCGACGAACGGGGCATCGAGGTCGTAGGCGATCCACTGCTCGGACAGGGCCGCGGAGTCCCCGTCGCTCGACACGACCACGGCCTCGCGGTACTCGCCCCGACGCGCCGCCGCCACCTCCACGGCCTGCGACCACGGCACCGCCTCGTCCGGGGCCGAGGTGTCCGATGGCCCGAAGCCGCCCCCGTCGTCCGCGCAGGCCGCCGCCACCAGCAGCGCGCCCGCGAGCGCCAGCCTTCCGCCAGCAGGCATCCCCATCGCTCCATCCTGCCACGGGCGCCGGTCCAGACTGGTGGCGTGCGCAGCCAGACCGTCACCGTCGACACCGGGGCGACCGAGGCGGTCGTCGACATCACCGGGGCCTGTGCGGACTTCGTGGCCGGCGAGGGCGACGGGCTGCTCCACGTGTTCGTCCCGCACGCCACCGCCGGGGTCGCGCTGATCGAGACCGGAGCCGGCAGCGAGGGGGACCTGCTGCACGCCCTCGGCGACCTGCTGCCCGCCGACGACCGGTGGCGGCACGCCCACGGCAGCCGGGGGCACGGGCGGTCCCACGTGATGCCGGCCCTGATCCCGCCCTACGCTTCGCTGCCCGTCCTGGGCGGCAAGCTGGCGCTCGGCACGTGGCAGAGCGTGTGCCTGGTCGACCTCAACGTCGACAACCGGCGGCGGACGGTGCGCCTGTCGTTCCTGCCCGGCTGAGTCGCTACCGTGCGCCGGGATGAAGGCCGGCCTGCACATCGCCGACTTCCGCTGGGACGGCGGGGCGCCCGGGATCCGCAGCCGGCTGGCCGACGTGGCCCGGCGGGCCGAGGAGGCCGGGGTCGACCGGGTCAGCGTGATGGACCACGTCTGGCAGATCGGCCACCGGGGGCCGCCCGAGCACGAGATGCTCGAGGCCTACACCACGCTCGGCTTCCTGGCCGCCAGCACCGAGCGGGTCAACCTGCTCACCGTCGTGACCGCGGCCGTCTACCGCGAGCCGGGGCTGCTGGCCAAGGCGGTCACCACGCTCGACGTACTGTCCGGCGGGCGGGCGATGCTGGGCATCGGGGCGGCCGGGGCCGAGGCCGAGGCCCGCGGGCTGGGCCTGCCGTTCCCGCCGCTGGCCGAGCGGTTCGAGCGGCTGGAGGAGGCGCTGCGCATCTGCCGCCAGATGTGGAGCGACGACGACGGCCCCTTCGACGGCGAGCACTACCACCTCGGTCGCACGCTCAACTCGCCCCAGCCGCTGTACCGGCCGCACCCGCCGATCCTGATCGGCGGGTCGGGCGAGCGGAAGACGCTGCGGCTGGTGGCCCGCTACGCCGACGCCTGCAACCTGTTCGACGCGCCCGACCTGGCCCGCAAGCTCGACGTCCTGCGGGACCACTGCGCCGCCGAGGGTCGGGACTACGACACGATCGAGAAGACGGTCCAGACCCGCTTCGACCTCGGCCCGGGTGGCGAGCGGGTGCAGGCGACGATCGACCACCTCCACGAGCTGTCCGAGCTCGGGTTCACGGTGGCCCACGGCTCGCTGGAGGGCGTGGGCACGCTGCGCCCCCTCGACCTGATGGGCGAGCGGGTCATCCCCGCCATCGGGCGGTTCTGACCCGGCTCAGCCGGGCTCCTCCGGGAAGTCGTTGTGGGCGCCGAGCGCGATGCAGCGGGCGCCGGCGCGGTCGAGGGCGATGTCGGCGTTCTGGCCGGCCTCGTCGGCGTCGGCGCCGGGGAGGACGCGCCAGGCCGCCAGTTGCTCGCCGTAGGTTCGGGCCAGCTCGGCCAGGCGGTCGTCGCCGCTGGCCTCCGCGGCCTGGAGAAAGGCGCGTTGCGGCCCCTCGATGGCCGCGGCGAACTGATCTCTGCTCGTCGCGTCTCGCGCCTGGAGGACGGCGTTGGCCAGGTCCTCCACGCGGTCGCATGCGGTCGTGACGTCGGTGTCGTCGGTGGCGTCCGGCGCATCGGACGCCTCGCTCGCGCAGGCCGCCACGGCGAGCGCGATGATCGCCAGCAGCGCCGTCCGCCCCGCGGGCCGGCGCCTCGGGTGTCCCAGCATCCGGAGAGCATGCCGCATCCCGGCGAGCGGCGTAGTGTCGATCGCCATGGCGGCGGGGAAAGGCACCGAGCGGTCGTTCACGGCGGTGGTCGTGGCCGACCGGAAGCGCCGGGTGCTCGTGCCCCTCGGGTTCGACCCGGACGAGGCGTGGGGCCGGCGGCGGGAGCACCGGGTGGGCGGGACCGTCGACGGCAGGGGATGGCGGGGCGTGATCGAGCCGATCGACGGCGGGCTCGGGCTCAAGCTCGGGCCCGCCTGGCGGCGGGGGTGCGGGATCGGGCCGGGCGACGAGGTGGCCGTCGTCCTGTGGCCGGAGGGGCCGCAGCGGGCCGACCTGGCGCCGGACATCGTGGCCGCGCTCGAGGCCGAGCCCGAGGCGGGCGAGTTCTTCGACTCGCTGGCGCAGTTCTACCGGCGGGCGTACCTGCGCTGGATCGACGGGACCAAGCGCCGCCCCGACGTGCGGGCCGAGCGCATCGTCGAGATGGTCGGGCTGCTCAAGGCGGGCCGCAAGGAGCGCCCCAGGACCTGACCGGGCCGCCCCCGCCGGCCGGCCAGGCCGGCGACCGCTAGTCCCCGCCACCCCCGTCGCCGCCACCACCATCGCCCCCGCCATCGCCCCCGGCACCGCCGTCGCCGGCGGCGGCACCGCCGTCGCCGGCGGCCGCACCGCCGTCGCCGGCCGCCGCACCGCCATCGCCGTCACCTGCGGCGGCACCGCCGTCGCCGGCGGCCGCACCGCCGTCGCCGGCCGCCGCACCGCCGTCGCCGGC
>DATFRN010000153.1:0-11965 GCA_035263165.1 Acidimicrobiales bacterium | reverse complement strand
CGGCGGGCGGCCGAGCTGGCCCGGGAGGCGCCGTGACCACGCAGTGGTTCGGCGAGCGGGTCGAGCGCCGGGAGGACGAGCGCCTGGTGCGGGGCGCCGGCCGCTTCCTCGACGACGCCGGCCACGACGCCCTGGCCGCGGCGTTCGTGCGCAGCCCCCACGCCCACGCCCGCATCACCGGCATCGACGTCAGCGACGCCCTCGACGTCGAGGGCCTGGTGGGCGTGTACACCTGGGACGACCTGCCCGGGCGCCTGGCCGATCCGCTGCCGCTGCTGATCCCGCACCCGGACCTGACCCATCCCCGTACCCAGTACGCCCTGGCCCACGGCGAGGTGAACCACGTGGGCGAGGCCGTCGCCATGGTGGTGGCGGTCGACCGCTATGTGGCCGAGGACGCGGCCGACCGCATCGCCGTCGACTACGAGCCGCTGCCCGCGGTGGTCGGCCTCGACGCGGCCCGGGCCGCCGACCGGCTGGTCCACGAGGACGTGCCCGGCAACGTCGCCGCCGTCACCACCCAGGAGCTGGGCGACGCGGCCGCCGCCATCGGCGCCGCCCCCCACGTGCTGGAGCTCGACCTGGCCATGGAGCGGTCGCTGTCGTCGCCGCTGGAGGGTCGGGGCGTCCACGCCCGCTGGGACGAGGAGGACGGCCGGCTGCGGCTGCGCACCTCCACGCAGACCTCGACCGGGGTGCGGGCCGCGGTGGCCAACATCCTCGGCCTGCCCGACGTGGCGGTCGACGTCATCACCCCCGACGTCGGCGGCGGCTTCGGCACCAAGGTGCTCCACCCCTATCCCGAGGAGGTGCTGGTCCCGTGGGCGGCCCGCATGCTCGGCCGCGAGGTCAAGTGGGTCGAGGACCGCTACGAGCACTTCGTCTCGGCCACCCACGAGCGGGGCCAGCAGCACCACGTGCGGGTCGGCTTCGACGGCGACGGCACCATCCTCGGGCTGGAGGTCGACTTCTGGCACGACACCGGTGCCTACACGCCCTACGGCATCGTGCTGCCGATCATCACGGCCACCCAGCTGCCCGGCCCCTACCGGCACCGCCACTACCGGGTCACGTTCACGTCGCTCTACACCAACACCGTGACCGTCACGCCCTACCGGGGCGCGGGGCGGCCCCAGGGCTGCTTCGTGATGGAGCGGACGATGGACCGCATCGCCGAGACCCTGGGCCTCGGGCGTGACGAGGTGCGGGCCCGCAACCTGATCGGGCCCGACGAGTTCCCCTACGACTTCGGGATGGTCTTCCAGGACGGGCGCCCGCTGATCTACGACTCGGGTGACTACCCCGGGTTGCTGAACCGGCTGCGGGACCTGGTGGGCTGGGACGGCTTCGTCGCCGAGCGGGATGCGGCGGCCGCCGCCGGGCGGCGGCTGGGCATCGGCCTGGCCTGCTACGTCGAGGGCACCGGCGTGGGGCCCTACGAGGGCGCCCACGTGCACGTGGAGACCAACGGCCGGGTGATGGTGGCCACCGGCCTGACCTCGCAGGGCCAGGGCCACGAGACGGTGTTCGCCCAGATCGTGGCCGACGAGCTGGGCGTCGACGTGGGCGACGTCTACGTCACCACCGGTGACACCCGCCGCTTCCCCTACGCGGTGGGGACCTACGCCAGCCGGGCCGCGGTGATGAGCGGCAACGCGGTGGCCCTGGCGTCCCGGGCGGTGCGGGCCAAGGCGGTCCGCATCGCGGCCGAGGCGCTGGAGGCCGCCGCCGACGACCTCGACATCGCCGGCGGCGTCGTGCACGTGCGGGGCACCCCGAGCCGGGGCATCCCGCTGTCGCAGGTGGCCGTGCTGTCCAACCCGCTGCGCTACTCCTTCTCCACCGAGGCCCAGGCCGCCACCCAGTTCGCCTCGGCGCCCGACCCCGACGTGGCCCCGGTGCCCGACGGCGACGAGCCGGGCCTGGAGGCCCGGGACTACTACTCGCCCGTCCGCTCGACCTTCGCGGCGGGGATGCACGCCGCGGTGGTGGAGGTCGACCCCGAGCTGGGGACGGTGGCGATCCTGCGCTACGCCGTCGTCCACGACTGCGGGCCGCTGATCAACCCCATGATCGTGGAGGGCCAGATCCACGGGGGGGTGGCCCAGGGCGTGGCCGGCGCCCTGCTCGAGCGCATGGCCTACGACGCGGCGGGCAACCTGGCCAACGCCAACTTCATGGACTTCCTCATGCCGTACCTGAGCGAGGTGCCGACGCCCGAGATCGCCCACACCGAGACCCCGTCGCCGCTCAATCCCCTCGGGATCAAGGGCGCGGGCGAGGCCGGGGTGATCCCGGTCTCGGCCTGCCTGGCGGCGGCCATCGAGGACGCGGTCGGGGTGCGGATGGACCGCATGCCGATCTCGCCGCCCGAGCTGTGGGCCGCGCTGGAGGCGCGCCGGTGAGGGTGACGTTCCCGGTCGCCGCCCCGCCTGCGGCCTGGGCCGCCCTGGCCGACCACGACCGGGTGGCCGCCGCCCTGCCGGGCTGCCGCTCCGCCACCGCCGACGGCGACGGCACGCTGGCGGTGGTGGCCGACGTGGCGGTGGCCTCGGTGCGGGGGCTGTGGTCGGGCCGGGTGACCCGTTTGGACGGGGACGCCGTCCGCATCGCCGGCGCCGGCGCCCCGGGCACGGTCGACGTCACGGTCCGGGCCGACACCGGCCGGACCGCGCTCACCGTCGAGGGCGAGGTCGGCGGCCCGCTGGGCACGGTGGGCGGGTCGGTGCTGGCGGCCGCCGCCCGGCGGCTGGCCGAGGACCTGCTGGCCGGCGTGGCCGACCCGGCGTCGCCCGGGCCGGGGCCTGACCCCGGCGCCGCGGTGCGGCGGCGCGGCCGCGCCGGCGCGGCCGTGGCTGTGGCCGCGACGGTCGTGGGGGCGGTGGCGGTCGCCGGCTGGCGCCGCCGCCGGGGCGCGGCGGGGGGGCGCCCGTGAGGCCGTTCGTCGCCGCCGGCCTCCAGGCCGGGCCCGTGCCCGGGCCGGTCACGGCCGGCGCGATCGCGGCCAACGTCGCCGCCGCCCTCGACCTGGCCCGGCGCTGCGTGGACGCCACCGGCGCCGAGCTGGTCGTGGCCCCGGAGACCGTGACCACCGGCTTCGCCCCCGGCCTGGACGCCGCCGACCTGTGGGACCTGGTTGCCCCGATCCCCGGCCCGCTGAGCGAGGACGCCCAGCGGGCCGCCGCCGACCTCGGCGTCCACCTCGTCTGGCCCACCTACGAGGCCGGTCCCGACCGGGGCACGGTCTACAACTCCGCCGCCGTCATCGGCCCGTCGGGCGACGTGCTCGGCGTGTACCGCAAGACCCACCTGTTCCCGGCCGAGCAGGCCTGGGTCACGCCGGGCGACGACGTGCTGGTGGTGGGCACCGACCTCGGCCGGGTGGGCAGCGTGATCTGCTTCGACGGCGACTTCCCCGAGCTGGTCCGCATCGAGGCCGCCCTCGGCGCCGAGGTGGTGGTGCGGCCGTCGGCCTTCCTGCGGGCCGCCGACATCTGGGAGCTGACCACCCGGGCCCGGGCCTACGACAACCACCTCTACGTCGTGGCCCCCAACGCGGTCGGCGTCGACGCCGGCGGCCACGTCTACTTCGGCAACTCGCTGATCGTCGGCCCGACCGGCGAGGTGCTGGCCCGGGGCACCAGCCAGCCGGGCTGGGTGTCGGCCACCGTCGGCGTCGAGCCCATGCGGGCGATCAGCCCGGGCTCGTCGGTCCGCCAGGGGTTCGACCACCTGGCCGAGCGCAACCTCGCCCTCTACCGCCGCCACCGCGACGCGCTGGAGGCCGAGGCCCGGGCGCCGTTCCCGCCGGGGGACACCGGGTGACCCGCCTGCGCGTCGGGGTCGACACCGGGGGCACGTTCACCGACGTGGTGGTGCTGGACGAGGCCACCGGGGCCCTGACCACCACCAAGACGCCGTCCACCCCCGCCGACCCCGCCCGCGGCTTCCTGGCCGGGGCGGACAAGGCGCTGGCCGCCGCCGGCGCGGGCTGGGACGCCGTGGCGTCGGTCTTCCACGGCACCACCGTGGCCACCAACGCCCTGCTCCAGGGCGAGGTCGCGGGGTTGGGGTTCCTCACCACCGCCGGCTTCCGCCACCTGCTGGAGATCGGGCGCCAGAGCGTCCCCGACGGCTACGGCAACTCGTACTTCTGGGTGAAGCCCGACCGCATCGTGCCGCTGCACCTGGTGCGGGAGGTGCCCGAACGGCTCGACGCCGGCGGCCGGGTGCTGCGCCCGCTGGACGAGGGCGCGGTGCGGGACCAGGCCGCCTGGTTCCGGGACCACGGCGTCACCGCGGTGGGCGTGTGCCTGCTGCACGCCTACGCCAACCCGGCCCACGAGCGGCGGGTCCGCGAGCTCTTCGCCGACGCGTACCCCGAGTGCTCGCTGTCGATCAGCGCCGACGTGCTGCGGGAGTACCGGGAGTACGAGCGGTCGGTGACGACCCTGGTCGACGCGTTCGTGAAGCCCACCATCGCCCGCTACGTGCGGACCCTGGCCGAGCGGCTGGACGAGCGCACCGGCCGGGACGTGCCGTTCTTCGTGATGAAGTCGAACGGCGGGGTCACCTCGGCGGCGGGGGTGGCGGAGCGGCCCATCACCACCGTGCTGTCGGGCCCGGCCGCCGGGGCGCTGGGCGCGGCCGCGGTGACCGCGGCGGCCGGTTTCGACCGGGTCGTGACCCTCGACGGCGGCGGGACCTCGACCGACGTGGCCGTGATCCGGGACGGCACGCCCACGCTGACCACCGACGCCACCATCGGCCGGTTCCCGGCCAAGGTGCCCATGATCGACATCGTGACCGTGGGCGCCGGGGGCGGGTCGGTGGCCTGGGTGTCGCCCGAGGGCACGCTCAAGGTCGGGCCCCGGTCGGCCGGCGCCGACCCGGGGCCGCTGTGCTACGGCCGGGGCGGCCGGGAGCCCACGCTCACCGACGCCGCCCTGGTGCTCGGCCGCATCCCGCCCCACCTGCTCGGCGGCGAGATCCCGCTCGACGTGGACGCGGCGCGGGCGGGCATCGACGCCCTGGCCGCGGCCGTGGGCCTCGACGCCGGCGCGTGCGCCGAGGGCATCGTCGAGATCTGGACCTGGAACCAGGCCAACGCCATCCGCCAGGCCACCGTCCGCCGGGGCATCGACGTGCGGGACCTGGCGCTGTGCGCCTTCGGCGGCTCGGGGCCGCTGGAGGCGGCGCGCCTGCTCGACATCCTGGACATGCCGGCCGCGATCGTCCCGCCGGACCCCGGCAACCTGTGCGCCCGCGGGCTGCTCACGGTGGACGTCCGCATCGACGACGTGCGCACCTTCGTCGCCCCCCACGACCGGCTCGATCTGGCCGCCCTGGGAGCGGTGGTAGCCGACCTGGAGGCTCGGGCCGCCGCCGCGCTGGGCGCCGAGGGCTTCGACCCCGGCGAGCAGCGGCTCCTGCGCTCGGCCGACCTGCGCTACGACGGCCAGGCGTTCGAGGTGCGGGTCGACGTCCCGGCCGGCCCGGTCGACGCCGCCCTGGCCGCGGCCGTGCTGGCCCGCTTCCACGACGAGCACGAGCGGCTGTACGGCTACTGCTACCGGGACCGGCCCCACCACGGGGTCGAGTGGGTCAACGTGCGGATCACCGGCGTCGGCCCGCTCGATGCCCCGCCCCTGGCCCCGACCCGGCAGGGGACGGGGACCGTGGCGCCCACCGGGTCCCGGCCGGTGTTCTTCGCCGGCGCCTGGCACGACACGCCGATCGTGTGGCGGCCCGACCTGGGCGCGGGCGACGAGGTGGTCGGCCCCGCGGTGGTCGAGGAGTACGGCTCGACGCTGCCCGTGCCGCCCGGCGTGCGGGTGGTGGTCGACCGGCTGGGCGCGCTGGTGGCCCGCCGCGCGTCGGGGGGTGGGGCGTGACCGACGTCGACCCCGTACTGGTGGAGATCGTGGAGGGCACGCTGGCCTCCATCGAGGCCGAGGTCGAGGACCAGATCGGCCGGACCTCGCGGTCGCCGATGATCCGGGACCAGCACGACTTCCGGGCCGGCATCCACGACCGCCGGCTGCGCAAGCTGACCGGGCGGTCGTACTCGGCGCTGGTCCACCCGGTGGTGCGGGACTTCCCGATCGAGCGCATGCGACCGGGTGACGTCTACTTCCACAACGACGTGTACCTGTCGGAGGGCGGCATCGGCCACCTGCCCGACCTGTGCGTGACCGTGCCGGTGTTCGACGGGGGCGAGGTCGTGGCCTTCGTGCAGGCGTTCGGCCACCACGACGACATCGGCGGCGCCGTC
This sequence comes from Acidimicrobiales bacterium, assembly GCA_035263165.1. GTDB lineage: Bacteria > Actinomycetota > Acidimicrobiia > Acidimicrobiales > VFJN01 > ZC4RG19. The sequence continues at coordinate 5,691 of DATFRN010000153.1, read as the reverse complement.
CCCGGGTCGATGCCGTCCCACGCCACCTCGGTGTTCGAGGAGGGGCTGATGGTGCCGCCGGTCAAGCTGGTCGACGCCGGGGTGCCCAACGAGGGCGTGATCCGCATCATGACCCGCAACTCCCGGATGCCCGACTCGATCGCAGGCGACCTCGACGCCGAGACCTCGGCGTGCCTGATGGGGGCGCGGCGCATGGCCGGCCTGTTCGCCCGCTACGGCCGGGAGGCGGTCGAGGCCTGCTTCGACGCCATCGTGTCGGCGTGCGCCGAGACGTTCCGGCGCGAGCTGCTGGCCAAGATCCCCGACGGCACCTGGACCTGGGAGGACTACGCCGAGCACGACGGCGTGGACGAGCCCCGGCTCCACCGCCAGCGCATCACGCTGACCAAGACCGCCGACCGGCTGGTCCTCGACCTGGCCGGCACCGGCCCGCAGGCCAAGGGCCCGATCAACCACGCCGGCGACTACGCGGACGGCAACTTCCTCAAGAAGTGGCTGGCGCCGATCCTGCGCAACCTGGCCGACACGCCCGAGCGCATGGCGGAGCTGGACGTCAACGAGGGCGTGGTCGAGCTCATCGACATCCGCTTCCCGCCGCCGGGGACGCTGGTCACGCCCGTGTTCCCGGCGCCGACCAACGCCCGCACGTTCGTGATCCTGCGGCTGCTGGGGGTGCTGGCCGGGGCGATCGCCAAGGCGGTGGACGGCTACATGCCGGCCGACCAGGAGACGATCCGCTACACGGGGATCTCCGGCTACGACGGGGACGGGCGCTGGTACCTCAACCGGGAGATCCTGGGCGGCGGCTCGGGCGGGCGCTACTACGCCGACGGCAGCGACACGATCCACGTGGTGCCCGAGTCCCGCAACCTGCCGGCGGAGTTCGTCGAGACCCGGTTCCCGGTGCGGGTGGAGACGCTGGCGCTGGCCACCGACTCGGGCGGCGCCGGGGCCTTCCGGGGTGGTCTGGGGTACCGCAAGGAGATCCGGGTGTTGGAGGACGCCACGTTCATGTCGGTGGCCGACCGCTCGATCCTGTCGTGCTGGGGCGTGCGCGGCGGCCGGGCGGGCACGCCGTTCCGGGTGACGATCGACCCGGGCGGGCCGGCCGAGCGGGTGCTGCCCGGGCTGTGCGACGGCGAGCCGGTGGCGGCCGGCGAGGTCGTCCGCATCGAGACCACGGGCGGCGGCGGCTGGGGCGACCCCCTGGCCCGGGACCCGGCGGCGGTGGCCCGGGACGTGGAGGTGGACAAGGTCAGCCGGGAGGCGGCGACCCGGGACTACGGCGTGGTCCTGACACCCACGGGCGAGGTCGACGCCGAGGCAACGACGGCCCGCCGCACCACCCTGGCGGCGGACCGCGGCGACCCCCCGATGTTCGACCGCGGCCCGGGCTACCCCCGCCTCGCCGGCGGCGAGACCCACGCGGCGGTCGACCGGGAGTGACCACGGGCGGGTCCGCTACGCCAGGGCCGCCGGGGTGACCCAGACGTAGCCCCACGAGATGTGCGCCGCCTTGACGTCAGGTAGCGCGGCGAGCCAGACCCCGACGTCGCGCTTCGAGTCCAGGACACAACACGACGTGACCGGGCCCAACGCCGACGCCAGCGCCTCAAGCACGGCGCTCGCATGCCGGTTCCCCTCGGGACAGCCGGCGCTGCGATCCAGTGAAGCACCCCGATGTCAGGCCGGCACCAGCCTCCGCTACGCACCGTGCCGGCCGACGCGGGATGATCACCCCCGTGAGCGGGTCACCCGGCGACCTGATCGAGGACGGGCAGGCGGCCCTGCGGGCCGGCGATGCGGCCGGGGCGCGGGCGGCGTTCGAGCGTGCGCTGGCCGCGGATCCCTCCGGGGACGCCCTGGAGGGGCTGGCCCGAGCCTCCTACGTCGAGCTCGACTTCCCCGCGGCGATCGAGCTGTGGGAGCGGGCCTACGCCGCCCACCGGCGCGACGGCGGGAGCGTCGGCGCGGTGCGGGTGGCCCGGACGCTCGGGTACATGTACGGCTCGCTGGTCGGCGACATGGCGGTCCACAGCGGCTGGCTGGCCCGGTCCCAGCGCCTGCTGGCCGTCGACCCCGACGAGCGCGAGGCGGGGTGGGTCACGCTCAACCGGGGCATGTTCGAGGCGGACCAGGCGCGGAAGGAGGCGCTCCTGCGGGAGGCGGTCGCCGTCGGCCGCACCGTCGGCGACGTCGACCTCGAGTTCGTCGCACTGGCCTACCTCGGCGCCGGCCTCGTGCACGCCGACCGGGTCGAGGAGGGGATGCTCCTGCTCGACGAGGCCTTGGCCGCCGTGGCGGGCCACGAGGTCGAGGACTTCATGGTGCTGGAGGAGATCTTCTGCCAGCTGTTCTCGGCCTGCGAGTACGCCCACGACGTCGCCCGGGCCGAGCAGTGGATCCGGGTCGGCGAGGCGATCGCCGAGCGCCGCCGGCTGCCGGCCGTGTCCGCCTTCTGCCGCACCCACTACGGCGGGCTCATGACCGCGGCCGGCAACTGGCCCGAGGCCGACGCCGCGCTGACGGGCGCCGTGCGCCTCTGGGGCCTGGGGCAGCGGTCGTGGCTGCGGGCGGGGGCCCTGGTCCGGCTGGCCGACCTGCGGGTCCGGCAGGGCCGGGTGGAGGAGGCCCGCGGGCTCCTCGTCGGCCTCGACGTCGACCCCGAGGCCGCCCGGACGCTGGCGGCCATCCACCTCGCGTCCGGCGAGGCGGCGCGCGCCCGCGACGTCCTGGAGCGGGCCCTCGCCCAGGTCGAGCCCGGCAGCACCGCGGCGGCGACCCTGCTCGCCCTGCTCGTCGACGTCCTGCTCGACCAGGGCGCCACCGGCGAGGCCGCCGCCACCCTCGACGCCCTGCTGGCGTGCGATGCGGCGGACTCCAACGCCTACGTCCGGGCCGTCGCCGCCCTGGCCCGCGGGCGGGTCTGCCTGGCCACCGGGACCGGCGACCCGCTGGAGTGCCTGCGGGCCGCACTGTCCGGCTTCGCCCGCGCCCAGATGCCGATGGAGCTGGCCCGGGCCCGCCTCGAGCTCGCCCACGCCCTGCGGACCGACCAGCCCGAGGTGGCGCTGGCCGAGGCCCGCGCCGCCCTGGAGGCGTTCGAGCGCCTGGAGGCCGCCCGGCAGGCCGACGCCGCCGCCGCGGTCCTGCGCTCCCTGGGCGTGCGGCCGGCCACCGCCCGGCGCTCCCCCGGCACCCTGACCCGCCGGGAGGCGGAGGTCCTCGACCTGCTGGGCCACGGCCTGTCCAACCCCGAGATCGCCGAGCGGCTCTTCATCAGCCGCAAGACGGTCGAGCACCACGTGGCCAACGTCCTCGCCAAGCTGGGCCTGCGCAATCGCGCCGAGGCCGCCGCCTACGCCACCCGGGGCGACCAGGACGCGAAATAGGGGAGCTCACCGATCCGCCCCGGGGCGCCGCCCCGCAGGGTGGACGCCACCACCGACCTGGAGGCAACAAGTGAGCCCGAAGTACGACGCCATCATCGTCGGCGCCCGCTGCGCCGGCGCGCCCACCGCCATGCTGCTGGCCCGGCGGGGCCACCGGGTGCTCCTGGTCGACCGGGCCTCGTTCCCCAGCGACACCCTGTCGACCCACCTGATCCACGCCCCGGGTATCGCCGCGCTGCGGCGTTGGGGCCTGGCCGACGAGGTCATGGCCACGGGCTGTCCCCCGATCGAGACCTACGCGCTGGACTTCGGCCCGGTCGTCGTGCGCGGCACGCCCCGGCCGGCGGCGGACGGGGGCTCGACCGCCTACGCGCCCCGGCGCACCGTCCTCGACGCGATCCTGGTCGAGGCCGCCGCCCGGGCCGGCGCCGAGGTGCGCGAGGGGTTCGGGGTGGACGACATCCTGGTCGAGGACGGCAAGGTCGTCGGGCTGCGCGGCCGCGACGCCGGCGGTCGGACGGTCACCGAGCGGGGACGCGTGGTCGTCGGCGCGGACGGCTGGGCCTCCCGCGTCGCCCGGGCCGTGCGGCCCGCCCAGTACCACGAGAAGCCGATGCTCCAGACCAGCTTCTACACCTACTGGAGCGACCTGCCGGTCGACGGGATGCAGACGGTCATCCGGCCCGGCCGGGGCTGGGCCGCCTTCCCGACCAACGACGGCCTCACCCTGCTCGTCGTCGGCTGGCCCCAGGCCGAGGCGGCCGCCTACAAGGCCGACGTCGAGGCCAACTACCTCGCCACCCTCGGGCTCGTCCCCGAGGTGGCCGAGCGGGTCCGCCAGGCAACCCGCCAGGCGCGCTTCGCCGGCGGCTCCGTCCCCAACTTCTTCCGCACGCCCTACGGGCCCGGCTGGGCGCTGGTCGGCGACGCCGGGTACACCAAGGACCCCATCACCGCCCAGGGCATCGGCGACGCCTTCGCCGACGCCGAGCGGTGCGCCGCGGCGCTGGGCGAGGCGTTCGCCGGCACGACGACCTACCGCGAGGCCATGGCGGCCGCCCAGGCCGCCCGCGACGCCCACGCCCGGCCGATCTACGACTTCACCACCGAGCTCGCCACCCTCGACGCGCCGCCGCCCGAGGTCCAGCAGCTGCTCGGGGCGATCAACGGCAATCCGGCCGCGATGGACGCCTTCGTCAGCCTCGTCGCCGGCACGATCTCGCCGGCCGAGTTCTTCGACCCGGAGGCCATCGGCCGTCTGCTCGGGGCGCCGGCGGCGACCTGAGACGTCACGCGAGCCGGCGGATCACGATCCTCCCGATGTCGCTGACCGCGGGGTGGTTCCGGCACAGCTCGACGGCCTCGTCGTAGTCCGCGGCCGTGATGACCCCGTAGCCGCCGACCACCTCCTTGGTCTCGGCCAGCGGACCGTCGGTGGCCACGACCTCGCCGCTGTCGCCGGCGAGCACCCGGCCCGGGTCGCTGAAGGCGTCGCTCAGGCGGGCCCCCCGGTGCGCCGACCCGTGCCCGGTCGCCGCCATCCGCTCGCCCCACGCGACGTAGCGGGCGACCAGCGCCTGCATCTCGTCGGGCGACAGCTCTGGCGGCGGGCACGGGCCCACCACGAACATGAGCAGGAACTCGGCCATCACGGACCTCCGATACGTCGTGCCGTGCCCCCATGACGAACGGGCCACACTGGCGGCGACATGGCCGACGAGATCTTCTCCGACGCGGCCCATGCCGCGCTGGACCGGGCCCTGCGGGCCGAGCCCGGCCGGGTCCTGTCGGTGCTCGTCCGGTCGCTGGGTGACATCGACCTGGCCGAGGAGGCGTTGCAGGACGCGGCGGCCGCCGCGCTCGACCGCTGGCCGGTCGACGGGGTGCCGGCCAACCCTGGTGGCTGGCTGGTCACGGTCGGACGGCGCCGGGCGATCGACCGGGTGCGCCGGGAGGCCCTCGGGCGCCGCAAGGAGGCCGAGTCGGTCGCGGCCCGAGTGGCGGCCGAGCCGCCCGGCGGCGAGCCCCTCGGCGACGAGCGCCTGGCGCTGATGTTCGCCTGTTGCCATCCCGTGCTGCCGGCGGCGGGCCGGGTCGCCCTCACCCTGCGGACGCTCGGCGGGCTCGGCACCGCCGAGATCGCCCGGGCGTTCCTGGTCGGCGAGCCGGCGATGAAGCAGCGGATCACCCGGGCCAAGCAGCGGCTTCGCCAGGCGGCGGTCCCCCTGGACGTGCCGCCCCCGGGCGAGCGGGACGAGCGGCTCCCCGGCGTGCTGGCGGTGCTCTACCTGATCTTCAA
>DATFRN010000152.1:0-6877 GCA_035263165.1 Acidimicrobiales bacterium | reverse complement strand
CAGCGACCTGAACGATCTGGTCATCGTCACCCACGGCGGCCCCGACCTCGGCCTGCTGTGCGCAGCCGGGAAGGTCCGCAAGGCGATCTACGCATTCGTGTCGCTCGACTCGATTCCGCTCGAGCCGCACTTCCGCGCCGCCCGCCAGGCGGCGGCCTGGAGGGCGAGGTGGAACTGGCCCTCGTCGTAGGGCTCGTCCTCGATGGCGCCCGACTGCCGGGCGGCGCGGAAGTGGGGCTCCAGCGGCACCGAGTCGAGCGACACGAAGGCGTAGACGGCCCGGCGCACCTTGCCGGCCGCGCACAGCAGGCCGAGATCGGGTCCGCCGTGGGTGACGATGGTCAGGTCGGCCAGGTCGCTGCGGGCGATGGCCCGGACGAGCGACATGGGCTTGCGGCGGCTGGCCCAGCCGCCGATGGCGATGGTCATGCCCGAGCGCAGGCGGGCGACCACGTCCTCCTCGGTCATCAGCTTGCCGGGCACGTCAGCGGCTCGTGTCCGTGTCCCGGCCCTCGACGAAGGCGTCCCTGTGCTCGTCGGCCACGCCGGTGAGGTTGAGCTCGAAGGTGAAGCCCTGCTCGTAGCGGTAGCTGCGCTTGACGTCCCACGGGTCGATGCCGTTCAACGACTCCTTGGCCGCCCGGATGACCGTGGGCGACTTGGCGGCGATCTGGGCGGCGACGTCCCGCGCCGTGCGGACGAGGTCGTCCTTCGGGACGACCCGCAGCACCGACCCGAACTCGTGCAGCTCCGCGGCGGTGGCGGTGGTCGCCGTGTAGACCATCGCCCGCACCTTGTGCTGGGGGACGAGGCGGGCCAGGTGGGTGGCGGCGCCGAGGGCGCCCCGGTCGACCTCGGGGAGGCCGAAGGTGGCGTCGTCGGCGGCGACGACGATGTCGGCGTTGCCGACCAGGCCGATGCCGCCGCCGAGGCAGTGGCCGTGGACGGCGGCGATCACGGGGACGGGGCAGTCGTAGACGGCGGCGAAGGCGGCGAAGCAGCCCCGGTTGGCGCCGACGAGGGCGTCGAAGCCCTCGCTGGCCTGCATCTCCTTGATGTCGACGCCGGCGTTGAAGCCCCGGCCCTCGGCCCGGAGGATGACGACCCGGGTGGCCGGGTCCCGGCCGGTGGTCGTGATGACGTCGGCCAGCTCGAACCAGCCGGCGACGGTGAGGGCGTTCACCGGCGGGTTGTCCATGACGACCTCGGCGATGCCGGCGTCGTCGGTGTCGGTGGTGATCGGCACGGCCCCTCGGTTCCGGTCGCCCGGTTTCTGACGTGTCGTCAGGTGGCTGTGGCAAGGTAGGCCGCAGGAGGTGCGGTGGACAACCCACTCGACTACACCGGCCGGGTCGTGCTCGTCACCGGCGGCACCCGGGGGATCGGGCGCGGCATCGCGGCGCGGTACGAGTCCGCGGGGGCGACGGTGGTGGTCTGCGGGCGCACGGCGCCTGCTGCGCCGGGGCCGGGGCCGGGGCCGGCGCCGGGGCCGGGGTCGTTCGTTGCGTGCGACGTGCGCGACCCGGACTCGGTCTCGTCTCTGGTGGCGAGGGTGGCGGAGCAACACGGCCGCCTGGACGTGGCGGTCAACAACGCCGGCGGTGCCCCGTGGGCCGACTCGGCGACGGCGTCGCCGCGGTTCAACGAGAAGGTGCTGGCGCTGAACCTGCTGGCCCCGTTCACCGTGGCGCAGGCGGCGTACGGGGTGATGTCGTCGCAGCCGGGCGGGGGCGCCATCGTCAACATCGCCAGCGTCTCGGGCACGCGGCCGTCGCCCGGCTCGGCCGCCTACGGGGCGGCCAAGGCGGGCCTGCTCAACCTGACGCAGACGCTGGCGGTGGAGTGGGCGCCCGCCTCGGTGCGGGTCAACGCGGTGGTGGCGGGCCTGATCGCCACGGAGGCGTCGGACGTCACCTACGGCTCGGCGGAGACGCAGGCCCGGGTGGCGGCCACGGTGCCGCTCGGCCGCCTGGGCACGCCCTCGGACGTCGCCGAGGCGTGCCTGTGGCTGTCGTCGCCCGCCGCTGCGTACGTCACGGGGGCGATCCTGACGGTGCACGGCGGGAACGAGCGCCCGGCGTGGCTGAGCGCCTTCGATAGCTGACTAGAACTCTGGTCATCACCACGCTCTCGCTGTCGGAGATCAAGGCTCGGCTGTCCGAGGTCGTGGACCAGGTCGAGCGGGAGCACGAGCGGGTCACGCTGACGCGCCGTGGCGTGCCGGCGGCGGTGATCATGAGCCCGGAGGACCTGGCGGCCCTGGAGGACACGCTCGACCTGCTGTCCGACCCCGAGGCTCTCGCCGAGATCGAGCGGGCACGGGCCGAGCTGGCGGGCGGCGACGTCGTCACTGCCGACGAGCTGCGCGCCAAGTACCTGCGCCGGTGACCGGGGCCGGCTACCGGCTCATCGTCACGGCCTCGGCGGAGCGGTCGCTGCGGCGCCTGCCCGAGCCCGTGGCGGCCGCCGTGGTCGAGTTCCTCGTCGGCCCCCTGGTCGAGAACCCGCGGCGCGTCGGCCGCCCGCTGCGGCGTGAGCTGGCGGGCCTCTGGTCCGCCCGGCGGGGGCCGTACTGGATCCTGTACGAGATCGACGACGACGAGCGGTGCCTCGGGGTGGCCCGGATCGACCACCGGGCGGACGTCTACCGGGCGCGGTAGCGCCACTAGCCTTCCCCTGATGTCCCCCGGCGAGCTGTTGTTCCTGGCGGCCGCCGGGTTCGGGGCCGGGGTGGTGAACGGGGTCGCCGGGGGTGGGTCGATGGTGTCGTTCCCCGCCCTGCTGGCCGTCGGGGTGCACAGCCTGGCGGCCAACGTGACCTCCACCGTCGGGATCTGGCCCGGGTACCTCGGGGGGGCCGCCGGGTTCCGGCGGCGGTTGGCCGCGCAGCGGACGCGGCTCCGGGAGCTGGCGCCCGTGGCCTTCGTCGGGGCGCTCGTCGGGTCCGGGCTCATCCTGATCACCTCCGAGGGGGCGTTCGACGCCCTCGCTCCCTGGCTCGTGCTCGCCGCCTGCGGGCTGTTCGCCGCGCAGCCCGTGCTGGCGAGACGGCTGGCCGCGTCCGGGCCGGCGCCCGGGAGTCGGGGGCACCGCCTGGCCCGGGACGGGGGCGTGCTCGTCGCCTCGATCTACGGGGCCTACTTCGGGGCCGGGCTCGGCGTCCTCCTCCTCGCCGTGCTCGGGATCACGGTCGCCGCCCTCCTCAACGACCTCAACGCCGTGCGGACCGTGCTGGCGCTCCTGGTCAACAGCATCGCCATGGTCGTGTTCGCCGTCGCCGCGCCCGTCGTGTGGTCCGCCGCCCTGACCATGGCCGCCGCCAGCCTGGTCGGGGGCTACGTCGGGGCCCGCACCGCCGCCCGCATGCCCGTTCCCCTGTTCCGGGCCGTGGTCCTCGTCCTCGGGCTGGCGGCCGCGATCGGGCTGTTCGTCACCTAGACGCTTGAGCCAAACGTCACACGCGTTCGATTGCCTGACGCTGTAAGGCTGTGCGTACGCTCTCGGGGTGGTCCCTCGTCGCCTCGCCCGCCTGGTCGCCGGCCTCCTCCTGGTGGTGGCGCCCGCCGGGCTGGCCCTCGCCGGCTGCGGGGGCAGCAGCGGCGACAGCGGCGCCAGGACCGGCGGCGACGGCGGCCTCGGCAACGCGGGCGAGGGCCCCGACGACGCCATCCCGTCCGACACGATCAAGCTCACCGGCAAGGATGTCCGGGTCCTGGCCATGGACAACGCGTTCCGGGCGCCGGACATCGAGGTCAAGGCCGGCACCAAGGTCACCTGGACCAACCGGGGCCACAACGACCACGACGTCCTGCCCACCCGGGGCCACGCCTGGGGCACCTCCAAGGCCGGCATGACCCCCGGCGCCTCGTACAGCGAGACGTTCGACCGTCCGGGCGTCTATCACTACTACTGCTCGATCCACGGCACGACCGCCCAGGGCATGGTGGGCACCGTTGTCGTGACCAAGTAACACGACAGCGGGGGAGACTGCGATGTTGAGCGTGCGACGGCTGCTGGCGCTGCTGGCGGCCGGGGTCCTGGTGGCCGCGGCCGCCTGCGGGAGCGGCAGCGACGACAAGGGCGACAACGCCGGGGGCGACGGTGGGCAGAAGGGCCGCACCCTCGAGGTGCCCGGCGACTACAAGACCATCCAGGACGCCGTCGACGCCGCCAAGGACGGTGACCTCGTGCTGGTCAGCCCCGGCACCTACAACGAGGCCGTCACCGTCGAGACCGACGACATCGTGATCCGGGGCCTCGACCGGAACAAGGTGATCCTCGACGGCCAGTTCAAGCTGGACAACGGCATCCGGATCGCCGGGGCCAAGGGCGTCGCCGTCGAGAACATGACCGCCCGCAACTACACCAAGAACGGGTTCTTCTGGACCGGCGCCACCGGCTACCGGGGCTCCTACCTGACCGCCTACCGGACCGGCGACTACGGCGTCTACGCCTACGACACGACCGAGGGTCTGATCGAGCACAGCTACGCCTCGGGGAGCCCCGACGCCGGCTTCTACATCGGCCAGTGCTACCCGTGCGACGCCCAGATCAACGACGTGGTCTCCGAGTTCAACGGCCTCGGCTACTCGGGCACCAACTCGGGTGGCGAGCTCTACATCACCAACTCGACCTTCCGGAAGAACCGGGCCGGCATCGTCCCCAACTCCGGCAGCTACGAGCTGTGCTACCCGGGTCGCGAGACGGTCATCGTCGGCAACCTCGTCTACTCCAACAACCAGCCCGACACGCCCGCCATCGACACGGCGCTCCTGGCCATGGGCAACGGCATCCTGCCGGCGGGCGGCACCCACAACGTGATCGAACGCAACCGGGTGTGGGACCACGACCGGACAGGCATCGGTCTGGTGCCGTTCCCCGAGGACGACCCGACCGACGTGGTGCCGCCGCCGTCGCAGGACACCACGCCGTGCGGCGAGACCAAGAACCAGGCCCCGCCGGATGCCTCCAAGGTGCCCGACACAGTCATCTGGAACCCCCGCGACAACCGCGTGGTCGACAACGTGGTCGAGGACTCCCGCCTGGCCGACCTCGCCGTCGGGTCGACCGAGGACATCTCGCAGGCCGGCAACTGCTTCGCCGGCAACACGTTCAAGACGAGCGCCCCGAAGAACGTGGAGACCCTCGCCCCCTGCGAGGGGAAGGGCAGCGGCGATTGGGCGGCCGGCGCCCTCGACCTCGGCTCGCTGATCGCCGCGGTGCACCCGCCGTCGCAGGACTACAAGCGCTCGCCGGTGCCGGGACCGCAGGAGAACATGCCGAACGCCAAGGACGCCCCGGCCCGCCCGGCCGCGCACCCCTTCGAGAAGCCGGACGTGGATAGCATCACGGTCCCCGACAAGCCGGCGTGATCATGGGGCGGCGGGCCGTCTCGGCCGTCGCATTCGCCGCCGTCGCCTCCCTGGCGGCAGTGGCCGGGTGCGGCGGCGACGGGACCGCCTCTCGGCCCGCCGCCCCACGAACCTCCGCCCGGCGCCCCCCGCCCGCCGTGGCCGTGCGCCACTCGCCCACCGACGCCGGCCCCCAGGGCCGCGTCCCGCAGTTCCTGGTCCAGTGCGGGTTCAGCCACGCCGCGGCCGACGACCCCATCGTCCACCCCGGCATGCACGGGATGGCCGGCATGCCCGAGGGCCACGCGGCCCACGGCGGCTCGCACCTGCACGTGTTCTTCGGCAACACCGGCACCGACGCCGACTCGACCGCCGCCAGCCTGGGCCGGGGCGACACCACCTGCGACCAGCGCCGCGACCGGGCCGCCTACTGGGCGCCGGCGCTGTTCGACCACGGCAAGGCGGTCACGCCCACCAAGGCCGTCGCCTACTACCGGCCCGGCGTCGGCGTCGACCCGGCCTCGGTGCAGCCCTACCCGTTCGGGCTGAAGATGCTGGGCGGCGACCAGACCGCCACCCGCCCCCAGCCGATCGGCGTGGTGGCGTGGTCGTGCGGCGTGGGCTCGGTGCGGGCGTCGACGCCGCCCGTCTGCCCGCCCGACCGGCCCCTGCGCCTGGCCGTCAGCTTTCCCGACTGCTGGGACGGCGAGCACCTCGACAGCGCCGACCACCTGGCCCACGTCGCCCGCAGCCGGGACGGCCGCTGCCCGGGGGGCCACCCGGTGGCCATCCCCCAGCTGCTGTTGACGATCACGTTCCCGGTCACCGGGCCCGGCCACGACCTGGCGCTGGCCTCGGGCTCGGTCCTCACCGCCCACGCCGACTTCTTCAACGCCTGGGACCCCGACAAGCTCCGCACCGAGGTGACCGCATGTCTCCATCGGGGGATCACCTGTGGGGTGGCGAGCACACGTTCGTGATGATCGCGGGGGTGCCGAGGTGGCAGGCTGGGGGACGGTGAGCTTCCGCCCGCCGCCTGCCGGGGGGCGGTGGGCGGGCGCTCACTACATCCCGGCCCCGGCCGCCTCCCGGGTGTAGCCGGTGGCGTAGGCGGGCACCGGCGGGGCGCCCCGCAGGTCCGCCACCGCCTCGGGCTCGCCCGGCGTCGTCACGAGCGGGATGATCCCCGCCCACACCGGCAGGTCCATGTCCTCGTCGTCGTCCTTGGGGCCGCCCGTCCGGGCCTTGACCGAGCACTCCTCGAGCGACAGCGACAGCACCAGCGTGCCCTTCAGCTCCTTCTCGGTGGGCGGCCGGGCGTCGGCGGTGCGGCCGGGCACGACGTGCTCGACGAGGGCGTCGAGCGCCGCCCGCTTCTCGTCGAGGTCGGTGATCGGCGTGGCCCGGCCGAAGATCACCACCGACCGGTAGTTCATCGAGTGGTGGAAGGCCGAGCGGGCCAGCACCAGGGCGTCGATCAGCGTGACCGTGACGCACAGGTCGAGGCCCTTGGCCCCGCCCCGCAG
>DATFRN010000151.1:0-5619 GCA_035263165.1 Acidimicrobiales bacterium | reverse complement strand
AACGCCGCGGCCGCCGCGGCCGGGGCGGCGTCCCGGTCGGGCGCGTCCCACAGGTCGCGCACGCCGGCGGCGGGCATCATCGACCGGCGGCCATCGGGGCCCCCGTCCCCACCTGCGCCGACACGCCGCGGGGGTGCCGGGTGTCGTTCACGCTGGGCTGGGCCGACGGCTACGTCGAGAACCCCGCCGCCGTCCTCACCGTCCCCGGCCGGACGACGGGGTGACCGGCCCCGCGGACGACGGCGGCCACGGCGCGCAGGTCGCACGCACCCCCGGTGTCGCGCTCGCCGGGGGCGGTGCGGTCTCGCGCGGGTCCCCGACTATGACCGTGACGCCGTCGAGAGTCAGGTAGTGCTTCGGAGCGGGCGGGCCGTGGCGCGTCGCCTGGGCCAGCCCGCCGGCCACCAGCGCGACCGTCACGATCCCGGCCGCGACCAGGACCCCCCGCCGCGGCCACCGGCCGCCGTCCCCCGGGTCGTCGCGTTCCCCCACAGCGCCGGCGGACGTTAGCCGTCGGGCACGACGGGGGGATGAGCGAGCCGGCGACCGTGACCACGCCCGACGGGCGGTCGTCGGGTACGCCACCCAGGGCGCCGCCGGGGAGCGGCCGGTGGTGTGGTCCACGGCGGCCCCGGCAGCCGGCTGGGGCCGGCCGTGGGCGGGGGCTCGGCTGAGGTCAGGCGGGCGCCGCCTCGATGGCGTGCCAGCCCAGCCCGAGGTCGGTGGTGGCGGTGACGGCGAGCCCGGCGTTCCCGGCCAGCGTCCGCCACTCGGTCAGCGTGCGCTCCCGGCCGCCGGTCATGACCAGCATGTTGAGGTCGGACAGCGTGGCGGAGGGGCCGGGCGCGGCCTCGGCCAGGACCCGCTCGACCACGACGACCGTGCCTTCCGGCGCGCCCTCGCGCACCCGGCCCAGGATGGCGGCGGCCGTGGCGTCGTCCCAGTCGTGGAGGATCGACTTCATGAGGTAGGCGTCGCAGCCCGGCGGCACCCCGTCGAAGAAGCTGCCCGCCACCACCCGGCAGCGGTCGGCCACGCCGGCGGCCGCCAGCGTGGTGGGCGCCGCCGCCACCACGTGGGGCAGGTCGAGCAGCACGCCCCGCACGCCCGGGTGCCGGGCCAGCACCGCGGCCAGCAGGGTCCCGTCGCCCCCGCCCACGTCGGCGACCGTGGCGAACCGCCCGAAGTCGTAGCGCTCGGCCAGCCGGGCGGACACCGCGGCCGCGATCGTGCCCATCGCCCGGTCGAACGCCCGGCTCTCCTCCGGGTCCCGGGCCCGCCAGGTCCACACGCTCTCGCCGTGGCTAGCGTCGAACGCGGTCTCACCGGTGCGCACGCTGCGGGCCAGGTCGCCCCACGCCTCCCAGTGGTAGGGCCGGCCGACGAACGCGGCCCACCCGGCGAGCGACCCGGGGACGTCCGAGCGCAGCAGCTCGCCCAGGGGCGTCAGGCGGAACACCGCGTCGCCGTCGCCGTCGCCCCCCGGGACCGCGGCGACGAGCCCGAGGCCGGCCAGCGCCCGGAGCAGCCGCAGCAGCGGCCCGGGCCGGGTGCCGGTGGCCCCGGCCAGCGCCGCCACGGTGCGGCCGTCCCCGGCCAGCCCGTCGGGCACGCCCAGCGTGACAGCGGCCGAGATGGCCTGGGTCACGCGGTAGCCGTCGAGCAGGTCGCGCAGGCGCTCGCCCGGCGGCGTGTCCCCGTCGCTCACGCCCCCGCACGCTAGGCGGTCGCTGCGACCGACCGGCCGATCCAGTAGCGGCGCATGCGGGCGCCGCTCTCGCCGGTGGTGTACGAGTCGAACACGCCGCCGCAGCGCTCGATCACGGTGGCCGACCCCACGTTGTCGTCGTCGCAGGTCACCAGCACCCGGGCGATGCCGAGGTCGTCGGTGATCTCCAGGCTCCGCCGCAGGATCCCGGTGGCGTAGCCCCGCCGCCGGTGCTCCCGCAGCACGCCGTAGCCGATGTGGCCGCCCTCCTGGAGCAGGAACTCGTTGAGCTCGTGGCGGATCGACGCCCGCCCCACGATCACGCCGCCCACGTCGGCCACCAGGAACGTGCTCGGCACCAGCCGGCCCTCGAGGTCGAGCCCCCGGCTGCGCCGCTCGGCCAGCCGCACGTACTCGGGGAACGACGTGTCGTCGTCGAACCACAGCCCGAACGTGAACCCCTCCGCCGCCATCGCCGCGTGGGCCCGGCGGAAGGCGTCCTCGTCGGCGAGCCGGAGGGGGCGCAGCACCAGCGCCGCGGGATCGGCGGTCACGCCGACGATGCTGGCGCCCGGCCCCACCGGATGCACGCAGATTCCGGCCGATCGCAGGTGACGCAAACGTTAGATCTGCGCTAGAACAGGTTCCACCACGGGTGAGCGGAGGGGGCCCCACCGATGTCCGAGCTGAGCGTGCCCGGCGGCGACCCGGAGCTGGAGGCGCTCGCCCACCCGCAGGAGCAGTTCAAGCTCCTCCGCGACGCCGGCGGGGTGGTCGAGATGCTCGAGCTCGGCATGACCATCGTGGGCGGCGACGCCGACGTCCGCCACGTGCTGTCCCACCCCGACGTGTTCAGCTCGGGCTTCGACGCCGTGAGGATCGGCCAGGTGCGGCCGCTCATCCCGCTCCAGATCGACCCCCCGCAGCACCGCAACTACCGCAAGCTGCTCGACCCGATCTTCGCCCCCCGCCAGATCGTCCACCTCGAGGAGCGCACCCGCGCCCTGGTGCGCGACCTCATCGCCGCCGTGGCCGACCAGGGCGGCTGCAACTTCCACACCGCCGTGGCCGAGCCGCTGCCCACCACCGTCTTCCTCCAGCTGCTCGGCCTGCCGGTGAGCCGGGCCCGGGAGTTCATCGACCTCAAGGACGGCATCATCCGCCCGCCCGTGACCACCGAGGAGGAGCGCCAGGCCTACATGTCCGACGTCGGCACCCGCATCTACGCGGTGCTCCAGGAGGCCATCGACGAGCGGGTCGACGAGCGGGGCGACGACTTCCTGTCGATGTTCCTCGACGCCGAGGTCGACGGCGAGCGCCTGACCAACGACGACGTGCTCGACATCGGCTACCTGTTCTTCCTGGCCGGCCTGGACACCGTGACCGCCTCGCTCGACTGCATGCTGAGCTACCTGGCCCGGCACCCCGACCAGCGCCGCCGGTTGGTGGACGACCCCGCCGTCATCCCCCACGCGGTCGAGGAGATGCTGCGCTGGGAGACGCCGGTGCAGGGCGTCGTGCGGGTCGCAACCCAGGACACCGAGATCGCCGGCTGCCCCGTCCCCGAGGGGCGGATCGTCAGCGTGATGCTCGGCTCGGCCAACACCGACGAGCGGGCCTGGGTCGACGTCGACAGCGTCGACTTCGACCGGGACGAGAACCGCCACATCGCCTTCGGCGGCGGCGCCCACCGCTGCCTGGGCTCCCACCTCGCCCGCATGGAGCTGCGGGTCGCACTGGAGGAGTGGCACCGGGCCATTCCCGACTACCGGATCAAGGACGGCATCGTGCTGCGCTACTCCCAGGGCCTGCGGGCCGTCGACAACCTGGAGCTGGTCTGGTGAGCGTGTCACCAGGCGAGCGGCGCCTGCTCATCGACGGCAAGCTGGTCGAGGCGGCCAGCGGCGCCACGTTCGACAACGTCAACCCGGCCACCGAGGAGGTGCTCGGCCCGGTGGCCGACGGCGCCGCCGCCGACATGGAGGCGGCCATCGCCGCCGCCCGCCGGGCGTTCGACACCACGACCTGGGCGACCGACCACGACCTCCGCCGCCGCTGCCTGCTCCAGCTGCAGGCCGCGCTGGAGGAGGAGCGGGAGGACCTGCGCTCCGAGCTGGTGGCCGAGGTGGGCTGCCCGGTGCTGGTCACCTACGGGCCCCAGCTCGACGCCCCGCTGAGCGAGGCCCTGACCTGGCCGGCCGGCATGATCGACCGGTTCCCCTGGGAGCGCGACATCGGCCAGAAGGACCCCTTCGGCATGGGCGCCGCCGAGCGCCGCGTGTGGAAGGAGCCGGTCGGCGTGGTCGGGGTGATCGTGCCCTGGAACTTCCCGGTCGAGATCACGCTCAACAAGCTCGGCCCGGTGCTCGCCATGGGCAACACCTGCGTGGTCAAGCCGGCCCCCGACACGCCGTGGAGCACCACCCGCATCGGCCGGCTGATCGCCGAGCGCACCGAGATCCCGCCGGGCGTGGTCAACATCGTGGCGTCGAGCGACCACCTGGTGGGCGAGGTGCTCACCTCGTCGCCGCTGGTCGACATGGTCGCCTTCACCGGCTCCAGCGCCACCGGCCGCCGGGTCATGCAGGCCGCCTCGGCCAACCTCAAGCCGGTGTTCCTGGAGCTCGGGGGCAAGTCGGTCAACCTGGTGCTCGACGACGCCGACTTCGAGGCCACCGTGCCGGCCGCCTCGATGGTCTGCTTCCACGCCGGGCAGGGCTGTGCCATCTCGAGCCGCCTGCTGGTGCCCCGGTCCCGCTACGACGAGGCCGTCGACCTGGTCACGGCCGGCTTCGCGGGGGTCACCTACGGCGACCCGACCGACCCGGCCAACTTCATGGGCCCGCTGGTCAACCAACGCCAGCGGGAACGGGTGCTCGGCTACATCGCCTCGGGCAAGGAGCAGGGGGCCCGGCTCGTGTGCGGCGGCGGCATCCCGGCCGACCAGCCCAAGGGCTGGTTCGTCGAGCCCACGCTGTTCGTCGACGTCGACAACGACATGACGATCGCCCGTGAGGAGATCTTCGGGCCGGTGCTGGTCGTGATCCCCTACGAGGACGACGACGACGCCGTGCGCATCGCCAACGACAGCCCCTACGGCCTGTCGGGGATGGTGACCTCGGGCGACCTGGAGCGGGCCAAGGCGGTCGCCCGCCGCATCCGCACCGGCACGCTCGCCATCAACGGCGGCGTCTGGTACGGCGCGGACGCCCCGTTCGGCGGCTACAAGCAGTCGGGCATCGGCCGCCAGTGCGGCATCGAGGGCCTCGAGATCTTCACCGAGACCAAGACCGTCGGCTGGCCGGCCTGACCCGCGAGGAGCCCCACGTGCCCGGTCCGCTCGACGGCATCCGCGTCATCGAGGTCGCCAGCTGGATGTTCATCCCCTCGGGGGGGTCGGTCCTGGTCGACTGGGGCGCCGACGTCATCAAGGTCGAGCACCCCGTGACCGGCGACCCCCAGCGAGGGCTGATCACCTCCGGCCTGCTGCCCGGCGGGGCCGGCGGCGTCAACTTCATGATCGAGCAGCCCAACCGGGGCAAGCGCTCGGTCGCCCTCGACCTGGCCCACCCCGACGGGCGGGAGGCGCTGCTCCGGCTGGTCGAGACCGCCGACGTGTTCCTCACCAACTACATGCCGCCGGTGCGGCGGCGCCTCCGCATCGACACCGACGACATCCGGGCCCGCAACCCGGCGATCATCGTGGCCCGGGGCTCGGGTGCGGGGCCCAAGGGGCCCGAGGCCGAGAAGGGCGGCTACGACGGCGCCTCGTTCTGGGCCCGGGGCGGGGTGGGCACGACCATGCCCGAGCGGCCCGACGGCTGGCCGCCGGGTCAGCCCACCCCGGCGTTCGGCGACGTGATGGGCGGGCTGACGACGGCGGGCGCCATCGCCGCCGCGCTGGTCCGCCG
>DATFRN010000150.1:0-15302 GCA_035263165.1 Acidimicrobiales bacterium | reverse complement strand
GGGCGACGTCAGCGTGTTCCTCCCGACCGAGCAGGCCTACGTGGCCGGCGAGGTGGCGGCGCCCGAGCGGCCCCGGCTGTTCGCCGCCTACAACCTGGCGGCGATCTTCACGGCGGCCCTGGGCGCCCTGGCCTCGGGGCTCCCCGAGGTGCTGGCCCATCGCCAGGGCTGGGACGTGACCACGGCCCAGCGCTCGGGCTTCGTGCTCTACGCCCTGCTGGCGGTCGTCATCCTCGTCCTCTACCGGCGCCTCACCGGCGACGCCACCCCGCCGCCGGCCGCCGACCGGCCCCGGCGCCGGGTGCTCCACACCTCGCGCCGCACCGTGCTGGAGCTGGCCGCGCTGTTCAGCCTCGACTCGGCCGGCAGCGGTTTCGTGGTCACGTCGCTGCTGGTGCTGTGGCTCCACCTGCGCTTCGACCTGTCCGCCGCCACCACCGGGGCGGTGTTCTTCGCGGCCGGGCTGCTGGGGGCCTGCTCGCAGGCCCTCGCGCCCCGGCTGGCCCGCCGGATCGGGCTGATCCGCACGATGGCCTACACCCACATCCCGGCCAACTGCCTGCTGGTGCTGGGGGCCTTCGCCCCGAGCGGCGGCGTGGCCATCGCCCTGCTCCTGGCGCGGGCCCTGTTCGCCCAGATGGACGTGCCGGCCCGCCAGGCGTTCGTCATGGCGGTGGTGCCGGCGGAGGAGCGGGCGGCGGCGTCCAGCGTGACCAACGTCCCCCGCAGCCTGGCGTCGGCGCTGACGCCGCTGCTGGCGGGCGTGCTGCTGGAGCGCACGACCTTCGGGTGGCCGTTGGTCATCGCCGGGCTCACCAAGGTGACCTACGACCTCACGCTGCTCGGGCTGTACCACGACGTGCCCGAGCAGGAGGGCGCCCGCCGGGGTCAGTTGCCGGCGTCGGACCCCTCGCCGTCGCCGTGATCGGCGGCGTGGTCGATCACCTTGAATGCGGTGTCGAGGTGGACGTCGACCTGGTGGCCGTTGTTCAGGGTCACCTCGACCTCGTACTTGCCTTCCTCGTCGTTCACCTCGGTGGCGGTCACCCGGCCGCCGCCCGTCTCGCTCAGGGCGACCTTGCTGGCGTGGGCGAGGGCGTCGCCGGTGATCGGCGAGCCGTTCCCGTCGTCGCCGCCCGCGGCCCGGGCCACGCCCGCGCCGGTGGCCAGGGCCAGCGCCGCCACCACGGCGCCGGCGATCAGGATCCGTTTGCGTGCCATGGCGGCCACGGTCGCGCCGGGGCGCTGAACCGGGCCTGAAACCGGGCGGGCGGCCGTAATGTGGCCCCGTGCCCGTGCCCGTGCCCCGACCCGACGAGGTGCTGCTCACCCGGCCGTCGGCCGAGGAGGCCCAGGCCCTGGCCGTCGCCATGGCGTCGACCGCCGCCCCGCCCGGGGGCCTCACCGACGTCCAGCGCGTGCTGCTGGAGGCCGTCGTGTCGGCCCTGACCGACCACCCGGTCGACCTGGCCGACTACCGGCCGCTCGGCACCCGCGAGATCGGGGCCCTGCTGGCCCGGCGGGACCTGGGCTTCCGCACCCGGGCCGTCCAGCTCATGCTCCTGGCGGCGCTCGTCCTGCGGCCGCTGCCGCCCGAGGTGGTCGAGCGGATCGAGGCGGCGGCCCGCGAGCTCGGCGTCGAGGAGGGCATGGTCGCGGTCGCCCAGGAGTTCGCGGCGGGGTCGCTCGGCCTGGCGGCCATCGACTTCGACCGCAACGGCTACACCCACGACTGGGCGGCCGGCGACCGCCGCGAGCTGCACACGGCCCGGGCGCTCGCCGGGGCCTGGGACGAGGACGTGGACGACCCCGATCTGGCCGAGCGGTGGGCCGCCCTCGAGGCCCTGCCCGAGGGGACCCTGGGCCGGGGCGTGTGGCAGCTGTACACCGCCCGGGGCTTCGCGTACCCCGGCCTGCCCGGGTCGGCCCCGCCACTGCTCGCCCAGCACGACTGGGTGCACGTGCTGGCCGACTACGGCACGACGGTCGAGTCCGAGCTGGAGGTGTTCGGCCTCATCTCCCGGGCCAACGACGACATGCGGGGGTTCTCGCTGCTGGCGATGGTCGTGTCGCTGTTCGAGACCGGCTACCTGAGCACCGGGGCCGGCCTGTTCCAGGCCGACACCGGCCACGTGTCGGGGCTGTGCCACGGCCAGCGGATGGCGACCCGGCTGGGCGACGCCATGACCCGGGGCGCCTGGTGCCGCGACACGGTGACCGGCGCCCCCGACGTCGACTTCCTGCGGGTGGACTGGTTCGCGCTGGCCGACCGGCCGCTGGCCGAGGTCCGGGCCCGCTTCGACCTGCGGCCCCGGGGCGAGACGGCGCGGGCCCACGGCTCGGTGGGGCCGTGGGAGCCGGGCGGCATCAGCCCGTTCCAGGTCGCCTCCGGCCGCGATCTCGCCGCCCGCCGCGGCGCCGCCTACGAGTCGTTCGGGGCCACGCCGCTCGGCTAGGTGACGCCGAGCCACCAGCGGAAGGCCGCGTCGGCCACCGGGGGCGGCACCGTGTGGCCGCCGTCGAACTCCCGGTAGCGGACGTCGTAGCCGGCCCGCTCCAGCGCGGGGACGAAGGCCCGGCTGCAGGCGTCGATGGGCAGCACCGCGTCGACCGTGCCGTGGGAGACGAACACCCGGGGGAGGCCCACCCGGTCGGGGGCGACGAGGAAGCCGGGGGAGAAGGCGAGCACGGTGGGGAAGACGTCGCCGTTGCAGAGCCCGATCGACAGGGCGTAGGACGCCCCGTCCGACACGCCGCCGATGGCCAGCCGCCCGGGGTCGACGCCCAGGTCGGGGTCGTCCACCACCTCGGCCAGCACCCGGTCGAGGAAGGCCGGGTCGGGGCCGACGCGGCCCTCGGCGATGAGGTCCCAGCTGCCCGGGTGGCGGGAGTCGGGCGCCACCAGCACGGCGCCGTAGCGGTCGGCCGCGGCCAGCACGGCCCGGAGGTGGGCCCGGCCGCTGCCGGCCGCCCCGTGCAGGAACACGAGCACCGGCGCGCCGGCCTCGGCGCCCTCGGGCACGTAGAGCACGCCGTCGCGGGCGCCGCCCAGGCCGAGCGGGGTGTCCCGGCCCTCGGGCGGCCCGGCGGCGGCGCCGGCCGGCGCCCGGCGGGGCCGGTAGGAGAGGCGGGCGGGCCCGGCCTGGTCGACCATCCCCCGACGATGGCACAGCGGGGCCATCCCGGGGCGACCGCGCGGCCGGGGCGGGCGCCGGTACCCTGGCCCCGCACCTGCTGCACCGTGGGGGTCCTGCAGGTCCGTCATACACGGAAGGACCCCCCATGACCACGTACCGGCTCGACCCGCGGCTCCAGCCGCCGAGCACGATCCCGCTCAAGCAGTGGCACTACGACCTGTTCTGGTCGCTCCTGTGCCTGCTGCTCGTCGCGGTCGTCGCCATCGACCTGGCCACCGCCAGCACGACCGGGGGCAAGGTGGTCGGCGGCCTGATCTTCGGCCTGCTGCTGGCCGGGTGCCTCGCCATCTGGGTCAACCAGCGCCGGCACCCGTCCGAGCTCCGGGTGTCGTACGACGAGATCGTGCGGAGCGAGCGGGGCCGCGCCGCCCGCACCGTGCTGCTCCGGGAGGACGGCCCGGACCTGACGTTCATCCTGATCCGCATGCAGCGCGGCGCCCTGTGGGGGCTGGCCCAGCCCGGCGGCGACACGCGCCTCGACGTGCAGAACTTCAGCATGCCCGACCTCCGGCGGGCCCTGGATGCACACGACTGGCGGGTGCTCGACGGCAAGCACCCGCGCGGCTGGGCGTAGTGGGCGCCGCCTGGTCGTCGCCCCGGCCCCGCCGGCCGGCGCCCCGGCCCCGCCGGCCGGCGCCGAGTCCGGCCGAGACGCGGGACGCCGGCCCTCGCCGGGCGCCCTAGCCAGTCGCCGCTAGCGTGAACCATGATGGCCGTCCCGCTGGAGGTGAACGGCGCCCGCCATGAGGTTCGGGCCGACCCGGGCACGCCGCTGCTGTGGGTGCTGCGGGGCGAGGTCGGCGACGCGGGGGCCAAGTACGGCTGCGGCGTCGGGCAGTGCGGGTCCTGCCGGGTGCTGGTGGGGGATGTCCCCCTGTCGTCGTGCACGCTGACCGTGGGGGACGTCGGCGACCGGCCGGTGACCACCGCGGCGGGGCTGGCCGCCGACCCGGCCGGTGCCGCGGTGCAGGCTGCGCTGCTGGCCCACAACGCCGGCCAGTGCGGCTACTGCCTGCCCGGCATCGCCGTCGCCCTCACCGGGCTGGCCCGCCGGGGCGGGCCGGTCGACGCCGCCGGCGTGCGCCGGGCGCTCGACGACCACCTGTGCCGGTGCGGCGCCCAGCCCCGCATCGTGCGGGCCGCCCTGGAGGCGCTCGGCGCCGCGCCGCCCGCCGGGACCGCGGTCGAGGTCACCCGGCCCGCCGGGGTGGTGCGGGCGCCGAGCGACGCCCGCCGCCTGGGCTCGCTGGCCCAGGAGCCCGACCTCGACCGCTGGGTGCGGGTCGACCCCGGCGGCCGGATCGAGGTCCGGACGGGCAAGGTCGAGCTGGGTCAGGGGATCCTCACCGCGGTGGCGGCGGTGGCGGCCGACGAGCTGGGCGTCGACCCCGACCGCATCGACGTGGTCAGCGGCGTCACCGGCACCACGCCCAACGAGTGGGTCACCGCCGGCAGCGGCTCGACCGAGCAGAGCGTGACCGCCGTCCGCCAGGCGTGCGCCCACGCCCGGCGGGCCCTGGTCGAGCGGGCCGCCGCCCGGCTGGGCGTGCCCGCCGGCGAGCTGGCCGTGGCCGGCGGCGAGGTCGTCGCCCCTGACGGCCGCCGGGTCGCCTACGCCGAGCTGGCCGACCGGCCCTTCGGCGTGACGATGGACGCCCCGCTGCCCGGGGTCCCGGCCGGCGAGCGCCGCTGGTCGGGCCGGGGCCTGCCCCGCCTCGACCTGCCGGCCAAGGTCCGGGGCGAGCCCGCCTTCCTCCACGACCTGGCGCTGCCCGGCCTGCGCCACGCCCGGGTCGTGCGCCCGCCCCGCCCCGGCGCCCGGCTGGCGGGGCCGGTCCCGGTGGAGGTCGCCGGCGCCGCCGTGGTGCGGGACGGCGGCTTCCTGGCCGTGGTGGCCGACGCCGAGGCCGACGCGATCCGGGCGGCCGAGGCCCTGGCCCGGGACGCCCGCTGGGAGGGCGGCAGCGACCTCGCCCCCGGGGCGGCCGAGCCCGCCCACCTGCTCGACCTGCCGGCCCAGCCGTCGCCGGTCGTCGAGGGCGCCGCCGCCGGCGGGCCCGTCGGCCCCGCCCCGGAGCACCGGGGCACGGTCGTGCGGGCCACCTACACCCGGCCGTTCCTGCTCCACGGGGCGATCGGCCCCTCGGTCGCCGTGGCCCGGTGGGCCGGCGGTCGCCTCGACGTCTGGAGCCACAGCCAGGGCGTCGAGCTGCTGCGGCTGGCGCTGGCCGAGGTGCTGGGCCTGGACGCGGCGGCGGTCACCGTGACCCACGTGCAGGGCGCCGGCTGCTACGGCCACAACGGCGCCGACGACGTCGCCCTCGACGCCGCGCTGGTGGCCCGGGCCCAGCCGGGCCGGCCGGTGGCGTTGACCTGGACCCGGGCCGACGAGCACGGCTGGGAGCCGGCCGCGCCGGCCATGTCGGTCACGCTGGCCGCCGGTCTGGACGACGCCGGGACCATCCGCTCCTGGCAGCACGACGTCCACACCTACTCCCACATCGGCCGGCCCCGGCCCGGCGGCGGCGAGGGGGCCTCGGGCCTGCTCGCCGCCTGGGACCTCGACCCGCCGTGGGACCGGCCGCCGCCGGCGCCGAGCCGGGGCTTCCACTCGGGCGGCTACCGCAACGCCGACCCGCTCTACCGGGTCGGCGAGCGGCGGGTGGTCGAGCACTTCGTGGCCGACGCCCCGCTGCGCACCTCGTCGACCCGCAGCCTCGGCGCCTTCGCCAACGTCTTCGCCCTGGAGTCGTTCGTCGACGAGCTGGCCCTGGCCGCCGGGCGCGACCCGGTGGCGTTCCGGCTGGCCCACCTGGACGACCCCCGGGCCCGGGACGTGATCGAGGCGGTGGTCGACCTGGCCGGCGGGCTGGAGGCGCCCGGCGGCCTCGACGCCCCGGGTCGGGGCCTGGCCTTCGCCCGCTACGAGAACCTCAAGGCCTACGCGGCGGTGATCGCCGAGGTGACCGTCGACCCCCGCACCGGCGCCGTCGCCCTCCGTCGGGGCTGGATCGCCGCCGACGCCGGCGAGATCATCGACCCCGACGGGCTGGCCAACCAGCTGGAGGGCGGGTTCGTCCAGGCCGCCAGCTGGGCGCTGGTCGAGCGGCTGGAGCCGGGCGAGAGCGGCCGCGGCGGCGGGCGGCCGGTCGACTGGGACGGCTACCCGATCCTGCGCTTCACCGGCGCCCCCGAGGTCGCCACCCGGCTGCTCGACCGGCCCGGTGGCCGGCCGCTGGGTGCGGGCGAGGCCACCACCGGCCCCACGGCGGCGGCGATCGCCAACGCCGTGTGCCAGGCCACCGGGGCCCGCATCCGCGACCTGCCGCTGCGACCCGCCCGGGTCCGGGCGGCGCTGGCCGCCCTGCTCTGACGGGCGCCGGCGTCAGGGCGTCAGGCTGTCAGGCCGGTGCAGGCCCGCAGGTCGTGCCAGTGGGCCACCTCGGCGTCGGCCCCGGGGCCGGGAGGCAGGGGCGTGGCCACGCCGCCCCGGATGCGGGCCGGCACCCAGCGGTACGAGTCGACGGTCCGGCCGGTGGCGGTCACCACCAGCACGCCGGAGCGGCCGTTCTCGCCCTTCTCGTTGTAGAAGACGAAGTTGCCGAGCCCGTAGGCGACGAACGCACCGCCCATGCGCCCCGCCCCCTCCAGCACGTGGGCGTGGGCGCCGACGACGATGTCGGCGCCGGCCTCGGTGAGCGCCCGGGCCACCTCCTGCTGGCGGCCGGTCGGGCAGCCGACCCGCTCGGAGCCCCAGTGGAGGAACACGACGACCGTGTCGGCCTTCGCCCGCCAGGCCCGCACCGCGCCGGTCAGGCGGTCGAGGTCGGTCGCGGTGGCCAGGCCCGGCCGGGTGTCGGTGGCGGGCCAGGTGCCGAGGAAGGCGGCGTCGATGACGTCGCTCGCCGCGAACACGGCGATGCGTTGGCCCCGGACCTCGGTGGTCCAGGGGGCGTAGGCCTCGCCGGCGTCGGCGCCCACGCCGATGAGCGGGAAGCTCTTGGCCCGGCGGGCGGCCAGGGTGTCGGCCAGCCCGTCGGGCCCGTAGTCGATGCCGTGGTTGTTGGCGACGCTGGCGGCGTCGATCCCGGCGGCCCGCAGCGCGTCGAGCGCGCTGGCCGGCGCCCGGAAGTTGAACGCCTTGGGCTGCTTGACGCCCCGCTCGGTGACCGCGGTCTCGAGGTTGACGACGGCGACATCGGCGCTCGACAGCACGGGGGCGACGGGGGCGAGCACGGTGGCCGGGTCGGCCAGCAGCTTGGACCGGAGCGCGCCCTCGAAGTGGGTGTCGCCCGCGAAGGCCAGCGTGACCG
This sequence comes from Acidimicrobiales bacterium, assembly GCA_035263165.1. Taxonomy (GTDB): domain Bacteria; phylum Actinomycetota; class Acidimicrobiia; order Acidimicrobiales; family VFJN01; genus ZC4RG19. The sequence continues at coordinate 7,792 of DATFRN010000150.1, read as the reverse complement.
GCTGCCCGTTGCCCCGCACGGGGTCGCGCGGCGGGGCGGTGGTGGCGGTGGTGGGGGGGAGCGTCTGCGGGGTGGTGGCCGTGACCGCCTCGATCGTCGTCGCCGGGCCGCCGGCCGTGCGCGACGTGTCGCCGTCGTCGTGGGCCAGCGCCCAGCTGCCGACGGCGGCCACCGCCACGGCCACCACGACCGCCACCGTCCCGAGCGTCACACCGGGGCCGGGGCCAGTCCGGGCGCGGGCGTGGCGCGGCGCGGGATCGTTCACGCGGCCTCCGCCGGCCGACCACCGCCCTGGTCTCCCACGGCGGCAATTCAACCACGCGGAGACCCGGGGTCTACGCACCCACCTCCAGGTCGGCCCGGGGCCAGCCGCCCAGGTCGGCGGCCGCCTCGTAGGTGGACCGGAAGAACGCCATCAGCAGGGCGTCCGGGTCGTCGGCCCGGCGCACCTCCCGGTAGGGAAGCAGGAACTCGCCGAGGGCGGCCTCGTAGCGGGCCGCGGCGGGGGCGACGGCCCGCTCGGCGAACCCCGGCGGCTCGGGGTAGGCGTAGGCGTAGAACGAGCCCTCCTCGCTGCCGCCCGGCCAGAACCCGCAGCTGCTGAGCTCGTGGCTGTAGGCCAGCTGCTGGACCCAGTCGGGGCAGTTGGGCACGCCGCCGGGGTGGGCGGGCGCCGGCCGGCCCGAGAAGCGGGTGACGGCCAGGTCGGCGGCGCCCCAGAAGAAGTGGACCGGGCTGGCCTTGCCGACGAAGCCGGCCCGGAAGGCGGTCATCACCCGGTGGGCCTGGACCAGGGCGGTCCAGAACCGGCGGGCGGCGTCGCCGTCGTAGGACCGGTGCGTCACGTCCTTGGGGAAGGGGATGGCGTCGGGCACCTCGGTCGGCCGGGGCACGATCGTCACGCCCACGCCCAGCTCGCCGAGCGCCGCCATGGTGGCGGCGTGGAAGTCGGCGACCGTGCGGGGCTCGAGCGCCACCCGGCGCTCGTCGCCGCCGGTGGTGCGCAGCACCAGGTCGTGGGCGAGGAAGTCGAACTCGATCTCCAGGCCCCCGCCGTCCCACGGCATGAGCGAGGTGGTGAGCCCCCGGGCCGACACGTACAGCGGCACCTGCCACCAGTGGTTGACCATGGGCTCCAGCGCCAGGCGGACCTTGCCGACGACCTGGGTCCACATGTGCAGCGTGACCCGGGTGTCGTCCCAGTCCGCCAGCGTCAGCTCGGGCCAGGCCGGCCCGGTCACTCCTCCGCGTCCTCCCAGTCGCGGGCCGCGTAGGCACCGAGCAGGTCGCGGGCCGACACCACGCCGAGCAGGCGGTCGCCCTGGCGGACCAGGACGTGGCGGAGGTAGTGCTCCATCATCATCTCCGCCACCTCGGCCACGGTGGCCTCGCCGTCGCACCACACGAGTGCGTGGTGGGCCACGTCGGCGGCCGTGGTGGCGGTGGGGTCGTGACGCTCGGCGAGGGCGGTCACCAGGTCGCGCTCGGTCACGATGGCGGTCGGGGCGTCCCGCTCGCCGATCAGCAGCGAGCCGACCCCCGCCGCGGCCATGGCGTCGGCCACCTCGTAGAGCGTGGCCGCCTCCCCGATCGTGGCCACCGACTCGCTGGTCAGCGTCGACACCGGCATGGACCCGAAACCCGAGGCCTCGACCATGGCGACAGCTTGCCGCACTACAGCCAGTCGCGCGCGGAGGCCAACGCGGCGAGGCCCTCCCGGGTACGGGCGCCATCGTCGGGGGTGGCGCCGGCCGCTGCCACCCGGAGGTCGGTGGCCCCGGCCGCCACGTACGCGGCCAGGCCGGCGGCTACGTCGTCGGGCGACCCGGCCACCAGCAGGTCGGCCGGACCGTCGACGCCCTCCCGGTCGAGCACCGCCCGGTAGGCGGGCAGCCGGGCGTAGAGCTCGCCGTGGCGGCGGGCCTCGTCCCGGGCCGCGCCCGGGTCGTCGGTGACGCACACCGTCACCAGCGCCATGACCCGGGGCTCGGGCCGGCCGGCGGCCTCGGCCGCCGCGGTCAGCCGGGGCACGACGTGGCCCGCGATCGTCCTCGGCCCGCACTGGCCGACCGTCGTCCCGGCCGCCACCCGTCCGGCCAGGGCCAGCATGCGGGGCCCGAGCGCAGCCAGCAGCAGGGGGCAGGGCGGGGCGTCGACGGCGAGCGGGCCGCCGCCCTCCAGCAGCGGCACCAGGGCGGCCAGGTACTCCTCGGTGCGGGCGTAGGGCCGGTCGTAGGACTCGCCCAGCACGCCCTCGACGAACACGGCATGCGACGGCCCGACCCCGAGGGTGAACCGGCCGCCGAGGGCCGACTGGGCCGTTAGCGCCTGGGCACCGAGCGCGAGGGGGTGGCGGCCGTAGAGGGGGACGACCGAGGTGCCCAGCTCGGACAGCCCGGGCACGCCGTCGCCCAGCGCGGCGAGGGCGACGATCGGGTCGACGCCGAAGATCTGGCTGACCCAGAAGCCGTCGAAGCCGGCGGCCGCGGCCCAGCGCGCCTCCCGCCGCACGTCCTCGACCGCGCCGAGGCCGGTCCCGCCCGCCCAGCCGAGGGTGACCACCGGCGCTCAGGCGGGGTCGACGATGGAGGTGGGCTCCTGCACCAGCCGGGTGTGGGGCACCGAGGCCACGTCGCCAGACTCGGCCAGCTCGCGCACGGCCGGCACCGGGTCGTGGTCGCCGAACAGCGCGGCGTCGCCGTAGTCGGCCTCGGCGGCGGTGGCGTCGCGCACCCACCACGACGCCTCCAGCGCGATGCCGTTGGGGTCGGTGAAGTAGATCGACCGCATGATCTGGTGGTCGACCACGTCGGTGACCTCGCAGCCGTGCTCCTTCAGCCGGGCCTGGAGGTCCTCCAGCGCGGCCTCGTCCTCGAGGTCGAGCGACAGGTGGTCGAACTGGATGGCCCGCGGGTCGGGCACGCCGGCCGGCTTGGCGAAGGCGGCCGGGGACGCGTCGGCGTACTCGAAGAACGCGACGGTGTTCCGCTCGCCGATCTGGAAGAAGTAGTGGCGGAAGTCGGGCGTGCCGATCGTGGCCACCAGCGGCGCGCCGAGCACGCCGTGGTAGAAGCGGACGGTCGCGTCCATGTCGCCGGTGATGAGCGCCAGGTGGTTGACGCCCCGCCAGCGCGGTCGGTCGGTCGACGTCTCCATAGGGCCAGCGTACGGCCCATCGGCTGGGCACGCACGGGCCGGGTTGCGCGAATGTGACCCCGATGCCCGGCACCAGCGCCCCGTCGATCCCCGCCCTGTTCCGCGGGGCGGTCGACGACGCCGGAGGGTCGACGTGGCTGCTGGCCGGCGACCGGACCTGGACCTACGGCGAGGCGCTCGGCGCGATCGAGCGCCTCGCCGGGGGCTGCCGGGCCGCAGGCATGGGGCGGGGCGACCGGGTGCTGGTGACCCCCCGGAGCGAGCCCGAGTTCCTGCTGCTGTGGCTGGCGCTCATGGAGCTCGGCGCCGTCCAGGTGGCGATCGATCCCCGGGCGTCGGCCGCCGAGCTGGCGGGGTTCCTGGCCCAGGTCGAGCCGCAGGCGGTCGTCACCGACGCCGGCCTGGCCCCGGCGGTGCGGGCCGCGGCCGCCGACGTCGGCGGGGGCGCACCGGTCCTCGACGTGGCCGACCTGGCCGCGGCGGACGCCGACGGCGCGGGGCCGGCGGCGGTCGGTCCCGACGACGTGGCGGTGATGATCCCCACCTCGGGCACGACCGGGCGGTCGAAGCTGGTCATGCAGACCCACCGCGCCTACGTGATGGCGGGGGAGGGGTTCCCGTGGTGGATGGGGCTCGGCGCCGACGACCGGCTGATGACGGCGCTGCCGCTGTTCCATATCAACGCCCCCGCCTACTCGGCCCTCGGCTCGGTCGCCGCCCGGGCCGGCCTGGTGCTGCTGCCGAGGTTCTCGGCCAGCGGGTTCCTCGACGCCGCCCGGCGCTACGGGGCCACCGAGTTCAACGCCATCGGGGCCATGCTCGAGATCCTCATGCGCCAGCCGCCCCGGCCCGACGACGCCGACACGCCGCTGCGCCTCTGCTACACGGGGCCGTCGCCGGAACGGGCCCGCCAGGAGGAGATGGAGGCCCGGTTCGGGCTGGAGATCGTGTGCGGCTACGGCCTGTCCGAGTCGCCCTACGGGCTCGTCTGGCCCAGGGGCACGCGGCCGTTCGGGGCCCTCGGGGCGGCCCGCCAGCACCCGACGCTGGGGCACGTCAACGACGCCCGGGTCCGGGACCCCGACGCCGACGGGGTGGGCGAGCTGGAGCTGCGCAACCCGGTCATCATGCGGGGGTACTACGGCATGCCCGAGGAGACGGCGGCCGTGGTGGTCGACGGCTGGCTGCGGACCGGAGACCTGGTCCACGACGACGGCGACGGGATCTACACGTTCGTCGGGCGGCGCAAGGAGGTCATCCGCCGGCGGGGCGAGAACCTGTCGCCCACCGAGGTGGAGGCCGCGGCCGAGCGCCACGCAGGGGTCGCCGAGGCGGCGGTGGTCGGGGTGCCGTCGGAGCTGTCGGAGGAGGAGGTGAAGGCGTTCGTGGTGCCGGCGGACGGGGCGGCGCTGGACGTCGCCGCGCTCGACGGCTTCCTGCGCACACAGCTGACCCGGTTCAAGGTGCCGCGCTACTACGAGGTGGTGGACGAGCTGCCCCACACGCCGACCGGCCGGCTGGCCAAGCACCGGCTGCCGGCCGAGCGGACGCCGGGCGAGGTCGACATGGAGGCCGAGGAGGAGGAGGGCTCGTCGTGAGCGACGCTGGGCCGCTGCACAGCTGGATCGGGTCGTCGACGCCGGACAGCATCACGCTGGCCGGCCGGGACCTGCCGAGCGAGGTGATGGGCCGGCTGTCGCTGACCGAGCTGGCCTACCTGCTCATCACCCGGCGGGAGCCGACCCCGGCGCAGCGCCGGATGCTGGACGTGGTGCTGGTGTCGCTGGCCGACCACGGGCTCACGCCCAGCGCCCTCGCGGCCCGGCTGACCTACACGGGGGCCCCGGAGGCGATCCAGGGCGCGGTGGCCGCCGGCCTGCTGGGGGCGGGCAGCGTGTTCCTGGGCCCGACGGGCGACACGGCCGAGTTCCTGGCGGCGGCGCTGGCAGGCGGCGACGGCGAGAGCCTCCCCGACGACGCCGCCCTGGCCGGGGTGGCGCGGGCGGCGGTGGCGGCCCGGCTGGCCGCCGGGCTGCGGGTCCCCGGGCTGGGGCACCCGGTCCACAAGGTCGAGGACCCCCGCACGCCCCGGCTGTACGCCCTGGCCGAGGAGGAAGGCCTGCTCGGCCCGCACGCCCGCCTGCTGCTGGCGGTGGCCGCCGCCCACGAGGAGGCCACCGGCAAGCGCCTGCCCGTCAACGGGGCCGGGGCCGGCGGGGCGGTGCTGGTCGACATCGGGATCCCGCCGGGCAGCGTGCGGGGGGTGGTGCTGATCGCCCGCACCGCCGGCCTGGTCGCCCACCTGGCCGAGGAGGCGGCCGAGCCGCTGGGGCTTCCGTTGTGGCTGGAGGTGGAGCGCCGGTCGCGCTGAGTGGCGGCCGTAGGCTGGCGCCATGACGGCGCAGGTCGGCCAGCCGGTGCGGATGGCGGAGCTGGTGGCCACGCTGTCCCTGGTCGCCGACCTGGGCCTCGGCCAGCCCATGGAGCACGTGCTGCGCCAGACCCGCATCGCCCTGCGGCTGGCCGACGCCGCGGGGCTGGGCGACGAGGACCGGGCCGCCGCCTACTACGTCTCGCTGCTGGCCTGGGTCGGGTGCGCGGTCGAGACCAGCGACCTGGCCCGGCTGTTCGGCGACGAGACCGCGCTGTACGCCGGCACCTACGACGTCGACATGGCCGGGTGGGAGGGGGCGCGGTTCTTCGCCTCCCACCTGGGGAGCGGGCGGCCGGTGCTGCAGCGGGTGGGGATGGTGGGGGCGTTCGTGGCCAGCGCCGGCCGCCCCGTCCGCGAGGTGATGCGGGCCCACTGCCTGGCCGCGGGGGACCTGGCCGGCCGGCTCGGCCTGGGAGACGAGGTGGTCCGCCCGCTGCGGCAGGCGTTCGAGCGGTGGGACGGCCGGGGGACGCCGGGCGAGGCCCGGGGCGAAGCGCTGGCGCCGGCCATCCGGGTGGTGCAGCTGGCGGACACGGTCGAGGCGCTGCACCGGATGCGGGGGCTGGCCGCCGCCGTCGACGCCGCCCGGGCCCGGCGGGGCACCCGGTTCGACCCGGGGCTGGTCGACCGCTTCCTGGCCGACCCCGGGCCGATCGTGGCCGGGCTCGACGACGTGGCCAACTGGGACGCGGTCATCGCCGGGGACCCGGGCCTCGGTCGCACGCTCGACGGGGCCGCGCTCGAGACGGCGCTGGAGGCGCTGGCCGACTTCGCCGACCTCAAGGCCCCGTCGCGGGTCGGCCACTCGCGGGGCGTCGCCGCTCTGGCCGGGGCGGCCGCCGAGCGGCTGGGCCTGCCGGCGGCGGAGGCCATGCTGGTGCGGCGGGCGGCGCTGGTGCACGACATCGGGATGATCGGCGTGCCCAGCGGCGTGTGGGACGCCACCCGGCCGTGGTCGGAGGCGCAGCGCGAGCGGGCCCGGACCCACCCGTACCTGACCGAGCGCATGCTGGCCCGGTCGTGGCCGCTGGCCGAGCTGGGCCGGTGCGCGGCCCTGCACCACGAGCGGCTCGACGGGTCGGGCTACCCCCGGGGGCTGGCCGGCGACGCCATTCCGCTGTCGGCCCGCATCCTGGCCGCCGCCGACGTGTACCACGCCCTGGGCGAGCCCCGGCCCCACCGGCCGGCGGTCGGTCCGGCGGCGGCCGCCGCCCAGGTGCGGGGCGAGGTGCGGGCGGGGCGGCTCGACGGCGAGGCCGCCGAGGCGGTGCTGGCGGCGGCCGGCCACAAGGTGCGGCGCCGGGCCGGGCTGCCGGGCGGGTTGACGCCCCGGGAGGCCGAGGTGGTGGTGCTGGTGGCCCGGGGCCTGTCGAACCCGGAGGTGGCCCGGGCGCTGTCGGTGTCCCGCAAGACCGTGTCGGCCCACCTGGAGCACGTGTACGCCAAGCTGGGCGTGTCGACCCGGACCGAGGCGGCGCTGTTCGCCATGCGCCACGGGCTGGTCGGGGAGGCACCCGCCCCGACGCCGGCGGAAACGTAGGTCACCTGCCCGATTCGCCGTCGCGGCGGACGGCGTACAACCGGGGCATGACCACCGCCGCTCCTGCTGCCGTCCCCGGGCCCGCCCGCCCCCCGGGGCCCGCCGCCCCGCTGGGGCTGGCGGGCGCGTTCGTCGATGCGCTGGCGGGCCGGGACTTCGCCGGCCTGGCCGCCTGCCTGGCCGGCGGGGCCCGCCTGCGCTGCCTGCTCCCGGGGGGCGAGCGCCGCCTCGACGGGGCGGGCCCGATCGCCGAGCAGTTCCGCGCGTGGTTCGGCGGCCCGGGGTCGCTGGAGATGCTGGGCGCCTCCGTCGGCGAGGTCGGCGGGCGCATGCACCTGCGGTGGCGGTTCCGGGTCGACCCGGCGCCCCGGGCCCCTGGCCCCCACGTCGTCGAGCAGCACCTGTTCGCCGACGCCGACCCCGAGGGCCGGATCGAGGCCCTCGACCTGCTGTGCTCCGGCTTCCGACCGGGAGGATCCCCGACATGACCGACCGCGCCGCCATCAGCCTGACCACCGGCCTCGAGGACCCCGAGCGGGTCACGGTGGCCCTGCTCGTCGCCGTCGGCGCCGCCGAGGCCGGCCGGCCGACGCTGATGTTCCTGACCAAGGAGGCGGTCCGCCTGGCCACGGCGGGCGTGGCGGTGGGCCAGGCCTGCGAGG
>DATFRN010000149.1:0-3113 GCA_035263165.1 Acidimicrobiales bacterium | reverse complement strand
GGGCTACTCCTGGGGCTTCATGCGCCGCCTGGGCACGGGCTACATCCAGACCAAGTCGCTGGAGGAGGGCGGCCTCGAGGAGATCCTCCCGTCCTGACGGTTTCTAGGGCGATGGCGCGGGTGAGCCGAGCAGATCGGCGACCCGGCCGGTCTGGTCGGACAGTCGTTCGGTCCGAGGCCGACCTGTTCGTCGAGGCCGAGATGGCCGCCGTGCAGGGTGGAGCTTCGGCCCCGACGACGCCGACCGCGTGACCCAACCCGTGCTCAACGTGATCGGGGCACAGAGCGTGGGCCGATTCGCGGAGGGAAATGAGCTCGTCAGTCCTGGTTCCCCACGCGCAACGCCTGACGGTGCCCGGCGCCGGCCACTTCCTCATGATCCAGAACCCGACCGCGCTCGCCCGGGGTCTTCGCGACTTCGTGGCGGGGGTTCCTTCTAACGCACATACTTCTTGACATAAGAGACGTTTCTATCGTCAACTCTTCCGTGAGAAGGAAGGACCGCACGATGACACGTCACGCCCGCCGCCGCGGTGTTGCGGCACTCGTCCTCACGTTCGCCCTCGTCGCCGCCGGTTGCGGCATGGCGCACGACCCCGTGCCCGCCGCCGGCGCCTCGCCCGACGCCGCCGCGGCCCACGCGGGGCGGGGGCACCGGATCGACCCCGCCGTCTTCCACGACGACATGCGCAAGCTGTGGGAGGACCACGTCACGTGGACCCGCCTGTTCCTGGTGAGCGCCATCACCGGACTGCCCGGCGGCACCACGCTGCCCGACCTGGACGCCACCACCAACCGGCTGCTCCAGAACCAGACCGACATCGGCAACGCGATCGCCCCGTTCTACGGCGACGACGCCGGCGCCGCCCTGACCGCCCTGCTGCGCACGCACATCCTCACGGCGGCCGAGATCGTCAGCGCCGCCAAGGCGGGCGACCAGAACGCCGTGGCCGACGCCACCGCCCGCTGGTATGCCAACGCCGACGACATCGCCCACTTCCTGGCCGACGCCAACCCGCACGTCAAGTTCCGGACGATCGACGACCTGATGCGGTCGCACCTCGACCAGACCCTCGCCGAGGCGACCGCCCGCCTCACCGGCGACTGGACCGGCGACGTCGCCGCCTACGAGGTGATCCACCTCCACATCCTGCACATGGCCGACTTCCTGTCCGACGGGATCGTCAAGCAGTTCCCGCAGCGGTTCAGGACGGGCTGACGTTCGCGCCCCACTCCAGGACCCGGAACGCACCGAGGCCGGTGGGGTCGGTGAGGGCCTCGGCCTCGCTGACCCGGCTGCGGGCCTTCAGGGCCTCCAGGTCGGCCACGTGGGCGCGGGCCTGCCACTCGGCCCGGGCCTCCTCCACCAGGGCGTCCAGGCCCCAGTGGGCCAGCCAATCGGCCTGAGGGGTGTCCCGGTCCGGCGGGCGGACGACCCCCAGCTGGTCGACCGCCACCTCGCAGGTCACGTCCTGCCCGCCCAGGTCGTCGAGCAGCCCGCCGCCCCGGGCGTGGCCGCGGTAGGTGCGCAGCCACTCCCCCGGCGGCCGGGAGGCCAGGCCGGCCGTCGTCGTGGCGTAGTCGATCACCACCACCCGCCCCCGGGGCGTCGCCGCGGCCAGGGCCTCCCGCAGCCAGGTGCGGGCCGCGTCCTGCAGTGGCACCCGGGCGCCGTCGGCGGCCGCACCGCCCGGGACCACCCGCGCCAGCAGGGCGGCCCGGTCCTCCCCCAGCGGCACCAGGCGCTCGATCAGCCGCCCGCCCGCCGGGGCCACGTCCACCCGCACCTCGTGCCACTCCCCCGCCCGCCACTCGGCCAGGCCGAACGGCAGGTTGTCCAGCAGCTCGTTGGCCACCACCACCGCCGGGCCGGCGATCCGGGGCAGCGACGCCAGGCTCACGCAGATCGGCCCCACCGGCGAGCCCGCCAGCGGCTCCTCGCCGTCGTGGTCGACCGGGGCGAACGCCAGCGACGGGTCCTCCAGCCGCACCGCGGCGGCGTGCAGCCGCCGCTGGGCCGCCGACCGCTCGACGAGCACGTAGCGCAGCGCCCGGGCGCAGGCCGGCCCGGCGGCCAGCACGGTGCGGGCCAGCGTCCCGGGCCCGGCGCCCGCCTCGATCACCACGTACGGGTCGGGCGACCCCAGCGCCACCCACCAGGCGTCGAGCGCCCGGGCCAGCACGGCCCCGAACAGCGCCCCCACCTCGGGGCTGGTAAGGAAGTCGCCCCGGCGCCCGCCGGCCCGTCCCCCGGACTCGTAGAACCCGCCGTCGCGGTCGTACAGCGCCCGCTCCAGCACCCGCTCGACCGGCAGCGGGCCGTGGCGGGCGATGTCGGCGGCGATCGCTGCGGTGACGCCGCGGCCGCCGCCCACCGTTAGGGATGGATGAGGGTCGAGAGGAACGTGGCCTTGTCGCCCAGGTCTGTCGCCCACGGGATGAACCCGAACGCCAGCGTGAGCACGATCGTGATGCCCAGGGCCCCCTGGAGCGACACCGGCACACGGATCGGCGTGCGGTCGCCGTCCGGCGGCGAGTTCATCCACATCTCCTTGGCGACGTTGGCGTAGTAGCCCAGCGCGATCACCGAGTTGATCGCCATGATCACCGCCAGCACGTAGGCGGGCGCCGTGCCGGCGTCGATCACCGCCCGGAAGGCGACGAACTTGGCCAGCCAGCCGCCGAGCGGCGGGATCCCGGCCAGCGAGAAGAGGAACAAGGTCATCAGCACGGCCAGCGACGGGGCGTACTCGAACAGCCCGCCGAAGCTGGAGATCTCGGCCGACCCGGTCTTGCGGGCCACGGCCATCACCACGGTGAAGGCACCGAGGTTCATCGCCGCGTAGATCAGCAGGTAGGTGACGACCGAGGTGACGGTCGTGTCGCCGATCTGCCCGACCACCGCCAGCGGGGCCAGGATGAACCCGGCCTGGCTGATGCCCGAGTAGGCCAGCATGCGCACGAGGTTGGTCTGCCGCAGCGCCACCACGTTGCCGATCGTCATCGACAGCGCGGCCAGCACCCAGATGAGCGGCCGCACGACCTCGGCCTGGCCGGCGAACCCGATCACGATCAGCTGGAGCAGCGCCACGAACCCGGCCGCCTTGGACGAC
>DATFRN010000148.1:0-45089 GCA_035263165.1 Acidimicrobiales bacterium | reverse complement strand
CCGGCGACCGGGAGGCTCACCACACCGGAGCCCAGCGTGGCGACCCGGGGACCGACCGCCGCCGTGGCCGCCGGGAGTGGGGCGGCGGCGAGGGCGGCTGCCACCGGGTCGGGGTCGTCGACCTCGCCGAGGAAGCGGAGGGTGACGTGCCACTGGTCGCGGGTGGTCCAGCGGACGCCGGGGCGGTCGGGCCGGGCCAGGGCGGCGACGGCGTCGAGCACGTCGCCGGGCGGGCGGACGGCCACGAACAGACGCACACCATCAGCCTCGCACCGCCGCCCGCCGCCGCCGGGGACCCCGCCTCCGTGGGGGTGGTGCGCGGGGCGATGGGGGCGGCGCCGCGCTGCAGGGGCTGAGGCGGTGGGACTGACGGCGAGCAGCACGCCGCCCCGGGGCAACACGACCGCCGACCCGCGCACCCGGGCAACACGACCGCCGACCCCACGCACCCGGGCAACACGACCGCCGGCCCGAGGCCGGGCTATGCGACCGCGAGTGCACGCACCCGGGCAACACGACCGCCGGCCCGAGGCCGGGCTATGCAACCGCGAGTGCACGCACCCGGGCAGGACGACAGGACCGACGCACGCGGGCAAAGCGACCGCGGACCCACGCACGTGGGCAAAACGACCGCCCGCCCACACACCCGGGCAGGACAACGGCGGACCGACGCACCGCGGCAGGACAACGGCGGGCCTTCCACCCCGCCGGGCCTCGTTCTGTGATTGCGGGTGGTGGCGTGGGCCAGGGCCGGCCGGGCCTCGTTCTGTGGTCGATGGGTGGCAGCGTGAGCGAGAGAGCGGCCCGGCTCACAGTGGCCCAGCGGGCACTGATGGTGGGCCGCCGCTCGCCGCCGCTCCCCCGGCTGGTCAGCCCGAGTGGCGTGGGTTTGCACCTTGCGTCCGGGTCGGTCAACCTCGTGGGCGTGTCCACGTCAGGCTGGGGCGGCGGGGCGCCGCCGGGGAACAACGGGTCCGATCGCGGGGTGGCTCGGGTGCGGGCCTTCTTGGCCACCGCCCGGGGCAAGGCCGTCGCCGGGGTCGGGGCGGTCGTGCTGCTGGCCGGGGTGGGGTTGGCCGTGGCGCAGGCCACGTCGTCGAGCCCGGCGCCCACCACCACGACCACCACCGCCAAGCCGACCACCACGACCCAGCCCACCACGACCACCACCGCCGCCCCGACCTGGCCGCTCACCGGACGCCCGCTGGCCAACCCGGCGGCCGCCCACCACCCGGCGCTGATCGTGAAGATCGACAACGTCCAGCCCGACTCCCGGCCCCAGATCGGCATCAACCAGGCCGACATCGTCTACGAGGAGCGGGTCGAGGGCGCCGTCACCCGGTTCATGGCGGTGTTCCACTCGAACGACGCCCAGCCGGTCGGCCCCGTCCGCTCGGCCCGCACCTCGGACATCGGCCTGTTCAAGTCGTTCGGCACGCCGCTGTTCGCCTGGTCGGGCGCCAACCCCACCTTCGCCGCCAAGGTGCGGGCCGCCGGGATCGTCGACGTCGGCTACGAGACCCGGCCCGGCTACTACCACCGCACCGGCGCCCGCAAGGCCCCGCACAACCTCCTGCTCAACCACGTGCGGGACATGTGGACGATCCCGGGGGCCACGATCCCCAAGCCGGTCTTCACCTACCGCAAGCCCGGCGCGCCCGTCCCCGGCACGCCGATCAAGGGCGTCAACATCGTGTACGCCACCGGGGCCGGCTCGGCCCCCGTCCACTACGCCTGGAACGGCAAGGGCTGGGCCCGCAGCCAGGCGGGCACGCCCCACGTCGACGCCGCCGGCGTCCAGATCGCGCCGGCCAACGTGATCATCAGCTTCACGCCCTACGTCAGCACCGGCATCGCCGACAAGTTCGGCAACCCCGTGCGGGCGGCCCGCACCAGCGGCACGGGCAACGCCTGGGTGCTGACCGGCGGCAAGCGCATCCTGGCCCACTGGATCAAGCCGAACGCCAGGACCCCCGCCCGCTACGTCGACCTCCAGGGTCACCCGATCGCCCTGACCCCCGGGCGCACCTGGGTCGCGCTGCCCGAGCCGGGCCGCGCCAAGGGCATCTCCTAGACGCTGCGGCCGCGCCGCGGCCCGCCCCTCAGGCGGCGTCGTGGAAGACCAGGCCCAGGGTCCGGCGGCGGCCGGAGCGGACCTCGCTGACACCGTGGCGCATCGGGGCGGCCGACCAGCCCCTGGCGCCCCGGACCGGGCGGTCGCGGGTCGTGAAGACCAGGCCGTGGCCCCGGGGGATCGTCGCCACCGTGGCCCGGGACTGGGCCCTGGGGCGCTGCTCGACCACCACGAACTCGCCGCCCTCGTAGTCGTGGTGCGGCTCGTCCAGGCCGATCACCACCTGGAGCGGGAACACCAGGTCGCCATAGAGGTCCCGGTGCAGGGCGTTCCAGTCGCCGGGGCCGTAGCGGAGCAGCAGCGGGGTCGGCCGGGTCTGGCCGGCCTCGTGGCAGGCGGCCAGCCAGTCGGCGAGCCGGTCGGGCCACGGGGCCGGGCGGCCGAGGCGGGCGGCCCAGTCCCGGGCGATCGGCACCAGGTGAGGCCAGAGCTCCGCCCGCAGCCGGGCGACGACCGAGGGCAGCGGGTCGGCGAAGTAGCGGTACTCCCCCGAGCCGAACCGGTGGCGGGCCATGTCGATCGTGGACCGGAACCGGCGGTCGTCGTCGTACAGCGCCGCCAATGAACGGCACTCGTCGAGGTCGAGGACGCGCCCCAAGGGCGCGACGCCGCGGTCGTCCAGCGAGGCGAGCAGGTGAGGTTCGACCGTCACCCCCCACCAACGCCCGGCGCCCGCCCGGCGTGAGCTTGACGCGATCTCTATGCCGCCCCCGCCCAGCCTTAGCAGCGGCGTAGCGCCGGGCTGGGGTCAGCTTGAGGTGCCATGACGGTGACCGACAGGCCGACCGCGACCAATCCCGCCCCCGCCTCCGCTCCGGCCGCGCCCGTCCCGCCCGGGCGCGGCCGGGCGCCCGCCCCCGCCGACCGGCCGGCGGTGCCGCTGCCGCCCGACACCCTCCGCTACCGGGCCAAGCGCCGGCTGCTCGGGCCGCCCCTCACCACCGACCAGCTCGAGCACGAGCGGCTGGGCAAGCCCACCGCCCTGGCCGTGTTCGCCTCCGACAACCTGTCGTCGTCGGCCTACGCCACCGAGGAGATCCTCCGGGTGCTGGTCCCGGCGGTCGGTGTGGCGGCGTTCGCCCTGGTCGTGCCCATCACGGTGGCCATGCTGGTGGTGCTGGCCTTCCTGATCCTGTCCTACCGGGAGACGATCAAGGCCTACCCCACCGCCGGCGGCGCCTACATGGTGACCCGGGACAACTTCGGCCTCCTCCCCGCCCAGGTGGCCGGCGTCGCCCTCCTGACCGACTACGTGCTGACCGTGGCCGTCTCGGTGGCCGCCGGCACCGCCGCCCTGGCCTCGGCCGCCCCGGCGCTGGCCCCCTACGCGGTGCCGATCTCGGTCGGCTTCATCGTCCTCATCGCCTTCGGCAACCTGCGGGGCGTCAAGGAGTCGGGCCGGATCTTCGCCGTCCCCACCTACTTCTTCATCGCCAACATGGTCGTGCTGCTCGGCATCGGCGTGGCCCGCATGGCCCTCGGCGACCTGCCCAAGGCGCCGCCCCACCAGTCCGGCATGCTGGCCTTCGGCGGGGCCGGCGGCGGCCTGCTCATGGGCGCCTCGCTCTACGTGGTCATGCACGCCTTCGCCTCCGGCGGCGCGGCGGTGACCGGCGTCGAGGCCATCTCCAACGGGGTCCCCGCCTTCCGGGAGCCGGCCTGGCGCAACGCCCGCCAGACGCTGGTGATCATGGGCTCGGCGCTCGGGGTCATGTTCCTCGGACTGTCGGTGCTGGCCGGCCACATGCACGTCGTGCCGTTCGCCGAGGGGACGCCGACCGTGATCGCCCAGATCGGCGACCTGGTCTACGGCGGCGGCGCCGGCCGGGCGCTGTTCTACGCCCTCCAGGCCGGGACCATGCTCATCCTGGTGCTGGCGGCCAACACCAGCTTCGCCGACTTCCCGAGGCTGGCCAGCTTCCACGCCGGCGACAACTTCATGCCCCGCCAGCTCACCAAGCGGGGCCACCGGCTGGTGTTCTCCAACGGGATCCTGTTCCTGGCCGTCTGCGCCGTCGTGCTGGTGGTGGCGACCGGGGCCAAGGTCGACCGGCTGATCCCGCTCTACGCCATCGGCGTGTTCACCTCGTTCACGCTGTCGCAGGCCGGGATGGCCCGCCACCACGTCACCCACCGCGAGCCGCACTGGCGCCGGGGCCTGGTGATCAACGGCATCGGGGCGGTGCTGTCGCTGATCGTGGACGTCGTCATCGCCGTCACCAAGTTCACCCACGGCGCCTACATCGTCGTCGTGCTGGTGCCGTTCATGGTCGTGTTCCTGGTGCGGCTGGCCCGCCAGTACGCGACCGAGGACGCCGAGCTGGCCCAGGACATCCCGCAGGCCATCGCCGCCCCCATCCTGCGGCGCCACGTGGTGCTGCTGTTCATCGACCGGCTGGACGTGGCCGCCGCCCGGGCGATCCAGTACGCCCGGACGCTCACGCCCGACGAGCTGCGGGCCGTGCACATCGCCGCCGACCCCCACCAGGCGGACGTCCTGCGGGACACCTGGATCGCGTCCGACCTGGTGCGGGTGCCGCTGGAGGTCGTCGCCTGCCCCGACCGCCGCATCACCCGGGCGGCGGTGGAGACGGTCGCCGCCGACCTGGCCGACGGCGAGACCGAGGTGACCGTGCTCATGCCGGGCCGCAAGTACCGGGGCGTCTGGCACCGGCTGCTGCACGACCAGACGGCGGACGCCATCGTGCGGGAGGTCTCGATGCTGCCCCACGCCAACGTGACCGTGGTGCCGTTCCACTTCGGGGCCACCCGGGCCCAGGCCCGCCGGCGGGCGCCGATGGACGCGCCGGTGCTGGTGGCCGGCGCGGCGGCCGGCAACGGCCGGGACGGCGACGGCGACGGCGGCCCCGAGGACGCCTCGACCGGCGCCGGCGGCAACGGCGACGGCGTGCGCCCGATCGGGACCCTGCGGTGGCGGGAGCCGGCCACGGTCGAGGGCGTGGTCCGGTCGCTGCGGGTGCGCCCGCTCGGCGACGTGCCGGCCGTCGAGCTCATCGTGGCCGACGGGACCGGCGCGGTGTCGGTGATCTTCCTCGGCCGCCGCCGGGTGCCGGGCATCGACGTCGGCACCCGGCTGCGGGCCACGGGGATGGTGGGCGAGCGGGGCGGCCGGCTGGCGATCCTCAACCCCACCTACCGGCTACAGCGTGCGCCGTAGGAGGTCGAGGAGGGAGATGCAGGCGAACTGGCGGACCCGGGGGCGGTCGCCGGGGAGCGTGACCCGCACGGTCGTCGGCGGGCCGTCGCCCGCCGCCACGGCCATGAACACCGTGCCCGGCGGCTGGCCCTCCTGGGGGTCGGGGCCCGCCACGCCGGTGACCGCCAGGCCCACGTCGGCGCCCAGCAGCCGGCGCACGCCCTCGGCCATCGCCCCCGCCGCCTCGGCCGACACCACCGGGCCCTCGGGCACGCCGAGCAGCGAGAACTTCACGTCGCTCGCGTAGGAGACCACCCCGCCCCGGAACCACTCGCTGGCCCCGGACACGTTGACCAGCCGCGACGCCACCAGGCCCCCGGTCAGCGACTCGGCGACCGCCAGCGTGACCCCCCGCTCGACCAGCCGGTGGGCAACCGCGTGCTCCATGCCCTCGTCGTCGACGCCGAAGACGAGCTCGCCCACGAGCTCGCGCACGACCTTCTCCTCGGCCGCCAGCTGCTCGTCGGCCGTCAGGTCGTCGTCGGCCTTCACCGTGATCCGGACCTTGATGCCCTCGATGCCGCTGGCCAGGAACGCCAGCGTGGGGGCGCCGGGACCGATGGCGCCGATGGCGTCGAGCTCGGCCATGTGGTCCGCCAGCCGCTCGGCCAGGCCCGACTCGCTCTCGCCCCAGGTGCGCAGCGTGCGGGAGCGGATCACCGCCACCGTCCCGGCCCGCCGGATCAGGTCGGGCAGCACGGCGCCGGTCATGATCTCGACCATCTCGTTGGGCACGCCGGGCACGGCGTAGATCACCTTGTCGCCCACCGGGCAGATCAGCCCGGGGGCGGTGCCGGGCTGGGGGTCCGCGATGGCGGTCGCCCCCTGCGGCACCTGGGCCTGGCGCAGGTTGTTGGCCGGCATGCGCCGGCCCCGCCCGGCGAACATCTCGAGGATGCGGTCGGCCACGTCGTCGTCGGTCACCAGCGGCACGCCCATGACCCGGGCGATGGCGTCCCGGGTGATGTCGTCCTGGGTGGGCCCGAGGCCGCCGCACACGATCACCGCGTCGGACCGGGACAGCGCCAGCTCCAGCGCGGCCACGATCCGGTCGAGGTTGTCGCCCACGACCTGGCCGTGGGTGCGGTCGATCCCGGCCACGGCCAGGTGCTCGCCCAGCCAGGCCGAGTTGGTGTCCACGATCTGGCCCAGCAGCAGCTCCGTGCCCACGGCCACGACCTCAGCTCGCATCTGTCGTCCCTCTCCCCTGTCCTCCGGTCAGGCCCGGACGCCCCCGGACGCGGTGGCCCGGCTGCCCTCCGCCAGGTACTGGGCGCCGGTGAAGAGCGTGAGCCCCACGGCCAGCCACAGCGCGGTGGCGATCATCCACGGCTGGCTCTCGACCAGCGGCGGGGCGAGCGCCATGCCCACCGCCACCGACTGCACCACCGTCTTCACCTTGGCCCAGAACCGGGCCGGCACCGCCAGGCCCCGCCGGCCCCAGTAGGACCGGAAGGCCGAGATCACGACCTCGCGCAGGGTGATCAGCGCCACCGGCAGCCACCAGAAGCCGTCGATGGCCACGATCGCCCACATCGCCCCCAGCACCAGCGCCTTGTCGGCCAGCGGGTCGAGGAAGGCGCCCGAGCGGGTCGTGCCCATGCGCCGGGCCAGCCAGCCGTCGAGGCCGTCCGTCGACGCCAGCACGACCCACAGCGTCAGCGACACGTAGGACGGCCCGGTCGCCACGATCAGCGCCCACAGGGCGGGCGCCAGCACCAGCCGGGTGACGGTGACGGCGTTGGCCGGGGTGGCCAGGGCCGAGGGGCCGAAGGACGTGGCCACGCGCACCTAGACCGGGCTCGCCTCGAGATCGGGGCCGGCCGCGCCGTCCACCCGCACCTTGACCAGCCCGCCCACCGGGAGGTCCGCGGGGACGGCCACGATGCCGTCGATCTCGGGCGCCTCCCGGTGGCCGCGGGCCACCCCGGGGGCGTCGACCAGCACCTCGATCACCTCGCCGATGAGCGCGTCGCGCCGGCGGGCGGTGATCCCGTCCTGGCGCTCCCGCAGCTCGGCCAGCCGCTCGGCCACCAGGCCCGGGGTGACCCGGCCGTCGAGGCCGGCCGCGTAGGTGCCGTCCTCGGCGCTGTAGGCGAAGAACCCGGCCCAGTCGAGCTGGGCGTCGTCGACGAAGGCCAGCAGGTCGTCGTGGTCGGCCTCGGTCTCGCCCGGGTAGCCGACGATGAAGCTGGACCGGAAGGCGGCGTCGGGCTGGCGGGCCCGGATGGCGTCGATCCGGCGCCGGAAGCGGTCGCCGTCGCCCCAGCGCCGCATGCGCCGCAGCAACGGCGCCGAGGTGTGCTGGAGCGAGAGGTCGAAGTAGGGGACGCCCGAGGCGCACACGGCGTCGATCAGGGCGTGGGTGAGGTCGGACGGGTAGAGGTAGAGCAGGCGCACCCGGTCGACCCGGGCGCCGACCTCGGCCATCACCGGGACGATGCGCCGCTCGCCCCGGCCCTGGTCGCGGCCGTAGGCGGCCAGGTCCTGGGCCACCAGCACGACCTCGCGCACGCCCGACGCGGCCAGCGCCTCGACCTCGGCCACGATCGCCTCTGGCTCCCGGCTGCGCTGGCGGCCCCGGAACGTCGGGATGGCGCAGAAGCCGCAGGCCCGGTCGCAGCCCTCGGCCACCTTCACGTAGGCCCAGGGGGCGGCGTGCGGGGGCCGGGGCAGGTTGAGCAGGTCGAGGGCCGGGGCCCGGCTCGACCGGGTCACGCCCAGCGTGACCGGCACGCCGAAGCCCACCACCGCGTCGGCCTCGGGCAGGGCGGCGGCCAGCTCGCCGCCGTAGCGCTCGGCTAGGCAGCCGGTGACGACCAGCTCGGCGCCGTCGGCCTTGCGGTCGGCCAGGGCGAGGACGGTGTCGATCGACTCCTGGCGGGCCTCCTCGATGAAGGCGCAGGTGTTGACGACGACGAGGTCGGCACCCTCGGGCCCGGCGGCCGGGACCAGCCCGCCGGCCAGCATGGTGCCCGTCAGCTTGTCCGAGTCGACCTGGTTCTTGGGGCAGCCCAGGGTCTCGACCCAGAACGAGCGGGACATTCCAGCAGGCTACTGGCCGCCGGTGGCACCGCTCCCATCGACCGTGCGCCTCAGGGGACGATCCAGCCCGTCTTCGTCGGCTCCTCGCCCGCCACCAGCAGGCACAACGGCTGGCGGGGCAGGTCCTCGGCGTGGAACGTGCCCCGGTGGTCGGCGGCCGCCTCCCGCCGGCCGGTGGGCCAGGCCACCGTGACCTCGGCCGGGCCCGGCGGCGTCAGCCGCCCCCGCAGGCGGACCCGGTCGGTGCCCACGTCGAGCTCGAGGTCGATGTCGCCGAGCGCCCCGGTGAACCGCAGCTCGCGCATGGTGACCGCGGCCAGCCGCGTCCCGTCGAGCGGCCGCTCCCGGTTCGCCACCGAGTCGTAGGCCAGCGCCGCGGGTTCGCCGTCCAGGGCCAGCCAGGCCCCGCAGGCGACGGCCATCTCCCGCCAGCCGGCCGGCACCGGGTCGGCCAGCGCCAGCAGCCGCCGCAGCTCGGCCTCGACGACCTCGTCGTCGGGCAGCGGTGGTAGGGGGACCGCACTCATGGCATCAGCCGCCGCAGCTGTTCGAGACAGCGGGCCCGGGTGGGCCCGATGCTGCCCACCGGCATGTCGAGGGCCGCCCCGATCTCGCCGTAGGAGGGCCGCGGATCGGCCATGAGCAGGCGGAGCAGCCGCTGGCAGCGGTCGTCCAGGCAGCCGAAGGCCGACATCAGCACCCGGTCCCGCTCGTACACCAGCAGGCCCAGGTCGACCGGGCCGCCGGCGCCGCCCTCGAGCCCGTCGAGGTCGGCCTCCTCGACCGGCACCGTGCGCCCCGACGACCGCAGCACCCGCACGCACTCGTTGCGGGCGGTGGCGGCGATCCAGCCGCCGATGGCGTCCGGGCTGCGGATGCGGCCCAGGTGCTCGACCAGGCGCAGCCACACGACCTGGTTGACGTCGGCGGCGTCCTCGCCGCCCAGGTGGTAGCCGCGGCAGATGGCGTGGACCATGCCCAGGTAGCGGTCGACCAGGTCGCCCCAGGCGCCCTGGTCGCCCTCCCGGGCCCGAACCACGAGGTCTGCCGCCCCCAGCTCCACGGCCGGGATCCTACGCTGAGCAACGGCCAGGTGACGCGCCGATGAATGCACGCATCACGCGGCGCCGGTCACTCGGTGTTGATGGCGTCGAGCACGTTCATCCGGCCCGCCGCCCAGGCGGGGAGCAGCGCCGCGAACAGGCCGGCCAGCACCCCGGCCGCCGAGACGAGCAGCAGGAACACGATCGGCAGCTGGAACACCTGGAAGCCCTCGTCCCGCAGCGCCCGCACGATGCCCCAGCCGCCGAGGATGCCCACGGCCAGCCCGAGCACGGTGCCGAACAGCGAGATGATCGCCGACTCCCACCGCACCGCGGCCCGGACCTGTCGTCGCCGCATGCCGACGGCCCGTAGCAGGCCCAGCTCGCGGGTGCGCTCCAGCACCGACAGCACGATGGTGTTGACGATGCCGAGCATGGCGATGATCAGGGCCAGCACCAGCAGGGCGCCGATGATGACCAGGAAGACGTTGAGCTGGCTGCCGATCTGGTCCTTGTACTCGTCGACGCTCTGCACCTTGGCGGTGGCGGCCAGGCCGGCCTCGTCGATCGTGCGCTTGATCGTCGGCTCGGCCTCGGCCACGGTCACGCCCGGCTTGAGCTGGACGAAGACCTGGACGTCGGTCGGGTTGGGCACGGCGGCGTCGAAGTCGGCCAGGCCGACCGTGTAGTTGCCGATGCCGCCGGTCGGCCCCGCCTCGGAGATGCCGGCCACCCGGGCCTTGGGCGCGGCCGCACCGGGCCGGCCCCGGAGGCGGGCGTCGTCGATGAACGCCAGCGTGATCGTGTCGCCCACCTTCAGGTGCTTGGCGGCCGCCTCGGTCTTGCTCACCACGACGTCGCCCTGGCCCAGGTCGCCCGAGCCGTGGATGAGCTTGATGTCGAGCATGTCGAAGATGCCGGGGTCGGACCCGGTCACCGTCGTGCCCTTGCCGTTGACGAAGGCGGGCTGGAAGCGGATGGGCGCGGCCAGCTTCACGTCGGGCAGCGCGCCGATCTTGCGGGCCACGCTGGGCGGCATGCCGACGGCGCCGAAGGTGCCGGAGTCGACCACGAAGTCGCCGCCGAAGTTCTCCTCCAGCGTCTTGTCGAACGAGGCCCGGATCGACGAGTTGATGATGAGGATGAAGCTGACCAGCCCCACGCCGATCGTGAGTGCGGCGGCGGTGCTGGCGGTGCGGCGGGGGTTGCGGGCCGCGTTGTCGCGGGCCAGCTGGCCGGCCACGCCCCGCAGCCGGGCCACCGGGGCGCCCAGCGCGTTGCCGACCGGGCGGGCCAGCGTGGGCGCCAGGAACAGGATGGCCAGGAAGGCCAGGGCCACGCCGATGCCGACCTGGGCCGGGCTGGCGCCGAACGCCCCGACCAGCACCAGGGCCACCCCCAGCACCATCAGCACCAGGCCGATGGTCAGGCGCACCCGCGACCGGCCGGTGGTGTCGACCGCCACCTCGCGCATGGCCGCCAGCGGCGGCACCCGGGAGGCCCGCCAGGCGGGCAGCAGCGCCGAGAACACGGTGACGATGACGCCCGTGGCGATCGCGGTGATCAGCGAGCTGGGCACGATGGCCAGCGCGCCCTCGGGTACGGAGAGCAGCGTGGCCAGGAACGTGGCGATGCCGAGGCCGGCGAGGAAGCCGACGGCGCTGCCCACGAGCCCCACGATGACGGCCTCGGCCAGCACCGCCCGCCGCACCTGCTTGCGCCGGGCCCCGACCGCCCGTAGCAGCGCCATCTCCCGGGTGCGCTGGGCCACGATGATCGTGAACGAGTTGTAGATCACGAAGGAGCCCACGACCACGGCGATGATGGCGAAGATCAGGAAGAACACCGTGAGGAACCGCAGGCCGGACTTGATGGTGTCCTGGGTCTCGTTGATGATCTCCTTGCCCGTGATCACCTGGGTGTTCGAGCCCTTGGGCAGGACCTCGCGGATGTTCCTGGCCAGTTGTTCCTGGCTGACCCCGCTCTCGGCGGTGGCCGCGACGGTGGACACCTTGCCCGGCTCGCCCATCAGCCGCTGGGCGGACGGCAGCGTCCACAGCACGTAGCTGGCCCCGCCGGGGCTGTCCTGGGTGCCGAAGCGGGCGACGCCGCTGACCTCGAAGGTGTTCACGCCGTCGCGGGTCTGGACCCGGATCTTGTCGCCCGGGCCGAAGCCGGTGTCGTCGGCCGTCTTCTTGTCGATGACCACCTGGCCCTCCGAGCTGGGCGGGCGGCCGGCGGAGATGTTGAACGGGTTGAGCGCGTCGACCTCGTTCCAGTTGCCGCCGAGCGTCGGGGCGCCCATGCCCGGGTTGCCCACGGGGTCGCCGTTGCGGTCGATGACCCGGGCGAAGCCCCCGACGTTGCCCTCGGCCTCGGACACGCCGCGCGCGCCCTGGACGGTCTTCACCAGCGACTCGTCGATGTTGCCCCGGATCTCGGGGCCGAAGTCGCTGTCGACCTTCTGGTCGGAGCGGACGACCGCGTCGGTGTCCTTGTAGACGTTGGCGAACAGGTCGTCGAACGCCCGGTTCATCGTGTCGGTCAGCACCAGCACGCCGCCGATGAAGGCCACGCCCAGCGCCACGGCGATGAAGGTGATGATGAGCCGGAGCTTGTGGCCCCACAGGCCCCGGAGGGCAACCTTGAGCACGCCTACTCCCCGAAGCGCTTGAGCCGGTCGAGGACCCGCTCGGCGGTGGGGTCGGCCATCCGGTCGACGATCAGGCCGTCGGCCAGGAACAGGGCCGAGTCGGCGTAGGAGGCGGCCACCGGGTCGTGGGTGACCATGACGATGGTCTGGCCCATGTCGCGCACGGCGCGGCCCATGAAGTCGAGGATCTCGGCGCCGGACCGGGAATCGAGGTTGCCGGTGGGCTCGTCGGCGAAGATGATCGCCGGCCGGCTGGCCAGGGCCCGGGCCACGGCCACGCGCTGCTGCTGGCCGCCCGACAGCTCGCTGGGGCGGTGCGACAGCCGGTCGCGCAGGCCGGTGGTGTCGATGACCGTGTCGAGCCAGGCCTGGTCGGGCTTGCGGCCGGCCAGGGTGAGCGGGAGCGAGATGTTCTCGCCCGCGGTCAGCGTCGGGACCAGGTTGAACGCCTGGAACACGAAGCCGATGCGGTCGCGGCGCAGCAGGGTCAGCTGGTCCTCCGAGAGGGTGCCGAGGTCCTGGTCGCCGACGAACACCTGGCCGGAGGTGAGCGAGTCGAGGCCGGCCATGCAGTGCATGAGGGTCGACTTGCCCGACCCCGAGGGGCCCATGATGGCGGTGTAGTGGCCGGTCGGGATGTCGACCGTCACGCCACCCAGGGCGACGACGGCGGTGTGCCCGGAACCATACGTCTTGACCGCGTCGACGGCCCGGGCCGCGGGCGGGGGTGCGAATGCGACGGAGGCGTCGGAGGGGGACGACGAGTCCGAGATGGCTTCCATGGGGCCCGACGCTAACGCCTCCCAGCGTGCATCCGAACGCACCTTTCCCGCCTGACCAGGGGTCAGGTCAGGCGGACTCGTCGACCAGGTCATCGAGCTCGTCGACGGTCATGAGAACGGCCCGGGCCTTGGAGCCCTCGGACGGCCCCACCACACCCCGCTGTTCGAGCAGGTCCATGAGCCGCCCGGCCCGGGCGAAGCCCACCCGCAGCTTGCGCTGGAGCATCGACGTCGACCCCAGCTGGCTGCGCACCACGAGCTCCATGGCCTGCCACAGCAGGTCGTCGTCGTCGCCGTCGCCCCCGCCGCCGGGGCCGCCCCCGGGCCCCGCGTCGTCGCTGCCCTGGACGGTGTCGTCGAAGCGGACGTCGGGCGCCTGGCGCTTCCACACCGCGGCCACCTTGCGGACCTCGTCCTCGGTGACCCAGGCGCCCTGGATGCGGCGGGGCACCGACGAGCCGCCGTCGAGCACGAGCATGTCGCCCTTGCCCACCAGCCGCTCGGCGCCCCCCTGGTCGAGGATGACCCGGCTGTCGGTCACCGACGACACCGCGAAGGCGATGCGGGCGGGGACGTTGGCCTTGATGAGGCCCGTGATCACGTTGACCGAGGGCCGCTGGGTGGCGATGACCAGGTGGATGCCGACGGCCCGGGCCATCTGGGCCAGCCGGGCGATCGACTCCTCGACATCGCGGGCCGCCACCATCATGAGGTCGGCCAGCTCGTCGATGACCACGAGGATGAAGGGCAGGCGGGGGTACTCACGCCCGGACGCGGCGCTGTCGCTCTCCCCGTCGCCGTCGTCGTCGACATAGCCGCTGATGGCGGCCTTGCCGTCGTGGTCGAGGTCGCCCTTGTCGACCGCGGCGTTGTAGCCCGTGATGTCGCGGAAGCCGACCTCGGCCAGCAGGTCGTAGCGCCGCTCCATCTCCTTGACTGCCCAGGCCAGGGCGTTCGCCGCCTTCTTGGGGTTGGTCACCACCTGGGTGAGCAGGTGGGGCAGCCGGTCGTACTGGCCCATCTCGACCCGCTTGGGGTCGACCAGGATCATGCGCACCTGGTCGGGCGTCGACCGCATGAGCACCGACGTGATCAGCGAGTTGAGGCAGCTCGACTTGCCGGCCCCGGTGGCGCCGGCGATGAGCACGTGGGGCATGGCGGCCAGGTTGATCATGATCGACCGGCCGTTGATGTCGCGGCCCACCGCCACCTCGAGCGGGTGGGTGGCCCGGCGGGCGTCCTCGCTGACCAGGATGTCGCCCAGGCCCACGATCTGGCGGCGGGCGTTGGGCACCTCGATGCCGATGGCCTGCTTGCCGGGGATGGGGGCCAGGATGCGCACGTCGGGCGTCGCCATGGCGTAGGCGATGTCCTTGTGGAGGCTGGTGACCCGGTTGACCTTGACCCCCGGCCCCAGCTCGAGCTCGTAGCGGGTGACGGTGGGGCCGACGACCATGCCGACCAGCCGGGTCTCGACCCCGTGGTCGGCCAGCGCCTTCTCCAGCGTGCGGCCGGTCTCCTCGATGACCCGCCGGTCGACCTGCTGGCTGCCGGACCGGGTGAGCAGGGTGATCGCCGGCAGCTTCCACTGGGAGGGCCGCCCGGCCGGGCCGAGGGCGATCTCCAGTTGCTCGACGGGGGCCTCGTCGTCCTCGGGGATGACGAAGCGGGGCTTGCGCCGCCGGGCCCGTGCCGGGGGCGCGTCGCGGGCGGTGTCGTCGGGCTCGGGCGGCTCGACCAGCGTGTCCTCGTCGGGGACCAGCGCGGGGTCGATCTCGTCGGGGACCACCTCGCCTCGGTCGACCGGCAGGCGGAACAGGGTGGCCAGGCGCCGGGTGACGCCCTGGGTGAGCGGGCGCACGCCGGCCACGGTGCGGTCGGCGGCGTCGCGCAGCGGGGTGCGGGTGAGCACGACCAGGCCGGCCAGCGCCAGCACGGCCAGCACGGCGGTGGCCCCCACGGTGCCGAGCAGCGACGACAGGGGCCGGCCGACGGCCACGCCCAGCCAGCCGCCGGCGTCTCGCAGGTCGCGGTCGGGGGACGAGAAGTCGGGGCTGCCCCCGGCCAGGTGGAGCAGGCCGGCGGAGGTCAGGACCAGCAGCGTGGTGCCCACGCCCACGTGGGCGGCGATGGAGGGGCGCTCGGCCTCGTCGCCCTCGCCCTCGGCCGGCGGGCGGGGCCGCACGAGGATGAGCGCGGCGCCCCCCGCGACGAGGGCCGCCGGGAGCACGTAGCGGAGCAGGCCGAGGGCCGAGCCGGCGCCGTCGCCGATGGCCCTACCGGCCGGGCCGCCGGCGCCGCCGTAGATGCCGAGCCCGCACACGATGCCGAGGCCGACGAGGATGAGGCCGGCGACGTCGTCCGCGTGGCGGCGCAGCACGCCGCCCAGCGCATGTCCGGCGCGGGCGCTGAGCGTGGGCTGGGCCCGGCCCCGACCCCGGGCCGGGGCGCGCTTGGCCGGCGATCGGCGGGTGGAGGTCGACCGGGAGGACTTGCCCGAGCGGGAGCGCGAGCGCGAGCGGGAAGAGCTACGCGTCGTCACAATGGCCACAACGGTACCAGCAGCCACACCCGCCACAGGGACACGCCGGCCCACCCGCCGAGGACATCATGACCCGCCGCCCCCTAGGTTGGGCGGATGGTCGACGATCAGCGGGCATCCGGCACGGCGAGGGGCGTGGCGGTGGTGACCGGGGCCAGCTCGGGGATCGGGGCGGCGGCGGCCCGGGCGCTGGCCGGCGACGGCTGGGACGTGGTCGTCGGCGCCCGGCGGGCGGACCGGGTGGAGGCGCTGGCCGCCGAGATCGGCGGGCGGGCCCGGGCGCTCCCGCTCGACGTCACCGACCAGGCCTCGGTCGACGCCCTGGCCGCGGCCGTGCCCGAGTGCCGGCTGCTGGTCAACAACGCCGGCGGCGCCCTCGGCTGGGCCACCGTGGCCGAGGCCGACGACGACGACTGGCGGGGCATGTACGAGACCAACGTGCTGGGCGTGGTCCGGGTCACCCGGGCGCTGCTCGGGCGGCTCGAGGCCAGCGGCGACGGCCAGGTGGTCACGATCGGCTCGATCGCCGGCCACGAGCCCTACCCCAACGGCGCCGGCTACAACGCGGCCAAGTTCGGCGTGCGGGCGGTCATGGGCGTGCTGCGCCAGGAGCTGCTGGGCCGGCCGGTGCGGGTGAGCGAGATCGACCCGGGCATGGTCGAGACCGAGTTCAGCCTGGTGCGCTTCGGCGGCGACGAGGAGCGGGCGGCCGCCGTCTACCGGGGCGTGACCCCGCTGACCGCCGAGGACGTGGCCGAGTGCGTCCGCTGGGTCGCCTCCCGGCCCGGCCACGTCAACGTCGACCAGATGATCGTGCTGGCCCGCGACCAGGCCGGCGCCCGCCAGGTCCACCGCCGGGACGAGTAGCAGTCACCGCCGCTGGCAGGTCGGGCACCAGGTGGCGGTGCGGGCGTCGAGCGTGGCCGAGCGCAGCGGGGTGCCGCACCGGGGGCACGGCAGGCCGCCCTGGCCGTAGACCTCCAGGCGCTGTTGGTTGCGGCCCGGCCGGCCCTCGACCGTGCGGTAGTCGGTGAGCGTGGTGCCGCCGTAGCGGATGCTGGCGGTCATCACCGCCCGGAGAGCGGCCAGCAGGTCGGCGGCCTGGGCCCGGCTCACCCGGCGGGACGCGGGGTGGATGCGGGCCCGCCACAGCGCCTCGTCGGCGTAGATGTTGCCCACCCCGGCCAGCGGCCGCTGGCTGAGCAGCTGGGTCTTCACGGCCCGCCGGCTGGAGCGCAGGGCCCGCCACAGGTCGTCGGGGCCGAACGCGGGGTCGAGCGCGTCCGGGCCCTGGACGGCCAGCGTGCCCGCGTACCGGCCGCCCACCGCCACGGCCAGGCGGCCGAAGCGGCGCACGTCCCGATACTCCAGCGCCCCGTCCCCGCCGTCGAGCGCCCACCATGCCCGCACGTAGGCGTCGCCGGCGTCGCCCGCCGGCCGCACCCGCAGCGACCCGGTCATGCCCAGGTGGACGATCAGCTCGCGCTCGCCGCCGTCCAGCGCCAGCAGCAGGTACTTGCCCCGCCGGGCCACCCCGCCGACCGTGGCGCCGGCCGCCTCCAGCGCCGGGGTGAACTTGGGGTGGGGGAAGGCCCAGGCCTCCCCCAGCGTCCGGCCGACCACCAGCGGCTCCAGCTGGCGGCGGATGGTCTCGACCTCGGGGAGCTCGGGCAACCGGGCCCCTACGCCTCCATCACGACCGGCACGATCATCGGCCGCCGCTTGGTCGTCTCGTTGACGAACCGGCCGGCGGCCCGGCGCACCACCCGCTGGAGCGCCTCGATGTCGATGGCCCCGGTGGCGAAGGACTCCTTGATGGCCTGGCGCACCTCCTCGGCGCACTCGGCCAGCAACGGCTCGGCCTCGGGGGCGTAGACCCAGCCCCGGGTGATGATCTCGGGCCCGAGCAGGATGGCGCCGTTGCTCACGTCGACGGTCACGACCACGACGACCACGCCCTCCTCGGCCAGCACCCGCCGGTCGCGCAGCACCCCGTGGCCGACGTCGCCGATGATGCCGTCGACGTAGAGGAACCCGGCCGGCACCTGGGCGTCGAGCCGCAGCCCGTCGTCGTCCAGCACCAGCTGGTCGCCGTCGGTGCAGATGAGCACGTGGTCGTCGGGCACCACGCCCATCGACCGGGCCAGCCGGGCGTGGGCCACCAGGTGGCGGTACTCGCCGTGCACCGGCACGAACCAGTCGGGCTGCACGATCGACAGCAGGGTCTTGAGCTCCTCCTGCTTGGCGTGGCCCGAGGCGTGGACGTCGGCGATGCCCGAGTGCACGACCTCGGCCCCCAGCCGCACCAGCCCGTCGATGACCTTGGACACGTTCATCTCGTTGCCCGGGATGGGGTGCGAGGAGAGGATGACCGTGTCGTCGGCGTTGAGCTCCAGCCAGCGGTTGTTGCGCTCGGCCATGAGCGTGAGCGCCGACATCGGCTCGCCCTGGCTGCCGGTGGAGATCACGCACACCTGCCCGGGGGGCAGGTCGCGCACGTCGTCGATGTCGACCAGGGCGTGGTCGGGGATGTGGAGCAGCCCCATCTCCCGGGCCAGCCGCACGTTCTTCTTCATCGACAGCCCCAGCGTCGCCACCTTGCGGCCGAAGCTGATGGCGGCGTCGGCGATCTGCTGGACCCGGTGGATGTGGCTGGCGAAGCAGGCGATGACGATGCGCCGGCCCTCGTGCTCGTGGAACAGGTGGTAGAGCACCTTGCCCACCGAGGTCTCGCTGCGGGCGTGGCCGGGCTCGTCGGCGTTGGTCGAGTCGCTGAGCAGCAGCCGGATGCCCTCGCCCGAGGCCAGCGCGCCCATGCGCCCGAGGTCGGTGAGCCGGCCGTCGACCGGCGTGAGGTCGAGCTTGAAGTCCCCGGTGTGGAGGATGGTGCCCTGGGGCGTGTGGAAGGCGGTGGCGAAGCCGTGGGGCACCGAGTGGGTGACCGGGATGAACTCGACGTCGCAGGGGCCGATGCGACGGCGCTCGCCGTCGTGGACGGGGATCAGCTCGGTGCGGTCGAGGACGCCCGCCTCCTCGATGCGGTTGCGGGCCAGGCCGAGGGTGAGCGGCGAGGAGTAGATGGGGAACGACATCTCCCGCAGCAGGTAGCTGAGGCCGCCCATGTGGTCCTCGTGGCCGTGGGTGATGATGGCCCCGTCGACCCGGTCCGCGTTCTCGCGGAGATAGGTGAAGTCGGGCAGCACCAGGTCGACGCCGAGCATGTCCAGCTCGGGGAACATGAGGCCGACGTCGAGCAGGAGGATGCGCCCCTCGACCTCGATGCAGGCGCAGTTGCGCCCGATCTCGCCCAGCCCCCCGAGGAACGTGATGCGGACGGGGGCGGTCACGGCGCCGCCGGCTCGGTCAGGCCCAGACCGTCGAGGACCCGGCGCACAGCCGACCGCACGTCGTCGCCGAGCGGCGGCAGCGGCAGCCGGCAGGGCCCCGCCGGCCGGCCCAGCAGCTCGAGCGCCGCCTTGGCCGCACCGGTGTGGACCCAGGTCTCGCTGGTCTCGACCGCGAACGACGGGCCGAGCCGGGCGTTGATCTCGCGGGCGGCCTCGATGTCGCCCTTGCCGTGGGCGGCGATCATCTCGGCGTGGAGCCCGGCGCTCCAGTGGGTGCAGACGCCGACGACGCCCACCGCGCCCACGGCCAGCAGGGCCAGCGTCAGGGAGTCGTCGCCGGAGTAGAGGTCGAAGTCGTGCGGCGCCCCGGCCACGATGCGGGCGGCCTCGCCGGGGTTGCCCCGGGCGTCCTTGAGCCCGACGATGTTCGGCACCTCGGTGGCGAGCCGGACGATGGTGTCGACGGCGATGGCCCGCGCCGTGCGGCTGGGCACGTCGTACATGACCACCGGCAGGTCGGTGGCGGCGGCCACGGCCCGGAAGTGGGCCTCGATGCCGGCCTGGGGCGGCCGGTTGTAGTAAGGCGACACCACCAGCAGGCCGTCGACGCCGGTCTCGGCGGCCCGGCGGGACAGCTCGACCGAGTGGCGGGTGTCGTAGCTGCCGCTGCCGGCGAGCAGCGGCACGTCGACGGCGTCGCGGACGGCCCGCCACAGGGCGACCTTCTCGTCGTCGGTCAGCGTGGGGGCCTCGCCGGTCGTGCCGGCCAGCACCAGGCCGTCGTTGCCCTGGGCGACCAGCCAGCGGGCCAGGGCGGCGGCCCCGTCGAGGTCGAGGTCGCCGCCGTCGGTGAACGGCGTGACCATGGCGGTGAGGACCTTGCCGAAGCGCGCGGTGCCCATGTCTAGGACGCTCCCGTGGGGGTGGTCTCGGTCTCGGGGTCGGCCTCGTCGCTGCGGTCGATCCCGAGGGTGGTGATCAGGTCTTCGTGCAGCTCGAACCAGACGGTGTGGAAGCTGGGGATGAGCGGCCGGGTGAACCAGTCGCCCTCACCCGCCTCGACCCGCTCGACCGCGTGGTGGAGCCGCTCGCCGTAGCCGGCGTAGCGGTCGAGGGTGCCGGCCAGGTCGTCGCACACGGGGTGGGCCCGGCGCTCGATCTCGGCCAGGTCGGCCACCACGTCGGCGTCGTAACCCGCGTCGCCGTGGTCGTTGACCACCGGCCGACCCTCGACGTCGCGCACCTGCCAGCGGCTGCAGGCGTCGAGCGCGGCCCCGTTGAGGGCCCGGAAGTCCTCGTAGGCGTGGCGGAGGGCGGGCCGGGCGCCGGCCGCGTCCACCTCGTCGCCCACCAGCCGGTCGTGCTCGTCGCGGCCGGCGGCCGTGAGCGACCAGCCGACCAGGGCGCCGGTGCGCTCGACGACCAGCCCCTCCCCCGCCAGCGCGGCCAGGTGCTCGGCGACCTCGGCCTCGGCCAGGCCCGTCGTCTCGGCCACGGTGGCCGGCACGGCGACGCCCTTGATCCGCAGGCCGTGCAGCACGAGCAGGCGCGGGTCGGACGGGTGGGACATCGGGCGCAGGGTACCAGCGCGCCCCCGCGTCCTCTGCCGTTATCCGGTCATCCGGCGGTCGCTCAGGACTGGCGGGCGGCGGTGGCCATCAGCACGCCGGCCAGGCGGTCGGCGGCCGGCGGCTCGACCTCGAACCACAGGTAGGGCTCGACCAGCTCCAGCTCGACCACCCGCCAGCGCTCGCCGTCGTGCAGCAGGTCGAGCCGCGCGTAGGCCGGGGTGCGGGGCAGCGTGGCCAGGACGTCCCGGGTGAGGGCCAGCTCGCCCCGGCCGGGCTCGACCGGCGAGACCGTGCCGCCCCAGTGGTCGTGGATGCGGAACTCGCCCTCGGCGGGGACCTTGCGCACGGCGTGGGTGGGCTCGCCCCCGATGACCACCACCGACACCTCGCCCCGCCGCTCGACCTCGCCGAGGTAGGGCTGGACGATGGCGTCGACGCCCGAGCTCGGGTCGAGCGTGAGCTTGTCCAGGTCGGCCTGGCCGGTGGCCCGCACGGCCCCGAAGCCGCCGACGCCGATCGCCGGCTTGACCACCGAGTCCCGCCACCGGAGCCGGCCGAGGTCGACGGTCATGCCCCGGGGGACGACGATCGTCGGCACCGCCAGGTCGCCCAGGTCGGCCAGGTAGCCCTTGTGCAGGTTGCCGAGCACCAGGTTGGGCGGGTTGACCAGCCGGGTCGCCACCGCCGGCGAGCGCAGCCAGGCCCGGAAGTCGTCGATGTGGTCGGGGTAGTCCCAGGTCGCCCGGAGCACGACGAGGTCGAAGGCCGACCAGTCGACCCCGGGGTCGTTCCACACGGCCCAGGCGGCCGCCGCGCCGCGGTCGGCCAGGGCCCGGGCGAGCAGGGGCTCGCCGCCGGCGCCCTCGGGGAACGCGGCCGACGCGGCGAGCGCGATGCGGGGAGTGTGCTGGCCGGCCATCGTGCTGGTCAGCCGGGAGCCGGACCGTTCACGGGCTCAGCTTCGCATGCCGGCGCAACCACTCGGGCATCGCCCCAGCCTGCTACATATCCGGCCAACACGCACACGTAGCGTGGGCTTCGCCGGGTCAGCCCGACAGCGGCGCGGCCGCGTCGGCCTGGTCGGGCTCGCCGTCGCCGGCCTCGTCGTCGACCTCCTTGCCCCGGCGGATGATCACCCGGCGCAGGATGATCGGGTAGCCGACGACGGCGATCAGCGAGAACGTGAACCACTGGAACGCGTAGCTGAGGTGGGGCCCCTCGGACAGCTCGGGCGGCGGCACGGCGATGATGCTGGTCGGCGTGGCCTCGTCGACGTCGGCGCCCTGGGGCTCGGCCGGCCTCGACCGCTGGGCCAGCACCACGCCGGGCAGCACCCCGTGGCGGGCCAGGAACGGGGCGAGGTCCTTGGGGGCGGTGCCGTCGAAGCGGTGGGGGTCGACCACCAGGCCCCGCACGGTCACCCGGCCGCCGGGGGCGGCGGCCCGCACGGGGTTGCCGGCCTGGTCGAAGCCGACGAAGCCCCGGACGATGCCGACCGCGGCGCCCGAGTCGAGACGGAGGGGCGTCACCAGCCAGGCGCCGGGCACCCCGCCCTGGCTGCGGTTGCGCACGATCACCGTGTGCGCGGTGTCGTAGGTGCCGGTGGCGGTCACGGTGCGGTAGCGCCGGCCGTCGACGTCGGCGCGGCTGGACGACGGCGAGAGCAGGCTGTCGACGGCCACGACCGGCTGGTCGCGACGGGACTCGACCAGCGCGTTGTAGTCGCGCTTCTGGTCGAGGCGCCGCAGCTGCCAGAAGCCGAGGTTCACCATGGTGACGACGAGCAGCACGACCAGCACGTGCGACAGCAGCCAGCGGGGCCGCAGGAGGAAGCGGGCATCGGCCACCGGACCAGGGTAAGAGCGCGGGGCCCCGGGCGGCCATTTCGGGCGGGGCGGCGCCGGGCCCGGCGGTAGCCTGGGCCCCGTGCGCACCGCCCTCGCCACCGTCGTGATGATGCGGCCCCCCACGGGGCCGGCGGCGCGCGCCCACCAGCGCTAGCGATCCGACTGCGGCCCCGGGGCTCCCGGGGCCGGCGGCGCTGGCGTCCGGGGTCCCCCGGGGTCGCCCGTTCCCAGGAGCGACCATGACCCCCACCCGCAGCTACCTGACCGTGGCGATCCCCTTCGTCAACGCCCGGCCCCACCTCGGCTACGCCTACGAGCTGGTGCTGGCCGACGTGGCGGCCCGGGCCCGCCGCGCCCTCGGCCCGGCCGGGTCCGTGCGGCTGCTCGGCGGCACCGACGAGCACGCCCAGAAGAACGTGCTGGCGGCCGAGGCGGCCGGCGTGGACACCCGCGCCTTCGTCGACGCCAACGCGGCCCGGTTCGTCGAGCTGGGGGCGGCCCTCGGCGTGTCGTTCGACGACTTCGTCCGGACCAGCGCCGACCCCCGCCACCGGCCGGCGGTCGAGCGGCTGTGGCGGGCCGTCGCCGAGCGGGGCGACCTCTACCGGCGCCCGTACGCCGGCGACTACTGCGTGGGGTGCGAGGAGTTCCTGGCGCCGGGTGCCCTGGTCGGCGGCGTGTGCCCGGAGCACGGCCGCCCGCCCGAGCGGGTGGAGGAGGACAACTGGTTCTTCCGCCTGTCGGCCTACCGGGACCAGGTCGAGGACCTGATCGCCGGCGGGCGGCTGCGGGTGGCGCCCGAGCCGTTCCGCAACGAGGTGCTGGCGTTCGTGCGGGCGGGCCTCGACGACGTGAGCGTGTCCCGGTCGGCGGCCCGGGCCCGGGGGTGGGGCGTGCCGGTCCCCGGCGACCCCGGGCAGGTCGTGTACGTGTGGTTCGACGCGCTGGCCAACTACATCAGCGCGCTGGGCTACGGCGACCCGGGCGGGCCGGGGCCGGCCTACCGGCGCTGGTGGGACGGCGGCGGGTCCCGGGTCCACGTCATCGGCAAGGGCATCCTCCGCTTCCACGCCGTGCTGTGGCCGGCCGTGCTGGCCTCGGCCGGCGAGCCGCCGCCCGACGAGGTCCGGGTCCACCCCTACCTGACCGCCGGGGGCGCCAAGCTGTCGAAGTCCGCGGGCGGGGGCGCCGGGCTCGCTCCCGGGGACGTGATCGCCCGCTACGGGCTCGACGCCCTGCGCTGGTGGTTCGCCCGGGACGTGCACCCGACCGTCGACACCGCCTTCTCGCCCCAGCGGCTGGTGGCCCGGGCCGACGAGGACCTGGCCGGGGGCCTCGGCAACGTGGCCGGGCGCATCGCCACCCTGGTGGCCCGGCGGGGCGACGGCACCGTCCCCCCAGCCGCCGCCGGCCCGCCGGTGGCGGCGGTGGCGGGGCTGGCCGAGCGGACGGCCGAGGCGCTGGCCGCCTTCGACCTGCGGGGCGGGACCGGGCTGATCGTCGAGGCGGTGGCGGCGCTCAACCGGGACCTGGAGGAGACCCGGCCCTGGGCGCTGGCCCGCGACCCCGCCCGCGCGGCCCAGCTCGACGCGGTGCTCGGCCGCCAGCTGGCCGCGGCCCGGGAGATCGCCGCCGCGGTCGCGCCGGTCGTGCCCGAGGGGGCCGCCCGCCTGGCCGACCGGCTGGCCGCGGGGCCCGACGGCCGCCTGCCGGCGGCGGGCCCGGTCTTCCCCCGGCTGGGCCACGGTCGCCGGGGCGCGGCCCGCCGATTCGCGGGGGTGGCGACCGCCCGGTAACGTGCGCGCCGGGGTGCGCGGCGGCGTGCCCCGGAGCCTGGGGGTGCTGGGTGGCGGCACAGAACATCGCCGTAGCGACAGAGGCAGCCACCGAGAGCACCGACGCCGACGCCGGTATCGTTCGTCGACCCACGCCCGGCGGCTGGGGTGAGGCCGGCGCGGTCGGGGGGCTGGCGACGCTCGTCTACGCGTTGACGCTGTCGCACGTCCCGGCCCTCACCCCTGATGGGCCGACCTACCTGCTGGCCATCGAGGACGGTGGCGGCGCGTTGTACCACCCCCACCACCTGGCCTACAACGCGGTGGCCCGGGTGTGGCTGAACGCGCTCGGGGCCATCGGCCTGGGGGGCGACCCGCTCCCCCGGGTCGAGTTGCTCAACGCCCTGGCGGGCGCGTGTGCGGCGGCGCTGGTGTGGACGCTGCTGCGCCGGCGGGCCGGCGTGGGGCGGGGTGCGGCCGCCGCGGCCACCGCAGGCGCCGCCCTCTCGGGCGCCGCGTGGCTCTACAGCGTGGCCGTCGAGGTCTACATGTTGCCGCTCGCGCTGCTGCTGGCGACGCTGCTGGTGCTGACCACGCCCCGTCCGGGCCTCGGGGCGATGGCCGGCGTCGGGCTGCTCAACGGGCTGGCCGTGCTGATGGGCCAGAGCAACGTGCTCTTCGGCGTGGTCGTGGTCGTGGTGATCGTGCGGGGCGCCGACCGCCGCACGGCGCTGGCCAGGCTGGCCGCCTACGGGGCCAGCGCCGTGGCGGTGACGGCCGGGGCCTACGGGGCGGTGCTGGCGTTCGTCCTCGATGTCCGGCCGCTCGACTGGCTGACCAGCTACGCCCAGGACAGCGGCTACTGGCACCTGCGGCCCGACGCCCCCGCGTACGCGGCGTTCGGGGCGACGCGGGCGCTGATCGGGGGCAGCTTCGCCTTCCGGCTGGGCGCCGTGCGGGACACCATCTCGTCCCGCTTCCCCGGCCGGTCGCTCGACGACGAGGCGTTCCTGGTCCGCCACGTCCCGCCGGTTGCGGCCGGGGTCATGGTCCTGGTGGCCGTGGCCGGGGCCGCGCTGCTGGTGGCGGCGCTGGTGGGGGCCGTCCGGCGCCGCCGCGACCTGACGCCCGCGGCCCGCCGGCTGGCCCTGCCCCTGCTCGTGTGGCTGGCGGTGTACTCGGCGTTCTTCCTGATCTGGAACCCCGAGAACCTGGAGTTCTGGATCCCGCAGGTGACGCTGCTGTGGATGCTGGCAGCGGTGGGGACGGCCACTGCGGTCGCGGACCCGGCGGAGGTCGCCCGCCGCCGGGTGCGCCTGCTGGCCGTGGCGGCGGGGGCGGTGGCGCTGGTCAGCGGGCTGGGCACGATCCTGCCGGCGAGCCGCACCTCCGGCGACGTGTACGCCACCCGCTACCGGGCGCTGGCCCACCTGGTGGGCCCGGGTGACCTGGTGGTGGTCGACCGGCCGTACCTGGGCGTCTGGTACACCCGCCGCTACACCGAGGCGACCCCGGTGCCGGCCCGGGCCTACATCGACCACGTGCCCGCCCACGACCTGCGCCCCGTGACGCCGAGCCGGATGGCCGACCGGGCGGCGGCGGCCCTGGCAGACGGGCACACCGTGGTGCTCGACGCCGACGCTCTGGAGCACGCCAGCCACCCCCTCGTCTTCGGCGTGGCCTGGGAGTTGGCCGGCCGGTTCGGGCCCCGCTGGCGCGAGGTCCCGGCGCCCGACGGGCTCCCGGGCTGGTTCGTGATCTCCCCGCCCTGACCCCACCGCCGCGACCCCGCGCTCACCCCGCTGAACCCGCGTTCAGCCGTGCCATAGAGTGCCCGGCGTGACGCAGCTGAACGAGCTCGGGTTCTACACGCTGGCCGGCGCGCCGCAGTCGCCCGCCGAGCTGCTGGACGAGGTGGCGGCGGCCGAGTCGCAGGGGCTGGGCAGCGCCTTCGTCTCCGAGCGGTTCAACATCAAGGAGGCGGTCACGCTGTCCGGGGCGGTCGGGGCCGTGTCGTCGACGCTGGGGATCGCCACCGCCGCCACCAACCACAACACCCGCCACCCGGCGGTGCTGGCGTCCTACGCCACCACCATGCACCGGCTCACCGGCGGCCGCTTCACGCTCGGCCTCGGGCGGGGCATCGGCCCGCTGTTCGACGCCTACGGCATCCCCCGCATCACCACCGCCCAGCTCGAGGACATCGTGGACGTCCTGCGCCGGCTGTTCCGGGGCGAGGCGATCATCGGCCACGACGGCCCGGCCGGCTCCTACCCGGTGCTGCACCTCGACTC
Organism: Acidimicrobiales bacterium; assembly: GCA_035263165.1. Lineage (GTDB taxonomy): Bacteria > Actinomycetota > Acidimicrobiia > Acidimicrobiales > VFJN01 > ZC4RG19. The sequence continues at coordinate 18,839 of DATFRN010000148.1, read as the reverse complement.
GTCGTTCGACGAGGACATCCCCCTCGGCTTCGTCGCCTTCGGGCCGCGGTCCCTCGCCTTCGCCGGCCGGTGCATGGACATGGTCGTGCTCCACACCTTCTTCACCGACGAGACCGTCACCCGCGGCGTCGAGGCCGTGCGCACGGCGGCAGAGCAGGCGGGGCGCGACCCCGGGGACGTGCGCATCTGGTCGTGCTACGCCACCGTCCACGACGGCCTGCCCGAGCCGCTGCGGCTCAAGAAGACCGTCGGGCGCCTGGCCACCTACCTCCAGGGCTACGGCGACCTGCTGGTCGCCACCAACGGCTGGGACCCCGACGTGCTGGCCCGGTTCCGGGCCGACCCGGTCGTCGCCGCCGTGCCCGGGGCCATCGACGCGGTGGCCGACACGGCGACGCTGGAGCACGTGGCCACGCTGCTGCCCGACGCCTGGCTCGAGCCCGCGGCCACCGGCCCCGCCGACCGCTGCGCCGAGCGGGTGCTGCGCCAGTTCGACCTCGGGGTCGACGGCGTGATCATGCACGGCGCCACGCCCGACGAGCTGGCCCCGGTCGTCGCCGCCTACCGGGCCCGCCGCCCCGAGGGCCGCTTCGACGGCCTCGACCCCAACCCGGGGCGCCGAGCTGCCGTATCGTGACGGCGGCGGCCGTCTCTTTCTCACCGAGACGGCACGGACGGTGAGCCATGGCGGACCCCGGTTGGTATCCCGACCCGGCACGACGGCACGAGTACCGCTACTACGACGGCACGGGTTGGACCGACCACGTCGCCGACCGCGGCACCGTCGGTGCGGACCCGCTGCTCCCGGTGGCGGCGCCGGCGGACCCCTCGTTGCGCAAGCTCGGGCGGTGGGCGGACCGCCGGATGCACGGCGCGGCCGCCTGGCTGGTGGACCGAGGCGACGAGCGGGGCCCCGGCGCCGCCGTGCCCGTGCTCGACCACGAGCCGAGCCCTGCGGTCCTGGCCCAGTGGAGCGGCCTGGCCGGCGCCGTGCAGAAGTATGCGATCGCCACCAGCGGCATCACGGGCGGGGCCGAGCTGGTCGGCGTGCTCCGGGCCGTGGCCGGGTCCGAGGATGCGCAGGGACGGCTGCTGCGCTCGATCGACGCCAAGGTCGACGCCCTGGTCAAGGGTCCGTACAACACGGGGCGCACCTACCTGAGCGAGGCGCAGCGCCTCGGCCCCGACGACCCCGACACCGTCCATCGCGTGGAGCGCGCCCGTGACGCGTTCTACCTCGCCCACGGGCAGGCCGCCTCGGTCCAGAGCCGGGCGCTGGTCGAGTACCACCTCGGCGTGGTCTGGCTGCTGCTCGGCTCGCGCGACGATGCGGCGCACTGGCTCGCCCAGAGCCACGCCTCCGCCCTCGCCGTCGTGGACGAGCTGGCGCGGTGCTCGAAGAACGTCAAGGTGCTGCGCTCGCCCGCCGGCACCGCCGCGGCCGCGTGGTTCTACCCGGCCGGGATCGTGGTCGCCGGGATGAAGTTCCGCAAGCTGGTGGCGGCCGAGCGCGCCCGCCGCGCCCTGGTGGAGATGCTGCCCTTCGTCGACTGCTCGGCTCGCTGCCACAACTGCCTGGTCGGCGACGCGCAGCGGCTCGGCGCCCTGGAGCTCGTCAGCGCCGGGAACGACACGTTCGAGCTGGTGCCCGTGGCGCGGTGAGCGCCCGTCCTCCGGAATGGCGTCCCCGGGTCAGCCGCCGGGCTGGACCGCGGTCGTGACGATGGCGCTGTTGCGGTAGTCGGGGTCGACGCTGGAGGAGCTGACGGCGGCCTGGGCCTGGAGCGTGGTCGTGCCGGTGGGGGCGACGACGGTGACCTGCACGTGGCTGCCGGCATCGCGGGCCAGGTCGCCGAGATCGCACGTCACGACGTTGTCGGCGCCGGGGGCCGTGGCGCAGGTGCCGGTTGTCGCCGTGGTCCCGGTCGCGGTGACGCCGTCGGGCAGGACCAACGCCAGCCGCGCGGCGTCGGCCGCGTCGGGGCCCTGATCGACCACGTCGAGGGTGTACGTGAGCTGGCCGCCGGCGGTCACGGGGTCGGGCGTGGCCCCGGCCGCCAGCGTGAGGTCGGCGCCGGTCAGGTGGGCCAGGTAGAGGTCGAAGCCCGCGCCCTCGGCCGCCGGCGGGCCCAGGTCGGTCGCCGTGCTCGCGAACGCGATGGCGTTGCCGGCGATGACCGGGCGGCCCGACTCGCCGGCGGCCGTCGCCGTCCCGTCGGCCTTCGACGAGACGAGCTGGGTCAGCCCGGTCACCAGGTCGCGGACGTAGACGTCGGGCTGGTTGTTGTCGTCCTGCGCCGCGAGGTTGGTGGCACGGCTCGCGAACACGAGCCGGCGGCTGTCGGGGGTGAAGACGGCGGCAGCAGAGAACTGGTCGCTCCCGCCGCCCGTGCCCCCGACCGAGCCGCCGGGGTCGACCGACACCTGGCGGACGGCCCCGGTCACGAGGTCCTCGACGTAGAGCTGGTAGTCGTCACCCCCGGGCGTGCCGGCGAAGGTGCCGCCCCGGTTGATGAAGGCCAGCAGCCGGCGGTCGGGGCTGACCCGCACGGCGAGCGACTCGCCGCCCGCCGTGTCGCTGCCGGCGGCGTCGGTCGTGAGCATGCTGGTCGTGCCGGCCGCCAGGTCGCGGACGAAGATGTCGGCATTGCCGCGTCCGCTGTCCGGGGGCCCCACGTGGTCGCTCCGGCTGCCGAACACCAGCCGGTGGTCGTCGATCCACATCGGGCGCGTCGTGTCGAGGTCGCTGAACTCGGTGCCGGGCGACGCCAGCACGGTGGTCCCGGCGACGAGGTCGCGGACGTAGACCTCCTGCGACAGGACGGTCACCCCTTGGGGGAAGCGCTGCAGCGCCCGGCTGATGAACGCGATCTTGGTGCCGTCGGGGCTGAAGACCGGGACGCCCGCGTCGTGCTCCCCGGTGTTGCCGCCCGGCACGCCGACCGACACCAGGCTGGTGGTGCCGGCGGCGAGGTCGCGCACGAACACGTCGCCGGCGCCGTCGCCCCGGGGGGTCGGGGTCGTGGTCAGGTCGCCGGCGAACGAGCTGAACGCGATCTTGGTGCCGTCCGGGCTGAACACGGCGTTGTGCGAGTCGGCGTTGCCCGTGGCGGTGCCGTCGGCGTCGACCGAGACGAGCGTCGTCACGCCCGTGTCGATGTCCCGCAGGAAGATGTCCGCTCCCGGGATGCCGCCGCCGTCCTGGGAGTTGTGGTCGGAGATGGGGCTGATGTTCTCCGCCATGCTCTCGAAGACCACCTGCGATCCGTCCGGGCTGAACCCGTCGGCGCCGACGAAGCTGTCGAAGTTCCCGCCGCCCGTGCCGTCGCGGTTCACCGACAGGAGGCTGACGTCACCGCTCGCCCGGTCGAGCAGGTAGACGTTGATGTTGCCGGTCCCCTCGACCGTCGGGCCCAGGTCCGAGGCCGCGGCCCGCGACAGCGACCACACCCAAAGTTCCGCACCACATCGGTCGTCGCACAGACGACCTCCTCCCAGCGACCGGGCCGGCTCAGGCGGTCGGCAGGGTGTAGCCCTCGAACTTGGTGCGCAGGTCCTTCTTGGAGAACTTGCCCACGCTGGTCTTGGGGATCTCGTCGACGAAGGCCACGTCGTCGGGCAGCCACCACTTGGCCACCCGGGGCCCGAGGAACTCGATGATCTCCTCCTTGGTGGCCGTCTCGCCGTCGCGCAGGACGACGCAGGCCAGCGGGCGCTCGCTCCAGCGGGGGTGGGGCAGCCCGATGACCGCCGCCTCGGCCACGGCCGGGTGGGCCATGATCTCGTTCTCCAGCTCGACCGAGCTGATCCACTCGCCGCCCGACTTGATGACGTCCTTGGTGCGGTCGCGCAGCCGGATGTAGCCGTGGGGGTCGATGCTGGCGACGTCGCCGGTCTTGAGCCACCCGTCCTCGGTGAACGAGTCGGGCGAGCGCGGGTCGTCGTAGTAGCTGATCGCCACCCACGGGCCCCGGACCTGGAGCTCGCCGGTGGCCTCGCCGTCCCACGGCTGCTCCTCGGTCGAGCCGGGCTCGACGATGCGGGCCTCGACCCCGAGCAGGGGCTGGCCCACGGTGGTGCGCAGCTCGGCCTTGCCCTCCTCGTCCAGGGTGGCGGCCAGGGTGGACTTGATGTGGCCGCTCGACGCCACCGGCGAGGTCTCGGTCATGCCCCACGCCTGGGTGATCGGCAGGCCGACCTGGGTGCGGTAGCCCTCCGACAGCGACATCGGCACCGCCGAGCCGCCGCAGGGGATGGACCGCAGGCTCGACACGTCGCGGCCCTGGAGCTCGGGCAGCACGCCCATCCAGATGGTGGGCACGCCGGCCGCGATCGTCACCCGCTCGGACTCGATGAGCTCGGCCAGGCCCTTGGCCGACAGGTCGGGGCCGGGCATGACCAGGTCGGCGCCGCAGGCCACCGCGGCGTGGGCCAGGCCCCAGGCGTTGGCGTGGAACATGGGCACGACCGGCAGCACCCGGTCGGACTCGGTGGGCCCCAGGCCGCTGGCGGTCAGCACGCCGAAGGTGTGCAGGAACGTCGAGCGGTGGGAGTAGACGACGCCCTTGGGGTTGCCGGTGGTGCCGCTCGTGTAGCACATCGACGCGGCCCGGTTCTCGTCGTCGACCCTGAACGCCACGGGGTCGGCCGCGGCCAGGAGGTCCTCGTAGTCGTGGACCCGCTTGCCGGCCGGGGCGTCGGGGACCTCGCCGGCGGCGCCGTCGTCCATGACCACGACGTGGCGCACCGTCTCGAACTGGTCGAACAGCGGCCAGGCCAGCGGGGCCAGCGACTTGTCGATGAACACGACCTCGTCCTCGGCGTGGTTGGCCACGTAGACGAGCTGCTCGGCGAACAGCCGGATGTTGAGGGCGTGCAGGACCCGGCCGGTGCACGGGGCCGCGAAGTACAGCTCGAGGTGGCGGGCCGTGTTCCAACCGAAGGTGGCCACCCGGCCGTCGCCGCTGATGCCGAGGGTGTCGAGGACACCGCCGAGCCGGCGGGTGCGGTCCGCCCACTCGCCGTAGGTCTGGCGCTGGCGGCCCCCGGCGGTGGCGGTCACGACCTGCTTGTCGGCGAAGTATCGCTCGGCCCGCGCGTGCAGGTGCGGGAGCGTGAGCGGAAAGTCCTGCATGAGCCCGTCCATGCGAGCGTCCCCCCTTGTCTCTGCTGGCGCCGAGGATAGTTAGGCTCGGGAGACCATGGCGGATGACGCGAGCGTCCCGGCGGACCCCCCGCACCCGGCCCGGCGCCGGCCGTCACGCCGCGCCGTGACGCTGGTGAGCGTGCCGCTGGTCGCCCTGGTGGTGATGAGCTACGTGGGCGACGCGCTGGCGCCGACGCTGGTGGACACCCACCCGCTGCTGCTGATGACGCTCAACGCCCGCAACCGCAACCTGGCCCTCGTCACCAACCAGGTGGCGCCGCTGCCGTTCTACGGGGTGGGGACGCTGCGGCTGCTCATCAGCGACCCGCTGTTCTTCCTGCTGGGCTACTGGTACGGCGACGCCGCCGTGTCGTGGATGGAGCGCCGCACCCGCACCTGGGGCACGCTGATGCGGTCGATCGAGCAGGGGTTCGGGAAGGCGGCGTACCCGCTCATCTTCATCGCCCCCAACAACTTCATCTGCCTGTTCGCGGGCGCCGCCGGCATGCCGATCGGGGCGTTCTTCGTGGTCAACCTGGCCGGCACGGCGTTCCGCCTGTGGCTGATCCGTAAGTTCGGTGAGGCGTTCGACCGCCCGCTCAACGACATCGTGGACTGGATCGGCCGGAACCGGCTCATCCTGCTGGTGCTCAGCGTCGCCCTGGTCTGCCTGTCCCTCGTGCTCGAGGCCCGCAAGGGCGAGACCGAGATCGGCTCCCTCACCCGCCTGGACGACGAGCTGGAGGAGGAGCTGGACGAGGCCGAGGCCGGGGCCGACGCCGGCGCCGACGCCGCCGAGGCCGAGGCCGGCGAGCCCGAGGACCGGCGCTAGGACGGTGCCGCCGGGCGCGCAGGTCGTGGTCGTCGGGGCCGGGATCGGTGGGCTGGGCGCGGCGCTGGCGCTGTCCCGGACCGGTCACCGGGTGACCCTCGTCGAGCGGGACGACACGCCCCTGCCGGACTCGGTGGAGGCCGCCTTCGACTGGGACCGGCGGGGCGCCCCCCAGGTGCGCCACTCCCACGGGTTCGCCGCCCGCCTGCACCAGATCCTGCAGGCCCGGTTCCCCGACGTGCTGGACGACCTGCGGGCCGCGGGGGTGGTCGAGCACGACCTGGGCGCCCTGCTCCCGGCCGAGCTGGGCGACGGCCTGGGCGCCGTCACCGTCCTGGCGGCCCGCCGCACCACCTACGAGTGGGTGCTGCGGCGGGCGACGCTGCGCTCGCCGGGGGTCCGCCTGCTCGTCGGCGTGGGGGTCCGGGCCCTGCTCACCGAGTCCGCCGCCGGCGGGCCGCCCCGGGTGACCGGCGTGGCGCTCGACGACGGCACCGTGCTGGCGGGCGATGCGGTGGTGGCGAGCACCGGCCCCCGCGGCGAGCTGGCCCGCTGGCTGGCGCCACACGGCGTGGCCGTCCCCGAGACCGTGGCCGCCACCGGCGTGGTCTACCTGTCGCGCTTCTACCGCCTGCGCCCCGGCCGGTCCCTCCCGGGCGGCATCGTCCAGGCCGCCAGCCGGCGGGCCGGGCTGAGCTACTCGTGCGTCGAGGCCGACAACGGCACCTACTCGATCACCATCGCCGTGGAGAGCGACGACACCGAGCTCCGCCGCCATCTTCTCGAGCCCGAGCGCTTCGAGGCGGTGTGCCGGCTGCTCCCCGGCATCGAGCACCTGACCGACCCCGACCTGGCCGCACCCATCACCGGGGTGCACGCCATGGGGAGCCTCGTCAACCGCCTCCGCAGCTTCGTCGACCGCGACGGGCGCCCGCGGGTGACGGGGCTCCACGCCCTCGGCGACGCCCACACGACCACCAACCCCGTCTACGGCCGCGGCTGCGCCCTCGCCATGGTGCAGGCGGCCCTGCTGAGCGACGCGTTCGCCGCCCATCCCCACGACCCGGTCGCCCGCGCCGCCGCCTACGAGCAGGCGTCCGCCCGCGAGATCGAGCCCTGGTACCACTTCGCCGTGAACGGGGACGCGCTGCGCACCGAGGCCGACGGGGTCCGGCCCGACGATCCCCGGTTCACGCTCCAGGACCTGATGCGGGCCGGGGCGGCCGAGCCGGCTCTGCTCCCCAAGACCCTCCGGGTCCTGACCCTGCTCGACACCCCGGACCTGGTGGCCGACGACCCGCAGTTCGTCGACACGCTGGCCTCGGTGCGGGCCGACCGCGCCGCCAAGGCCGCCGCCCGGCGGGCCCGGGGCGACCGCCCGCCCGTGCAGCGGGCCGACCTACTCCGGGCCGGCGCGGGCTGACCGCTTGAGGAACACGCTGACGTAGCGGATCAGGCCGGCGTCGTCCCGCTCGAACAGGAGGCACTCGGGGTACTCGGTCGCCACGCCGTCGACCTCGACGACCTCACTCAGCTCGACGTAGGACACCCGCTCCGACACGTGGGACACCCGCCGCACACGCAGCTGGTAGCCGGGCAGCGCGCTGACGGTGTCCCGCAGGAAGGCAAGGTAGGCCTCCTTGCCCTCGACGACGTCACGGGACGGCCCGTCGCGCACGAGACCCCAGTCGGCGAGCGTGGCGGCCAGCGCATCCCAGTCCTGGGCGGCCAGGGACTCGAGATAGCGCTCGACCGTGCTCACGCGTGCGCCGGGGTCACCACTGGGGTTGGGAGCCGGCGCTGTAGGACGAGCCGCGGCGGCCGCCGGAGCGGTGGACCACGTCCTCGTTGGTGCCCAGGTACGACGTGATGACCCGCGGGTCGGACAGGACCTGGGCCGGCGTGCCGCCGGCGATGACCTTGCCCTGCTCCAGCGCCACGAAGCCGTCGCACAGGGACGAGAGCAGGGTCATGTCGTGCTCGATGATCACCATCGAGCAGCCCGTCTCGGCCTGGACCCGGCGCAGCAGGGGGCCGAGGGCCTCGGTCTCCCGCTGGGCGACGCCGGCCGACGGCTCGTCGAACAGCACCACCGCCGGGTCCTGGGCCAGCAGGCACGCCAGCTCGACGATGCGCCGCGTGCCGGTCGACAGCTCGCCCGTGGGCCGATCGGCGTAGGCGCCCAGGCCCAGCAGGTCGATCAGCTGGTCGACGCGGTCCGCTGCCGACGCCTCGGACTCGGTCGACGCCGGCAGCCGCAGCGCGGCGGCCACCGGATCGCGGTTGGCCAGGTGCTGCTCCAGGGCCACGGCGATGGCGTCCTCGACGGTCAGCGACGGGTAGAGCAGCGCCTCCTGGAACGTGCGGCCCACCTGGGCGATCGCCCGCTTGTAGGGCGGCCACCGCGTGATGTTGACGCCGTCGAGCAGCACCTCGCCGCCGTCGGCGGGCAGGAACCCGGTGAGCACGTCGAACAGCGTGGTCTTGCCGGCCCCGTTGTGACCGATCAGCCCGACGATCGTCGCCGGGTGGATGGTCAGGTGGACGTCGTCGAGCGCGGTGATGCCGCCGAAGCGCTTGGTGATGCCCCGCGCCTCCAGCGTGATGCCCCGGGTGGCCCGCTCCCACGGCGGCGGGACGGTCTGCGCCGCGGCCGCGTTGGCCGGCACCCGCTGCTGCTCGCCGCCGATGAACACGGCCCGCAGGATGTCGGGCCGCTCCAGCAGCCCGGCGGTCGGGCCCCGGAAACGCACCTGCCCCTTCTCCAGGAACAGCGCCCGGTGGCACAGCAGCAGCGCCACGTTGACCGACTGCTCGACCACCACCACCGTGGTGCCCGAGGCGTGGATCTCCCGTACCTTGTCGATCAGCCGGTCGACCACGGTGGGCGCCAGGCCGAGCGAGAGCTCGTCGATGCACAGCAGCTTGGGCCGGGTGATGAACGCCATCGCCAGCGACAGCTGCTGCTGCTCGCCGCCCGACAGGTCCCCCGCCATCTGGTCGTGGCGCTGGGCCAGGATCGGGAACATCGCCTCGACGTTGGCCCGGCCCGCGGCGGCCGCCTCCGGGTCGTGGCGCAGCATCCAGCAGGCCAGCCGCAGGTTCTCGGCCACGGTGAGCGTGGGGAAGACCCCCTTGCCCCCGGGCACGAGAGACAGGCCCTTGCGGGCGATCTCCTCGGCGGGCAGGCCGGTGATGTCGTGGCCGTCGAAGACGACCTTGCCCGCGGTGGGCCGCAGCAGGCCGGCCAGCGACTTGAGCACGGTCGACTTGCCGGCCCCGTTTGTGCCGAGCAGCGCCAGCAGCTCGTTGCGCTCGACGCCCATCTCGATCCCGAACAGCACCTGCAGCGACCCGTACCCCGCCTCGACGTCGTCCGTGGTCAGCAGGAACTGGCCGAGCCGCTCGCGCCGCACGCTGCCGAGCCGCAGCCCGGCGCCCGAGGCGTCGCGATGGACCACCCCGCCCGGCGCCGGCTCGACCGCCTCCTCGACGGTGTCGACGTGGTCGACGACCGCGATGCCCTTGCGCACGGCGATGCGGTGGACGATCCGGTCGCGCAGCCGCTCGAACGCCTGGGCCAGGCCGCCGGGCAGCACCAGCAGGATGAGCAGCAGGCCGACGCCGGTCAGCAGCAGCTGGGCCTGGGGGAACAGGTAGCCGGCCCACTGCACGACCACCACGCCGGCCAGCACGCCGCCGATCGACGACACGCCGCCGATGACGGCCATGGAGAACACCAGCAGGCTGGTGGCCGCCGGGTAGGTGCCCGCGCCGATGCCCCGCAGCGCGGTGGCGTGGAGGCCCCCGGCGATGCCGGCCAGCACGCCGGCGAACACGAACGCGGCCAGCCGGGTCTCGGTGGTGTTGATGCCGGCGGCGGCCGCGCCCCGGTCGTTGTCGCGGGTGGCGGCGATCGTGCGCCCGGCCCGGGCGCCCCGCAGGTTGTGGACGATGTAGATGCCGGCGAGGACCAGGCCGGCGCCGAGGCCGTACAGCCAGCGCTCGTCGGCCAGGTCGAGCGCGCCCCACAGCTCGGGCCGGGGGTAGGCGGCCGGGAGCAGCGAGGTGTAGTTGGCCGGGTTGAGGAAGTAGAGCTCCATGGCCACGGCGAAGGCCAGGGTGGTGACGGCCAGGAACTGGCCCGACACCCGCAGCGCGGGCAGGCCGAGCACGAGGGCGATGCCGGCCCCGGCCACGGCCGACAGTGCCAGGGCGACGAACAGGTCGCTGTTGTGGTCGGCGATGAGGTTGGCGGTGACCACCGCGCCCACGCCCATCACGCCGACCTGGCCGAGGCTGACCACGCCGCCCCAGCCGGTCAGCACGACCAGCGAGAGGGCCACCAGCGCGTAGGCCAGCGTGAGCGTGCCGAAGTTGATCTGGCTGTCGCTGCCCAGCAGCGGCAACGCCACCACCAGGGCGGCGACGACGATGGCGCCGGCGATGCGGGCGGTGCGCACCTCGGACATGCGCGAGTACACGCGGGGCAGCCGGTGGCCGACGCCGACGGCCGACCACGACCCCTCGCCCTGCTCGGCCCGGTGCCAGGACCGCCGCTGGAACAGCAGCGCCACCACGATGACGCCCAGCAGCACGACCGAGGTCGGCGCCTGGCGGTCGACGTTCCACAGCACCAGCTGGTCGAGGATGCCGAGCAGCACGGCGGCGACGAAGGCCCCCGCCATCGACCGCATGCCGACCACCACGGCCGCGGCCAGGGCCGGCAGCAGGATGGTGGGGCCTGCGGCCGCGGTGAGGGGCACACCGGCCGTGGGCGCCTGGAGCACCACGGCCAGGGCGGCGACGCCGCCGGTGACCGACCACAGGATCAGCGAGAGCTGGTTGACCGGGATGCCGAGCAGCCGGGCCCGGTCCATGTTCTCGGCCATGCCCCGCACGGCCATGCCGGCCTCGGTGCGCAGCAGGAACCAGCCGAGCCCGATCAGCACCACCGGGATGACGGCCAACAGCAGCAGGTCGTTGGCGCTGAAGGTGACCGGGTCGATGTTGAACTTGTGGTCGGACAGCGAGTTGGTCACCCGGGGGATGACCGTGGGCGCGCCGAACCAGTTGGGCATGTAGAGCGCGATGCCGCCCAGCAGCTGGGCCAGGCCGATGGTGGCCACCGTGAGCACCAGCCGGTTGGCGTTGACGAACCGCCGCACCACCAGCCGCTCGGTGAGCGCGCCGGCCACCACGCCGGCGGCCACGCCCACGAACGCGGCCAGGGCCCAGTTCCAGTGCTTGCCGACCGTCAGCGTCACGGCCAGCGCCCCGCCGATGGTGCCCATGGCGCCGTAGGCGAAGTTGATGACGCAGGTCGTGCGGTAGGTCAGGACCAGCCCGACCGCGATCAGGCCGGTCGCCGCGCCGAACAGCGCGCCCCGGGCCACGATGCCCACGGGGAACGTGTCGGGCGCGATCGCCATGCCGACCACGACGGCCGCCGCCAGTGCGACGGCGATGCCCCAGGCCCGGCTCACTTGAACACCTCCGGATCACCCTCGGGGATGTGGCCCTGCTCCCACCGGACGCCGTTGTCGTCCCAGGTCCCCTTCTTGTTGTTGAACGGCGAGATCTTGTCCGGGTCCCACCAGATCTCACGGATGTCGCGCACCGGCGTGTAGGTGTTGTCCCGCCAGTCCCACAGCCCGGCCTGGCCCGACGCCCGGGGGAAGGCGAACAGCCCGGTCTCGAAGTGCGCGGGCGTGAGGTCGGGGCCCGCCATCTGGATGCCGAGGGCCAGGGTGAGGATCTGGTCGTAGATCTGGTCGACCAGCACCGACGGCGTGCCGTTGGGCTCGATCGAGCGGTAGGCCTGGTAGGCCTCGCTGGTCTGCGGGGAGAGCGCCTTGGTCGTGGGGCTGCCGCCGAAGGCGCGGTTCCACTGGTCGCCCGACAGGTTGGCGATGATCTGGCCGCCGAGGTCGAGGTCGATGAAGCCGACGCCCGCGATCAGCCACTCGGGGTGGTAGTCCTGAGCGCTGGCGTTCTGGGCCAGGTAGGCCTGCATGATCGGGTCGCAGGCGCAGGACACCGAGGTGACGTTGGCCGCCTTGAGCTTGGCGCTGAGGCTGGCGGCCTCGCCCTGGAGCTGGGCCACGTCGAGCGTGTAGTCGAGCCGCAGGTCGATCTTGTGGCCCTCCTTGGCGATGCCCTTGGCGAAGGCGTCGACGCACTGCTGGTACTCGAGGTTGTTGGGGGCGATGACGGCCAGCGTGCGGGTCTTGTCCTTGAGGCCGCCGCCCGCGAACTTGGCCGGCCGGCCGAGCAGCCGCTTGTTGGTGTACTCGGCGGAGATCTGGCTGACCGCCGTGCAGTCGGGTGTGGTGCTCCAGGCGTAGGGCCGGCGGGCCTGGAACCACTGCTGGGACATGTAGGGGGCGCCGATGGCGACGACCTTGTTGCGGGCCAGGGCGTCGGCGTAGGGCTGGGTCAGCGCCGAGGCGTCGGCGAAGGCGCCGACCTCGTTGGCCACCTTGATGCTGTCGTTGCCGGCGAGGTCCTGGCCGCCGCCGGTGAACTCGTTGATGACCGAGCCCCGGCCCTGGAAGCCGACGAACTCCATCTTGCGGCCGTAGAACTGCAGGTGCTTGTTGAAGTACTCGACCAGGGCCTTGGCCGTGTCGGCCACCTTCTCGTTGGTCTCGTGGAGGTCGATGCCGCCGACGTTGCCGAGGAGCTGGAGCAGCGGCGGGTCGGTGGTGTTGCGGTAGGTGACCTTGATGGTGGTGCCGGTGACGCCCCGGGAGGTGGCGCCGCCGTTGTCGCCCGAGAACTGGAAGCAGGGCGGCGAGTACGACATGCCCTCGGGCACCTGCTTGGCCTGGCCGGGACAGGGCTTGACCGAGGTGCCCCAGCCGCTGGCGGTGTGGCCGGCGGCGGTCTCGGCGACGGTGCCGGGCTCGCCGGCGCCGGCGCCGCCCGGCACGGTGGACGGCACCAGGGCGACCATGGCGACCACGGCCGCGACGAGGACGACCAGCGGCGCATACCCCTTCAATGCTCGATCATCGGCTCCGCGGAGCCTGTGCCGATCTCGCGGCATGGGTCTTCCCCTCGGTTGATCCCCGGCTGGTTGTCCTAGCAGACAATGTAACCCAGCGGTAACCGGGATCGCCCACCCAATGTGTGGCTACCGACGCGTCCCGGCTCGGGGCGTCAGGAACGGGCCCGCTTGGCGGCCCGGGCGCGCGTCGACTGGTCGAGCACCACCTTGCGCAGCCGCACCGAGCCGGGCGTGACCTCGACGCACTCGTCGTCCGCGATGTGCTCCAGCGCCTGCTCGAGCGAGAGCGCCCGGGGCGGGATCAGCTTCTCGAACTGGTCGGCCGCGGCCGCCCGCACGTTGGTCAGCTTCTTCTCCCGGGTGGGGTTGACGTCCATGTCCTCGGGGCGGGCGTTCTCGCCGATCACCATGCCCTCGTAGACCTCGACGCCCGGGCCGACGAACAGCTGGCCCCGGTCCTGCAGGTTGAGCAGGGAATACGCGGTCGTGGCGCCGCTGCGGTCGGCGACCAGCGAGCCGTTGCGCCGGGGCCGGATGTCGCCCGCCCACGGCTCCATGCCCTCGTAGACGTGGTGGAGCAGCCCGGTGCCCCGGGTCTCGGTCAGCATCTCGGTGCGGAACCCGACCAGGCCCCGGGCCGGCACCACGTGCTCCAGCCGCACCCAGCCCGTGCCGTGGTTGGTGATCTGGGTCATGCGCCCCTTGCGCAGGGCCAGCAGCTGGGTGACCACGCCGAGGTACTCCTCGGGGACGTCGACGGTCACCCGGTCGACCGGCTCGTGGACCCGGCCGTCGATCTCCCGGGTGAGGACCTGGGGCTTGCCCACCGTGAGCTCGAAGCCCTCGCGCCGCATCATCTCGACCAGCACGGCCAGCTGGAGCTCGCCCCGGCCCTGGACCTCCCAGGTGTCGGGCCGCTCGGTCGGCTCGACCCGGATGCTCACGTTGCCCACCAGCTCCTGGTCGAGGCGGTTCTTGAGCAGGCGGGCCGTGAGCGAGGTGCCCTCGCGGCCGGACAGCGGCGACGTGTTGACGCCGACCGTCATCGACAGGCTGGGCTCGTCGATGGTGATGACCGGCAGCGGGCGGGGGTCGTCGGGGTCGGCCAGCGTCTCGCCGATCGTGATCTCGGGGATGCCGGCGATGGCCACGATCTCGCCCGGCCCGGCCGCCGGGGCCGGCACCCGGTCGAGGGCGTCGGTGACGTACAGCTCGGTGAGCTTGGCCCGCTCGATCTCGCCGCCGGCCCGGCACCAGGCCACGACGGCGCCCTTGCGCAGCTCGCCGCTGCGGATGCGGCACAGCGCCAGCCGGCCGACGTAGGGCGAGGCGTCGAGGTTGGTGACCAGGGCCTGGAGCGGCGCGTCGGGGTCGTAGGTCGGGGCCGGGATGTGCTCGACCAGCAGGTCGAGCAGCGGCGCCAGCGTGGTGCCCTCGGGCAGGCCGGCGCCGTCGGCGGGGCGCTCGAGCGAGGCCCGGCCCTGGCGGGCCACGCAGTAGACGACGGGGAAGTCGAGCTGGTCGAGGGCGGCGTCGAGGTCGAGGAACAGCTCCTCCACCTCGTGGACCACCTCGGCCACCCGGGCGTCGGGGCGGTCGACCTTGTTGATGACGAGGATGACCGGCAGCCGGGCCTCGAGCGCCTTGCGCAGCACGAACCGGGTCTGGGGCAGCGGGCCCTCGCTGGCGTCGACCAGCAGCAGCACGCCGTCGACCATCGACAGCCCCCGCTCGACCTCGCCCCCGAAGTCGGCGTGGCCGGGCGTGTCGACGATGTTGATCTTCACCTCGCCGTAGCGGACCGCGGTGTTCTTGGCGAGGATCGTGATGCCCTTCTCGCGCTCGAGGTCCATCGAGTCCATGACGCGCTCGCCCACGTCCTGGTGCTCCCGGAACGCGCCGGACTGCCACAGCATCTGGTCCACGAGCGTGGTCTTGCCGTGGTCGACGTGGGCGACGATGGCCACGTTGCGCAGGTCGGAGCGGGTCAGCACAGAAGGGCAAGCCTACCGGCCGGACGCGCCGCGGCCCCGGGCTCGGGAGATTCGAGCCCGGGGCCGCCGGCCAGCGGGTGGCTACGCCTTGGGCGTGGCCGTCGCGGTGAACGTGTTGCCATCACCCGGGATGATCAGGTTGATGGCGAAGGTGAGCAGCCCGCAGTTCTTGAACTTCGGGATGGTGAACTCGCCGCTGAAGTGCGACGGGTTGGCCAGGTCGACCGGCCCGCTCATGGTGAGCGTGATGGGCTCGGCGGTCTGGCAGCGGCTGCCGACCAGGTTCAGGCGGGTCCCCAGCACGTTGAGGTGGGGGATCTTGATGTTGAACGTCGAGGTGATCGACACCGTCAGGTTGGTGAAGTCGATCGTCCCGTTGGTCGGGCCGACCGGCGCCAGCTCGAAGCCGACGTCGGCCAGGTTGAGCCCGAGCAGCTTGAACTGGACGTCGCTGGCCGGCAGGTTCAGGTTGCCGGTCACGGTGCCCGCGCCGATGTCGGCGCTGCCGACGAACGACCCGCCCGTCACGTTCTGGGTCAGGCCCAGCTTGGCGATCGTGGTCGTGGCGTCGATGTTCCAGTCGATCGGGATCGTGGGATCGGCGGACGCCGGGGCGGCGGTCGCCACCGTGCCGGCGAGGGCCGCGGTGACGAGGCCGAGGGCGCCTACCGTGCGACCCAGCTTGGCGCGCAAGCGCATGGGCAACTCCTTGTCGTCGTGGACCGTGACGTGGCGAGACGGCGACGGTCGCCCGGGCGCGCCGCGGCCGGCCCCAAGCGGGCCCCCCGACCGACCGGGAGTCTGTCCCCTCCTCCCCGCCCGCACCCTGACGCTCGCGTCAACAACTGTCAAGGTCTTTCTGACGACCCGTCAGTAATATCCCGGATGCGTTCGCGACACGGTCCCGCGCGGTGCCGACGGTGGGCGATAGCGTCCGCTGCGATGTCCCACGGTCACGCACCGTTCACAGGCGTCGGGGTCCCGATCGTCACGCTGTTCACCCGGGACGGCGATCTCGACGCCGGTGCCACCGGCGACCTGGCGGCCCGCCTGGTGGCCGCGGGCGTGCAGGGCGTGGCGGTGGCCGGGACGACCGGCGAGCCGGCCACGCTGACGCCCGACGAGCGCAGCGCCCTGCTGGCCGCCGTGCGGGATGCGGTCGGCGGCCGGGCGCCGGTCCTGGCCGGCACGGGGGCGCCCTCGGCCCGCCAGGCCGTGGAGCTGTCCCGCAGGGCCGAGGCCGACGGCGCCGACGCCCTCCTGGTGCTGTCGCCGCCCGGCGCCGAGGACCCCCGGCCCTACTACGACGCCGTGGCGGCGGCGGTGGCCCTGCCCGTGCTCGCCTACCACTTCCCCCCGAGCTCGGCGCCGGGCATCCCCGTCGACGTGCTGGCCCAGCTGCCGGTGGCGGGGCTCAAGGACTCGACCGGCGACCCGGTCCGCCTGGCCGTCGAGCTCGACGAGCTCGACTCGGGCGTCTACACCGGCAGCGCCGCCCTGATGCTGCAGGCGCGCGCCATGGGGTGCAGCGGGGCGATCGTGGCCCTGGGCAACGTCGACCCCGCGGGCTGCATCCGGGCCTGGGAGGGCGACGGCGCCTGCCAGCGCGAGCTGGTCAGCGGCCACCGGGCCGGCGCCGGCTCGGGCATCGCCGGCATCAAGCGGGCCCTCAACGCCCGCTACGGCACCTGCGCCGTGACCCGGGTGGGCTGAGGGCCGGCTGAGGACGCTCAGCCGAAGCGCTGCTGGAGCTCGAACTTGAGGATCTTGCCCGACGGGTTGCGGGGCAGGGCGTCGACGTGCTCGAGCTGCTCGGGCAGCTTGCGGGTGATCAGGCCGGCCTCGCCGAGGTGGGCGGTCATCTCCTCGAAGGTGATCGGGACCTCGCCCGCCGGGGTGACCACCACGGCGCAGGCCCGCTCGCCGCTGGCCGGGTCGGGCAGGCCGATCACCGCCACGTCGGCCACCCGGGGGTGGGTGAACAGCAGGTCCTCGACCTCCTTGGCCGAGATGTTCTCGCCCTTGCGGATGATCACGTCCTTGAGCCGGCCGGTGATCGTGAGGTTGCCCTCGGCGTCGAGCGTGCCGAGGTCCCCGGTGCGGAACCAGCCCTCCTCGTCGAAGGCGGCGGCGTCGAGGGCGGCGTCGAGGTAACCGAGCGTGACCTGGGGGCCCTTGGCCCGGACCTCGCCCTCCTCCCCCACCCCGGCGTCCTTGCCGTCGACGGTGACGATGCGCAGCCGGGTGCCGGCGACCGCCGGGCCCTCGGTGCCGGCCAGCACCTCGTCGGCGGCGTCGTGGTGGTTCATGGTGAGGATGGGGGCCTCGGTCAGCCCGTAGCCCGACACCACACCGACGCCGAACGCCTTCTTGAGGTCGTAGTGGAGGCTCGGCGGCTTGGGCGCCCCGCCGCCGGGGAACGTGCGGACGTCGGGGAACAGCCGCTCGCCGGCCGGCAGCGCCTGCTGGGCCGCCAGGTAGGTCTGGTGGAAGAACGTGCCGGCGCCGGCCTGGGTCACGCCCTCCCGGCGCAGCAGGTCGACGGTCGTGCCGGGGTCGAACGCCTGGTCCAGCACGAACGTCATCCCGTAGGCCATGGCCGCGTACGTGTAGACGCCCCCGGCCACGTGGGTGATCGGGAACACGAAGGCGAAGCGGTCGTCGTCGGCCAGGCCGAGGCGCTCGGACATGCCGAGCGAGGCGGTGCGCAGCGTGCGGTCGCCGTGGCGGGCGCCCTTGGGCTCGGCCGTGGTACCGGAGGTGTAGTAGAGGAAGCGGACGGGCACGTCGCCGTCGGCGTGCATGTCGTCGTCGGGGGGCGGGGCCAGCGTGGCCGGGTCGCCCTCGGGCAGGTCGCGGTCGACCACCAGCACCTCGCTGCCGGTGCCCTCGGTGACGGCGGCGGCCATGGCCTCGTAGTCGAAGCCCCGCCAGGTCGAGGGCACGACCAGCAGGGCGGTGGCGGCCTGGCGGACGATGAAGCCGACCTCGCGCTCGCGGTAGATGGGCAGGATCGGGTTCTGCACCGCGCCCAGCCGCCGCAGCGCGCCGAACAGCACCATGGCCTCGAGGGTCGTGGGCTGGACCCAGGAGACGACGGTCCCCTCCCCCACGCCCCGGGCGGCCAGCCCGGCGGCGGCCCGCTCGCAGGCGTCGCGATAGGCGGCGAACGTGAGCCGGCGCCCGGTCTCGTCGACCGCCATCTCCCGGTCGGGCGTCTCCTCCGCCCGCCGGACGATCAGCTCCCAGATGTTGCGGGCCTCGAGCACGGCCGCCCTCCCCCTCGGTTCCTGACGACGCGTCAGAGACTAGGGCCTTACCACCCCTTACGCCGTCCGGTAGGGCGGGAAATGAGGACGATGCCCGATGGCGCCGCCGGGCCGCGGGCGCACGATCGGACCATGCTCCCCCATGCCATCACCCATCCCATCACGGTCGACACCGCGACCGAGCCGGCCCTGGCCCGGCGCCTCCGCCGCATCCCCGCGGCCCAGGCCCCCTGGCCGGCCCGCATGGTCGGCGGCAAGCTCCTCGTCCCCGCGTGGCTGGCCCGCCCCGCGGCGCCCGCAGCGTGACGCCCGTCTACCGGACCACCGGCTACCCCGTCGACGCCCGCCTGGCCCGCCTGCTCCGCGAGGAGCGGCGCGCCCGCCGCCGCACCCGCCGGCGGCGGAGCTAGAGGCCGAGCAGCGCGTCGAGGCCGACCGTCAGCCCCGGGCGGTCGGGCACCTGCTTGACCGCCAGCAGCACGCCGGGCATGAAGCTGTCCCGGTCGTAGCTGTCGTGGCGGATCGAGAGCGACTGGCCCGTCGTGCCCAACAGCACCTCCTGGTGCGCCACCAGGCCCCGCAGCCG
>DATFRN010000147.1:0-29892 GCA_035263165.1 Acidimicrobiales bacterium | reverse complement strand
ACCGCAACAACCACCGACTGCCGACCGCACTGCTCGCCTCGCCCACGACTCCCTCCTCGACTCCCTCCTGGCCGCTGGGACCCGCCACTCTCGCACGGCGCCGGCCGGTTCGCCAGCCCCATTGCCGGTTTTCGAGAACTCCATTATCGTCAATGCACTATGGGCTTCCCCGTCGACGACCTCGCCGAGCTGCAGCAGCTGCTCGCCCGCTACGCCGTCGGCATGACCAAGAACGACGTCGAGGCGGTGATGCAGGTCTTCACCCCCGATGGCAGCTACCGCGCGTTCGGCGACACCTACCCGCTGGCCGACTTCCCCACGCTGGTGGCGGCCGCGCCCAAGGGCCTGTTCCTCACCGGCACGCCGGCCATCGAGCTCGACGGTGACACCGGCACCGGCGAGCAGCCGCTGTGCTTCGTGGACCAGACGGACCACGCCATGCGCATCGGCTGGTACACCGACACCTACCGCCGCACCCAGCGGGGCTGGCGGCTGCGCACCCGCTCGATGACGTTCCTGCGCCGCAGCGGCGCCCGCGACTCGGGCAAGGCCCACGACCCGACCCGGCCCGAGCCCACCGCCTCGGCGGCGGGGTAGCCCGCGTGGACCTGGCCGAGTTCCGGGCCGGCCTCGACCGCTGGCTGGACGACAACGCCGCCGCCCTCGCGCCCGACCGGTCGGCGTCGCACGGGCTGGACGAGCAGATGGCCCACCTGTCGCTGGTGAAGCGGGCCAGCTACGACGCCGGCTGGATGCGCTGGGGCTGGCCCGAGCGGGTCGGCGGCCTCGGCGGCTCGACGCTGCTGCGGGCCTATCTGGGCGAGGCGCTGACCGCCCGGGACCTGGTCGAGCCCGGCATCTACTCGATGACCGAGGTGCTGGCGCCGACGATGATCGACTACGCCCCGCCCGCGCTGGCCGTCGAGATGGTGCCCCGGCTGCTGCGGGGCGACGAGACCTGGTGCCAGGGCTTCTCCGAGCCGGGCACGGGCAGCAACCTGGCCTCGCTGTCGTGCCGGGCGGTGCGGGACGGTGACGGCTGGCGGGTCACGGGCCAGAAGGTGTGGACCAGCCTGGCCCAGTACGCGCAGCGGTGCGTGCTGCTGACCCGGACCGGTACGCCCGAGTCGGCCCACCGGGGCATCACTGCGCTGTTCGTCGACATGGACACGCCGGGCATCACCGTCCGGCCCATCGAGACCATGCACGGGGCGCCCGAGTTCTGCGAGGTGTTCCTCGACGACGTGGCCGTGCCGCTCGACCGGACGCTGGGCGACGAGGGCCAGGGCTGGGCCGTGGCCATGGACCTGCTGCCCTACGAGCGCAGCACCTCGCTGTGGCACCGCGGCGCCTACCTGTACCGGCGGCTGGAGCGGGTGCTGGCGGCGGCACCGCCGGGGGCGCTGACGCCCGAGCAGGTGGGCGAGGTGTTCCAGCAGCTGTACGCCTTCCGGGCCCGGTCGCTGGCCACCCAGCACCGGTTGGCCGGGGGCGAGCGGCTGGGACCCGAGACCTCGCTCGACAAGATCCTGCTGGCCACGGCCGAGCAAGCGGTCTACGACCTGGTGGGCGACGGCCTGACCGACGAGGTGCTGCTGGGGGACGACCCGGCCGGCGGGCGCTGGCGGTCGGAGATGCTCTACGCCCGGGCCGCCACCATCTACGGGGGCAGTGCCGAGATCCAGCGCAACATCGTGGCCCGCCGGCTGCTCGACCTGGGGGCCGACGCCTGATGGACGCCGAGGAGCGCGAGCTGTTCGCGAAGTCGCTGGGACGGGCGACCGCCCAGCACACGGGGGAGGCGCTCGACGCCGCCCTCGACGAGCTGGGCTGGGCCGACGCCCTGGCGGCCGACCCCCGGGCCGCGGTGGCCGGGCTGTTCGAGCACCAGGGGGCGGCCAACGCCACGTCCTCGGCGCTCGACCTCGTCCTCGCCGCCGGGCTCGGCCTCGACCCGTCCCGGGCCGGCCTCGCCGTCGTGGTGCCGCCGCTCGGGCGGTGGTCGCCGCCCGGCGAGGCGGGCTCGTCCGTGCGGGGACTGGGGACCGCCGCCCTGGCCCGCCGGGCGGGGGCGGTCGTCGTGTCGCCGACCGCCGGCGGCGCCGGCGCGGCCGCCGTGGTGGTCGCGCCGGACGGCCTGGACCTGCGGACGGTCGGCGGCATCGACCCCGCCCTCGGGCTGGTCGAGGTGGCCGGCGACGGCCTCGCCCCCGCCTCCCGGCCGACGCTGGCCGACGGGGCCTGGCCGGCGGCCGTCGCCGCCGGGCAGCGGGCCCTGGCCCACGAGCTGGTCGGCGCGTCCCGCACCATGCTCGACCTCGCCCGCGAGCACGCGCTGGAGCGGGTGCAGTTCGGGCGGCCGATCGCCGCCTTCCAGGCCGTGCGCCACCGGCTGGCCGAGGCGCTGGTGGCGGTCGAGGCCGCCGACGCCGCCCTCGGCGCCGCCTGGGACGACGGCACGCCGTTCTCCGCCGCCGTGGCCAAGGCGGTCGCCGGCCGCAGCGCCCGCACCGTGGCCCGCCACGCCCAGCAGGTGCTGGCCGGCATCGGGTTCACGACCGAGCACCCGTTGCACCGCTATGTCCGCCGGGCGCTGGTGCTCGACGCCCTGCTGGGCGGCGCCCACTCCCTGACCCGCCGGCTCGGCGAGGACCTGCTGGCCGGCCGGTCCCTGCCCTCGATCCTGCCGCTGTGACCCGAGGAGGTCCCGTGACCCAGGTTGCCTTCGCCCCCGACGTATTCACCTGGCCGGACGACGAGCCCCGCCTCATCGGCGGGCGCTGCGCGTCGTGCGGGTCGGTCGAGTTCCCCCAGGCGCCGTCGTGCGCGCGCTGCGGCGCCACCGACGTCGAGCGCCACCTGCTGCCCCGCCGGGGGACGCTGTGGACGTGGACGACGCAGGACTTCCTGCCCAAGGAGCCTTACGCCAGCGGCGAGACCATGGAGACGTTCCGCCCCTACGGCGTGGGGCTGGTGCAGCTGGGCGACGAGGTGCGGGTCGAGGCCCGCCTGACCGAGGCCGACCCGGCCAAGCTGGACTTCGGCATGGCCGTCGAGCTGGCGATCGTCCCGTTCCGGGTGGACGACGACGGCACCGAGGTCGTCACGTACGCCTTCCGGCCGGTGTGAGAGGGGAGAGCATGGAGGACGTCGCGATCATCGGGGTGGGGATGCACCCCTTCGGGCGGTTCGGGGCCAAGTCGGCGATCGACATGGCCGCCGAGGCGGTCCGGGCCGCCTGCGCCGACGGCGGGGTGCGGTGGCAGGACGTGCAGTTCGCCTTCGGGGGCAGCTACACGGTCGACAATCCCGATGCGGTCATCTCGCGGCTGGGGCTGACCGGCATCCCGTTCATGGACGTGTACAACGGCTGCGCCACGGCGGCGACCGCCCTGGAGCTGACCGCGGACGCCATCCGGGCCGGCAAGTACGACATCGGCGTGGCGGTCGGCATGGACAAGCACGACGCCGGGGCGTTCACCGCCGACCCCGTCGCCTACAGCGCGCCGGCCTGGTACGGCGAGATGGGCTACTTCCTGACCACCAAGTTCTTCGGGATGAAGATCAACCGCTACATGCACGACCACGGGATCTCGCACGAGACCCTGGCCCGGGTGGCGGCCAAGAACTTCCGCAACGGGGCGCTCAACCCCAACGCCTTCCGGCGCAAGCCGGTGCCGGAGGAGACGATCCGCTCGGCCCGGATGCTCAACTACCCGCTGACGCAGTACATGTTCTGCGCGCCGGACGAGGGGGCGGCGGCGGCCGTGCTGTGCCGGGGCGACATCGCCCGCCGCTACACGTCGACCCCGATCTACCTGCGGGCCACGACGCTGCGGACCCGGCGCTACGGGGCCCACGAGGTGCACAGCACCTGGGCCGCGGTCGAGCCCGACGACGCCCCGACCGTGTACGCCTCGCGGGCGGCCTACGAGGAGGCGGGCATCGGGCCGGCGGACGTGGACGTGATCCAGCTCCAGGACACCGACGCCGGGGCCGAGGTCATCCACATGGCCGAGAACGGCTTCTGCGCCGACGGGGACCAGGAGCGGCTGATCGCCGACGGGGCGACCGAGATCGGCGGCCCGCTGCCGACCAACACCGACGGCGGGCTGATCGCCAACGGCGAGCCGGTGGGGGCGTCGGGGCTGCGCCAGGTCCACGAGCTGGTGCTGCAGCTGCGGGGCCAGGCCGGGGAGCGGCAGGTGCCGGGCACGCCCCGGGTCGGCTACGCCCAGCTGTACGGCGCCCCCGGGACCGCCGGCGTCTCGATCCTGTCGACCTGATGGCGACCTATGTGCTGGTCCACGGGGGGGCCCACGGCGGCTGGTGCTACGCCCGGGTGGCCCGGCGGCTGCGGGCGGCGGGCCACGAGGTGCACGCCCCGACGCTGACCGGCGTGGGGGAGCGGGCCCACCTGCTCAGCCCGGCGGTGGACCTCGACATGCACATCGAGGACGTGGTGGCGGTGCTGCGCTGGGAGGACCTGCGGGACGTGATCCTGGTGGGCCACAGCTACGGCGGCATGGTGATCACCGGCGTGGCCGACCGCGCCCTCGACCGGGTGGGCCACCTCGTGTACCTGGACGCGGCCAACCCGGTGGGCGGCGAGTCGCTGG
Organism: Acidimicrobiales bacterium; assembly: GCA_035263165.1. Lineage (GTDB taxonomy): Bacteria > Actinomycetota > Acidimicrobiia > Acidimicrobiales > VFJN01 > ZC4RG19. The sequence goes on along the minus strand of DATFRN010000147.1, from coordinate 25,273 downwards.
CCGACATCGCGGCGCCGCTGATGGCCGCAGCCCGCCGCTCGGCCCGCATGGTCGGCGGCGTGGAGGTGGTGCTCGACCCGGGCACCGAGCCGATGCCGGACTACGGCGTCACGGACCCGGACGACGTGGCCTGGCTGCGCGCCCGCCTGACCCCGCACCCGTACGCCTGCTTCGCCCAGCCCCTGCGCCTGGACCACGAGGCCGAGGTCTGGCAGCTCCCCCAGACCCAGATCGTCTGCACGTCGACCCTGGCGACCCGGGACCCGACCCGCATGGCCCCGGCCGCCACCGCCGGCCGTGTCTGGGACGTCGACACGGGCCACGACCTCATGATCACCGAGCCCGACACGGTGGCGGAGCTGCTGCTCCGGGTGGCCGGATAAACGTACATCGAGGCGGTCAGCCTGATGTACACTTGTGTCGTGGACGTTGCCGTGTCGGACCTGCGTGCTCACCTCAGCGAGTGGCTGGATCGGGTCAAGGCGGGCGAGGAGCTCATCATCACAGAGCGCGGCGTGCCGGTGGCGCGCATTCTTGGACTCTCGTCGACGTCGGTGATCGAGCGGCTCACTCGCGAGGGTGTCATCGGACGGCCTGAGCGCAGCACCCGGCCCGTGGCCACCGGACTGAGACGTCCGCGCGCTCGCCGTCCGGTGTCCGACATCATCGGTGAACAGCGCGGCTAGGGGGTGGAGGTCGTCTACTTCGACGCCAGCGCGCTGGTGAAGCTGGTCGTCGAGGAGGACGACTCAGACACAGCCGCAGAGATATGGGGCGGCTGCGAGTCAGCCATCTCGTCTCGCCTGGCCTACCCGGAGGTATGCGCGGCGCTCGCGGCTGCTCGACGCAATCACGATCTCGACGACGGCGCCCTTGCCCTGGCTTTGCGGAACTGGGAACAGCTCTGGGAGGCGATCCGACCCGTCGAGCTGACCCGGGCCGTCGAGCGGCGGGCCGGGGACCTCGCGGCCCGGCGGGCCCTGCGGGGGGCCGATGCCGTGCACCTGGCCAGCGCTCTCGCCGTCGGCGAGGCCGACCTGATCGTGGCCGTGTGGGACCGGCGGTTGCATGCCGGGGTCGTGGCCGAGGGGCTGGCGGTGGCGCCCGCCCGTCGCTGAGGACCGGACGGGTCAGTCGTAGCGCACGAGTTGGATCTCGACGCTGCCGGGCTCGCGGAGGAATGACGTGTACATCCCGGCGACGTCCTGCCTGTGCGGCTCGGCGGTGGTCTCCATGCCCGCGGCGACGAGGGTGTCGTGCGCGGCGTCGACGTCGCCGGCACGGAAGCCCAGGTGGCGTAGATGGACCTCGTCATCAGGGGACGCGCTGAGCTCGAACTTGAGCCCGGAGCCGGGGTCGACGACGACGGCGAACCCGTCCATGCGGAGCCGCACCTCCATGCCGAGGCTGCCCGTCAGCCGCTCGATCTGTTCGTCGAGGTCCGGCACGGTCAGGGCGATGTGGTCGAACGCAGGGGATGCTGTCATGCGGGCTCCTGTCTGATGTCGTTCGCCTTCACTGCCAGGATCCGCCAGGCCCCCGGCACGCCCCTGAGCACGTGGTGCCCCCGGTCGGTGAACTCGATCCCCGAGCCGGCCACCAGGTCGCGCACGGTGCCCGTGACCAGCACCTCGCCGGGGCCCGCCAGGGCGGCGACGCGAGCCCCGGTGTGCACGGCGATGCCGCTGAGGTCCTCGCCCCGCAGCTCGCACTCACCGGCGTGGAGGCCCGTCCGGACCTCGAGCCCGAGCACCCGGGCCGCGTCGATGATCGCCTGGGCGCAGCGGATCGCGCGTGCCGGGCCGTCGAAGGCGGCGAGGAAGCCGTCACCCGTGGTCTTGACCTCCACGCCCCGGAAGTGGGCGAGCGCCCGGCGAACCGCACTGTCGTGCCCGTCGAGGAGCTGGCGCCAACGCCGGTCGCCGAGCAACGCGGCCGTCTTCGTCGAGCCGACGATGTCGGTGAACAGGACGGTCTTGAGCACCCGGTCCATGTCTGTCGTGCTCAGCATGCGGTGACCACCGGGAGCAGGAACGCGATGCGGGTCTCGAGCTCGGCGGCGGTTCGCCGGAAGGCCGGGTAGCCGGACTCGTCGGCGGCCGGGTCGGGGATGCTCCAGTGGATGGTCTCGGGATCGCCCGGGAACTCGGGGCACACCTCCCGGACGCGGTCGCACAGGCTGATCACCCAGTCGAAGTGGTCGTTGGCAAAGACGCTCAGGTGCTTCGACTCGCGGCCCGCCAGGTCGATGCCGTGGTCCTCCCGCATCACCCGGACGGCGTCGGGGTGCAGAGGCTTGGGGTGGCTGCCGGCGCTGTACGCCTGCACGAACCCGCCGGACCGCTCGCGGGCCAGGGCCTCGGCCATCTGCGACCGCGAACTGTTGCCCGTGCACAGGAACAGGACCCGCACGGTGCCCGGGCGACCGTCGGCGCCGCCCGGCGGCGGGGTGACGAGCAGCCCGGGGTGAAGGGCCCCCGCCGTCGCCGACAGCTGCTCGGCGATGCGGGTCAGATCGACCGTGTAGTAGGCGTCCCGGCCGTCGGCCGAGCTCCGTCGCGTCGCGACCAGGCCGGCCGCTCGGAGCTTGCCCAGGTGGTACGAGACGAGGTTCTGCGCCTCGCCGACCAGGCCGCTCAGCTCGTGCACGGTGCGGTCGCTCCTGGCCAACGCCTCCAGCAGCCGCCAGCGCAGGGGATGTCCCGCCAGGTGCAGGAACTCGGGCGCGGCCACGCCCGGGACATTAGATCAAGCGAGATTGATAGATCAACCCGATTTGGTGGAATTCGGGCTAGCGGGGGAGACCGAGGACCCGGTCGGCGATGATGTTGCGCTGGATCTGGGACGTGCCGCCGGCGATCGTGCCGGAGAAGCTGCGCAGGTAGCGCTCCCACCAGCTGGCCGTGTGGGGCTCGATGTGCAGCGGGTCCAGCGGGGCGCTGCGCTCGTCGGGGTCGAGGGCGTCGGGGCCCAGGGCCTCCAGGATGTGCAGCGACGCCGACTGGACGGCCTCCGAGCCGAACAGCTTGAGGATCGACTGCTCCGTGGCCTCCACGCCCCGCTGCGCCTTGGCCAGCGTGCGGTAGCCGAGCAGCCGCAGCGCGTAGGTGTCCACGACCAGGGTGCCGAACCAGTCCTGGACCAGCGGGTCCTGCGCCAGGCCGTGGGCCAGCAGCGCCGCGGCGCCGTGGTCGACCAGGTCGTCCAGCCGCTCGGCGAAGCTCAGCCACAGCATGGCCCGCTCGTGGCCCAGCGAGCCGGTGGCGACCCGCCAGCCCTCGTTCAGGGGACCGATCAGGTTCTCCGCCGGCACCTCGACGTCGTCGAAGAACACCTCGTTGAAGTCGAGGTCGTCGGGCCCGATGATCGAGCCGAACGGCCGCCGGGTCAGCCCCGGGCTGTCGGTCGGCACCACCAGGGCGCTGATCCCCTTGTGCTTGGGGGCGTCGGGGTCGGTGCGGACGAAGGCCAGGATCACGTCGGCGTCGTGCGCCCCCGACGTCCACACCTTCTGGCCGTTGACCACGAACCGGTCGCCGTCGAGCACGGCCCGGGTGCGCAGCCCGGCCAGGTCGGACCCGGCGTCGGGCTCGCTCATCCCCAGCGCGGCGGTGATCTCGGCCCGCAGGATCGGGACCGCCCACCGCCGCTTCTGCTCCTCGGACCCGAACACCAGGATCGACGGGGCGATGATGCTCAGGCCCTGCGGGTTGTAGCTCGGGTAGATGTGGCGCCGCCCCAGCTCCTCCTGGTGGACGAAGACCTCGAGCAGCCCGGCGTTGCGGCCGCCGTGCTCGGGCGGGTTGCCGGGCAACAGCCAGCCGGCGTCGAACATCCGCCGCTGGAAGTCCCGGGCCCACGCGGGGATGTGGGCGCTCGACCGCGACCGGTCGGCCAGCGCCACCTCGGCGTCGGGGGCATTGGCGTCCAGCCAGTCCGAGAACTCCCGGCGGAACGCCTCGGTCTGCTCGTCGAAGCTCAGCCGCATCAGTCGCCCTTCCCGGCCAGGACCGCCCGGGCCGCCCGGGCCCGGTGCTCGGCCGACGAGCCCAGCAGCGCCTCGCCGACCTTGGCCCGCCGCACGTAGATCTGCAGGTCGTTCTCCCAGGTGAAGCCCAGCCCGCCGTACAGCTGGACCCCGTGCCGGGCCACGAGCCGCTGGCAGTCGCCGGCCGCGGCCTTGGCCATGGAGGCGGCCAGCCCCCGCCGGGGATCGTCCTCGGCCACGGTCAGCCCGGCGAAGTGGCACAGCGCCCGGGCCCGCTCGATGGCCACGTACATGTCGACCACCATGTGCTTGACGGCCTGGAACGAGCCGATCGGCACGCCGAACTGGCGCCGGTCCCGCACGTGCCCGACCACCAGGTCGAGCACCCGCTGCGACGCCCCCACCATCACGGCGGCCAGCCCGGCCACCGCCTCGTCGCGGGCCCGGGCCACGCCGGCCTCGACGCCCGGTCCCGTCCACGCCCGATCGGCGCCGACCCGCACGCCGCCCACGTCGACGTCGGCCAGGTGGACCGTCCCGTCGAACGCCGGCGCCCGGGTCGCGGCCGCGGATGACGCCGGCACGACGAACACGCCCACGCCCCCCTCCGCCGGCGACGCCACGATCGCCAGCGAGTCGGCCCGGTCGCCGTCGAGCACGTGGCGGGCGGTGCCGGACAGCACCCACCCGTCGCCGTCGCGCCGGGCGGTGACCGCGCCGGCGGCGAACGCCGCCGCCCCTGTGCTCCCGGCGCACACGGCTCCCAGCAGCGACCGGCGGGCGGCCTCCGGGGCACACGCCCGCACCAGCGGCACGTACTGGCCGGCGGTGCCGAGGAACGGCGTCGGGTCGGCCGCCCGGCCCAGCTCCTCCAGGGCGATGACCAGCTCGACGGCCGACAGGCCGGTGCCGCCGTCCTCGGCGGGCACGGTCAGGCCCGGCCAGTCGAGCTCGACGTAGGTCTTCCACAGCGCCCGGCCGTCGTCGCCCCCGTCGACCACGGCCCGCACCAGCGCGGGCGGGCACTCCTTGGCGACGACGTCGCGCACGACCCGCCGCAGCTCGACCTGCTCGGCGTCCAGCTCGAAGTCCACAGGCTCCTCCGTCTCAGGCGTCCCGGCGGGCCAGCCGGGCGATGTTGGCCCGCAGCTCGGGCGAGGTGAACGACCGGTCCTCCGCGGTCAGGGCGAAGTCGAGCGCGGCGAGCACGGCCCGCTCCAGGTGCAGGTTGAGGATGCGCTTGGTGTCCTCGGCGGCCCGGCGGGGCAGCTTGGCGATGCGCCGGGCGCAGTCCAGCGCGGCGTCGAGCACCTCGCCGTCGGCGCACACGTGGTTGACCAGCCCGATCTCGGCGGCCCGCCGGGCGGGGATCTGCTCGCCGGTCAGCGCGTACTCCTTGGCCAGCTGCAGGCTGGTGAGCAGCGGCCAGGTCACCGGGCCGCCGTCGGCCGCCACCAGCCCGACCAGCACGTGGGGGTCGGCCAGGTGGGCGCTCTCGGCCATGTAGACGATGTCGGACAGCGCCACCAGGCTGCACCCCAACCCGACGGCCGGCCCGTTGACGGCGGCCACGACCGGCACCCGGCAGCCGACCATCCCGGTCACGATCTGGCGCCCGTGGGTGAGCGACTCGCGCCGGCGGTCGGCGTCGTTGCTCAGCTCCTCGATGTAGTCGAAGTCGCCCCCGGCCGAGAAGGCCCGGCCGTTGCCGGTGATGACGGCCACCCGGGCCTCGGCGTCGGCGTCGAGCTGGGGGAACAGGGCCGCCAGCCCGGCGTGGAGCTCGTGGTTGGTGGCGTTGAGCCGGTCGGGCCGGTTGAGGCGGATCACCCGCAGCGGCCCGTCCTCCTCCACCTGGAGCTCGTCGGGCAGGTCGTAGGTCATGTGGGCAGCCCCAGGATCCGGCCGGCCACCAGGTTGCGCTGGATCTGGGAGGTGCCCCCCATGACGCTCTGGGCCCGGCTGTACAGGTACACCTTCAGCCAGGTGTCGTCGCCGCCGCCGTGCGCGGCCCCGCCCACGGCGAGGGCGGCGTGGCCGACGGCCTGCTCCACCTGGGTCATCAGCAGCTTGTCGACCGAGCCCTCGGGCCCGTGGGAGATGCCGTCGAGCCGGTCCGACAGCCGCCGGCACACGTGCAGCCGCAGCATCTCGGCCTCGACGATCGCCCAGCCGAGGTCGCGGACCTGCTCGGGCCCGTAGCGCTCGGGCGCGGCCCGCACGGCGGCGGTCAGCTCCTTGACCAGTTTCTTGTAGCGGGCGACGTAGCCCAGCTCGCCCGGCTCGCGCTCGTGGCTGACCACGGTCATGGCCAGGCGCCAGCCCTCGCCGGGGGCGCCGATCATGTCCGCCGCCGGCACTCGCGCGCCGTCGAAGAGGACCTCGCCGAACTCGCTGGTGATGCCGTTGATCATCCTGAGGGGCCGTTGCTCGATGCCGGGCTGGCGCATCGAGATCCGGAACGCGGAGAGGCCCTTGTGCTTTCGCACGTCGGGGTCCGTCCGGGCCAGGACGAGGCACCAGTCGGCCACGTCGGAGTAGCTGGTCCACACCTTGTGGCCGGTGATCACGTAGTCGTCACCGTCGCGCTCGGCCCGGGTGCGCAGCGACGCCAGGTCGGAGCCGGCATCGGGCTCGCTGAACCCCTGGCACCAGCGGTCGCGCCCGTTGACGATGCCGGGCAGGAACCGGGCCCGCACGTCCTCGTTGCCGTGTTCGAGGATGCCCTGCACCAGGTAGCCGAGGCTGGGCCGGGGCGGGGCGCCCGCCGCCGCCAGCTCCTCGTCGACGATGACGTCGTAGACGCTGGGCCGCGCCCGGCCCCCGATGTCGCTGGGCCAGGACAGGCCGAAGAACCCGGCGTCGTACAGCGACCGGTGCCACGCCGCCTGGCCGGCCCAGTACTCGTCGGAGGTCGACGAGGCCGGCAGGCCCGGGTTGTTGTCGGCCAGCCACGCCCGCAGGCGGCCGCGGAACGCCGCCTCGTCGGGCGAGTCACCGAAGTCCACGGGCGCCTCCGATCCGGTGGTGGTCGAGGACCCGGGCCAGGCTGGGCCCGGCGCCCCCGAGGACGTCGGTGGCCAGGATGGCGCGTCGCAGGTGGACGTGCGCCAGGCACTCCCAGGTGTTGCCGATGCCGCCGTGCACCTGGATGGCGGTCTCGCACACGCCCCGGGCCGCCCGGGAGGCGTAGGCCTTGGCCACCGCCCCGGCGGCCAGCGCCTCGTCGGCCGGCAGGGCGTCGACCGCCCAGGCGGCGTGGAGGGTGGCACTGCGGGCCCCCTCGACGGCGACGAAGGCGTCGGCCAGCAGGTGCTGGACGGCCTGGAACGAGCCGATCGGGGCGCCGTACTGCCGGCGTTCCTTGGCGTAGCCGGCGGCCAGGTCGACCGCGCCCCGCATGGTGCCGACCAGGTCGGCGGCGGTCAGGGCCAGCCCGAGGGCGGTCCAGCGGACCTCGGCCTCGTCGCTGAGCAGCCGGGCCTGGCCCGGCACGGCCACGACCGCGGCCGCCGGGTCGAGGGCGACCGCGGCCCGGGTGAGGTCGACCGGCTCGGCGGCGGCCCCGGGATCGGCGAGGGCGACCGTGGCCAGCGTGTGGCCACCGGGCGCGGGCACGAGCACCACCGCCGCGGCGGCGCCGTGGGCGTCGACCGCCACGCCCCCCTGGGCCGCGGTGGCGCCGGCCAGGCAGGCGACGGCGGTGAGGTCGGGGGTGAGCGCCACGGTCTCGGGCGCCGCCGCCGGCGGGGCGCCGGTGGCCCGGCGCAGCTCGGCGGCCAGCGTGGGCCCGAGGTAGGGGGCGTCGGCCAGGCCGCGGCCCAGCTCCTCGGCCACCAGCGCGGCCTCGACGCCGGAGGCCCAGGGGGCGCCGCCGTCGGTCGCGGTCCGCAGCTCCCGCCAGCCCGAGGCGTCGACGGCGGCGTCGAGCTTGCCGGCCCGCTCGCGGTCGTCGAGGTCGCGCACCGTCCGGGGCCCGAGGCGGTCGACGACCTGGGCGGCGGCGTCCCGCAGCGCCCGCTGCTCGGGAGAGAGGCGGACGTCCATCAGCCGGCCACCCACGCGTCGCGCAGCGTGCGCCGCAGCACCTTGCCCGACGGCAGCCGGGGGATGGCGTCCACGACCACGACCTGGCGCAGGTGCTTGTAGGTGGCGAGCGAGTCGGCGACCAGCCGCTCCAGCTCGCCGTCGGCCACCGTCCGGCCGGGGTCGAGCTGGACGGCGGCCACCGGCACCTCGCCGGCCCGCTCGTCGGCCACGCCGAACACCGCGCAGTCGACGACGGCGGGGTGGCCGTGCAGCACGGCCTCGACCTCGGCCGGCGCCACCTGGAAGCCGTTCACCTTGATCATCTCCTTGGAGCGGTCGGTCAGGTGGACCCAGCCCTCGGGCTCGAGCCAGCCGACGTCGCCGGTGCGGTACCAGCCGCCGGCCGCACATGCCTCCGCGTTGGCCTCGTCGGGCAGGTAGCCGGCCATGAGCGACGGGCTACGGGCCTGGATCTCGCCGGTCCCGCCGGGCGGGAGCGGCTCGCCGGTGTCGAGGTCGGCCACCCGCAGCTCGACCTCGGCCGGCGGCAGCCCGGCCGAGTCGAGGCGCCAGGCGGCCGGCTCGGCGACGGGGTTGGCCGCGAGGACCGGCAGCTCGCTCGCCCCGTAGGCGGCCAGCCAGCGCACGCCGGTGCGCCGGGTGACCTCGTCGGCCACGCTCGGGGTCACCGGGGTGGCGCCCCACATGATGTAGCGCAGCGACGAGAGGTCGTGGTCCTCCAGCCCGGGGTGGTTGGCCAGGGCCAGGGCGATGGGGGCGACGGCCATCTCCAGCGTGATGCGGTCCGACCCGATGCGGGCCAGCACCTCGTCGAGGTCGAAGCGGCGGTGGAGGCGGACCGTGGCACCGGCCTCGGCCGCGGCCAGCAGGTTGAGCAGGCCGAGGATGTGCGAGGGCGGGGTGGCGACCTGGAAGCGGTCGTCGGGCCCGAGCCCGAGGGCGTCGACCCAGTGGCGGGTGGCGTGGCCGATCGAGCGGTGGGTGTGGCGCACCGCCTTGGGCATCCCGGTCGTGCCGGAGCTGAACACGAGGATGACGTCGTCGTCCTCCCCGGTCCCCGGGTCGGCCGGGCGGCCGCCGCCGGGCGCGGTGGCCGCGGCCAGCGTGGCCGGGTCGTCGAGGTCGGTCACGGCGCCGGCGCCGAGGCGGTCGGCCAGCAGCGCGGCGGCGGGCCCGTCGGCCACGGCGTGGCGGGGGCCGGTCAGGCCGAGGGCGTGGTCGACCTCGACCGCCTTCCAGGCCGGGCTGAGCAGCACGGCGGCGGCGCCGAGCTTGCTGGTGCCGTGCACGGCGGCCACGAACTCGACCCGGTTGGTGGTCATCACGGCCACCCGGGACCCGGGGCCGACCCCCCGGCCGGCCAGGTGGCGGGCGACGGCGTCGGCCAGGGCGTCGAGGTCCCGGAACGACCAGCGGTCGTCGCCGGCGAGCAGGGCGGGGCGGTCCCCGTGGCGCGTCGCGGCCTGCTCCAACCCCCGGTGCATCATCGGAAACATTGTTCTCCGTATCCGAGATCGACGTCAACACAGGATGCATGCACTGTTTGCCACCCCGCGGATGGCGTGGGATTCTCGGGGCATGAGCTCACCGAACGAGGTCACCCGGATCGGCGTGATCGGGTGCGGGTTGATGGGATCGGGCATCGCCGAGGTCTCCGCCCGCGCGGGGCTCGACGTCGTCGTGGTCGAGGCGGACCAGGCCGCGGTCGACGCCGGGCGGGCCCGCATCGAGGCGTCGCTGGCCCAGGGGGTGCGGCGGGGCAAGCTGTCGGAGGACGAGCGGGACGCGACGCTCGGCCGCATCCGGGCCACCTGGGAGCCCGACGCGCTCGGCGACCGCCAGATCGTGGTCGAGGCCGTCCCCGAGGTCGAGGCGCTCAAGCTCGAGGTCTTCGACACCCTCGACAAGGTGGTGGCCGACGAGGGCGCCGTGCTGGCGTCGAACACGTCGTCCATCCCGATCATGAAGCTGGCCATGGCCACCGGCCGGCCCGAGCAGGTCATCGGCGTCCACTTCTTCAACCCGGTGCCGGTGCTGCCGCTGGTCGAGCTGGTGCCCTCGCTGCTCACCGCGCCGGGCGTGGTCGACCGGGCGGCGTCGTTCGCCTCGGACACCCTGGCCAAGCACGTCATCCGGTCCCAGGACCGCGCCGGGTTCGTGGTCAACGCCCTGCTCATCCCCTACCTGCTGTCCTCCATCCGCATGCTGGAGTCGGGCTTCGCCACCGCCGAGGACATCGACACCGGCATGGTCCAGGGCTGCGCCCACCCCATGGGGCCACTGGCGCTGTCCGACCTCATCGGGCTGGACACGGTGATGGCGGTGGCCGAGTCGATGTACGAGGAGTTCAAGGAGCCGCTCTACGCCCCGCCGCCCATGCTGCTGCGCATGGTCGACGCCGGCCTGCTGGGCCGGAAGTCGGGCCGCGGCTTCCACCGGTACCGCTGAGGGCCGTGACCGCCGTGGGGGAGGAGCGGACGGTCCGCAGCTTCTGCCGGGTCTGCACGTCGGTGTGCGGGATCCTGGTGGACGTCGAGGGCGAGAGGGTCGTGCGGGTGCGGGGCGACCGCGACCACGCCCTGTCGCACGGCTACACGTGCGCCAAGGGGCGGGCGCTGCCGGCGATGCACCACCACCCGGACCGCATCGAGCGCCCGCTCGTGCGGGTCGGCGGCGAGCTGCGCCCGGCCGCCTGGGAGGCCTGCCTCGACGACCTGGCCGGGCGGCTGCGGCCGATCCTCGACGACCACGGGCCGGCGGCGGTGGGCGTGTTCTTCGGCAGCGGCGTGGGGATGGACGCCGCCGGCTACCGCATGGCCCAGGCCCTGCACGGCGCGCTGCGGACGCCCGCCCGGTTCAGCCCGCTGACCATCGACGGCACCGCCAAGACCCTGGTGGCCGACCTGGTCGGCGGGTCGGTGGCCCTCAACCCCCGGCCCGACCTCGACCGGGCCGGTCTGGTGATCTACGTCGGCTGCAACCCGGTCGTGTCCCACGGCCACACCGTGGCCATGCCCGACCCGGTGCTCACCCTGCGGGGGCTGCGGGACCGGGGCGCCGAGGTCTGGGTCGTCGACCCCCGCCGGACCGAGACCGCCCGGCTGGCCACCGGCCACCTCGCGCCCCGCCCCGGCACCGACCACGCCGTGCTCGGCTTCCTCGTGGCTGAGGTGCTGCGGGACGGGGCCGACCGGGACGCGCTCGACCACACCGCCGGGGTCGGGGGGCTGACCGCCGCGGTCGCGCCGTTCTCCCGGGACCACGCGGCCCGGGTGGCCGGCGTCGCCCCGGAGGACCTCGACGCGCTGCTGGCCGCCGTGCGCCGGGCCGGGCGGCTGGCGGTCGAGACCGGCACCGGGGTGACGATGGCGGCGAGCGCCAACGTCACCCAGTGGCTGGCCTGGGCCCTGATGATCGTGACCGGGTCGCTGAACCGGCCCGGCGGCGCCTGGTTCCACCCCGGCTTCGCCCACCCGCTGGAGGGGGTCGAGCTGCCCGTGTCGCCGCCCGAGGGGGGCGTGTTCGGCCCCGGCCCGCCCAGCCGCCCCGGGGCCCGGGCGTTCCTCGGCGAGTGGCCGTGCGCGGCGCTGGCCGACGAGATCCGGGCCGGCCGCATCCGGGCCGTGCTCAACCTGGGCGGCCACCTGGTCACCGCCTTCCCCGACACCGGCGACCTGGTGCCGGCGCTGCGGTCGCTCGACGTGCTGGCCACCGTCGAGATCATCGCCAACGGGACCACCGCGCTGTCGACCCACGTGCTGCCGACCAAGGACCAGCTCGAGCGGGCCGACGTGACGCTGTGGGACCACCTGCTGCCTCGGGTCGCGGCCCAGCACACGCCGGCCGTCGTCGACCCGGTGGGCGAGCGCCGCTCGACCTGGTGGGTGCTGGCCGAGCTGGGCCGGCGGCTGGGGTTCGACCTCGCGCCGACCGGGCCCGGCGACCCCGGCGAGGCGGGCGACGAGAGCCGCCTGGCCCGCATCGCCGGGCGGGGCCGCGTCCCCTACGACGAGCTGGTCGCCGCCGGCTGGGCCGAGGCGCCCCACGACGTCCCCGCGCCGTGGGTCGACGCCCACGTCGAGCGGCTCGGCGGCTGGCGGCTGGCGCCGCCACTGCTGGTCGACCAGCTGGCCGGCCTCGACGGGCCGGCGCCGCTGGTGCTGGTGCCCCGCCGGCAGGTCCGCCACCTCAACTCGCAGTTCGACGGCCTGGGCGAGATCGCCGATGTCCTGGTCCACCCGGACGACGCCGCCGCGGCCGGAGTGGCCGACGGCGCGCCGGTGGTCGTCCGCAGCGGCCGGGGCGAGCTGGTCGGCGTGGCCCACCTCGACGCCGCGATCCGGCCGGGTGCGGTGTCGGTGCCCCACGGGCACGAGTCCGCCAACGTCAACCGGCTCACCGACGACGACGACATCGACCCGGTGACCGGCATGGCCCACTACTCGGGCCTGCCGGTGAGCCTCCATCCCGCGCCGGCACCATCCGCCGGCGCCCGAGCGTGAGAGGGCGGGCGATGCGCCACCTCGTGACCTATCCCCTGGTCTCCCATCCGGCCAACCCCGAGCTGATGTCCCGGGCCGCCATCGTCCGCTTCGCCACCCGGGCCGAGGAGCTGGGGTTCGACGCCGTGGCCTTCACCGACCACCCGGCGCCGTCCCACCGCTGGCTGCAGGCCGGCGGCCACGACGCCCTCGACCCGTTCGTCGCCTTCGGCCTCGTCGCCGGCGTGACCGAGCGCCTGCGGCTGGTGCCCAACATCCTGGTGCTGCCCTACCGCAACCCGTTCCTGGTGGCCAAGGCGGCGGCCACGCTCGACCTGCTGTCCGAGGGCCGCTTCGTGCTGGCCGTGGCCACCGGCTACCAGCGGGGCGAGTACCGGGCGCTCGGCGTCGACTTCGACGAGCGCAACGACCTGTTCGACGAGGCGCTGGCCGTGGTGCGGGGCGTGTGGGCCACCGACGACTTCGCCTACGACGGCCGCCACTTCCTGGCCCGGGGCCAGACCGCCAACCCCAAGCCCGGCCACGTCCCCATCTGGATCGGCGGCAACAGCGCGCTGTCGCGCCGGCGGGTGGCGGCCGTGGCCGACGGCTGGAGCCCGTTCCCGGCCTCGGCGATGCTGGCCCGCACGGCCAAGACGCCGGTGCTGGAGACCGTCGACGACCTCGACAAGATGCTCGACCACCTGTGGCGCTGCGTCGACGAGGCCGGCCGCGACCCGGCGGCCATCGACATCTGCGTGGGGGCGCTCGGGTGCCCGTCGCCCGGCGACCCCGGCTTCGCGCCGGAGCGGCATCTGGACACGCTGGGGGCGCTGGCCGAGCGGGGCGTGACCTGGACCAGCACCGGCGTGCCCGGCGACAGCCTCGACCACGCCCTCGAGGTGCTGGAGGCCTACGCCGCCGGCGTCATCACGGCGCGCCCGTGACGTAGTCGCCGGTGTCGGGGTGGTGGTACCAGCCGCCCGCGGCGGAGGTGCCCCCGTCGACGTGGAGGGTCTGGCCGGTGACGTAGCCCGCCAGGTCCGAGGCCAGGAACACCGCCGCCCCCGCCACGTCGTCGACGTGGCCGAGGCGGCCGAGCGGCACGGCCAGGGCGCTGCGCTCCGGGTCGCCGCCGCTCTCGGCGGCCAGCCGGGCCAGACCTTCGGTCCAGGTGATGTCGGGGGCCAGGGCGTTGACCCGGATGCCGTGGGGCGCCAGCTCCAGCGCCGCGGTCTTGGTGAAGTTGACCACCCCGGCCTTGGCCGCGGCGTAGGCGGCGTAGCCGGGGGCGGCCCGCACGCCCTCGATCGAGGTCACGTTGACGATGCTGCCGCCCCGGCCGGCGTCCACCATGACCCGGGCCACCCGCTGCGTGCACAGGATGACGTGGCGGAGGTTGGCCCGGTACAGGGCGTCGACGCCCCGCTCGGACACCTCCAGCAGCGACGAGACGAACACGCCGCCGGCGTTGTTCACCAGCACGTCGATGCGGCCGTAGCGGTCGAGCGTGGCGGCGACGGCCGCGTCGACCTGGTCGGTCTCCCGCACGTCTGTCACGACCGCCAGCCCGCCGACCTCGTCGGCCGCGGACGCGGCGGTGGCCGGGTCGCGCTCCCACACCGCGACGTCGGCGCCGAAGGCGGCCAGGCCGGCGGCGATGCCCCGCCCCAGGCCCGCGCCGCCCCCGGTCACGGCGGCCACCCGGCCGGCGAGCGAGACCGCGTCAGGACCAAGCGCCACGACTGTCAGCCTGCCCGGTCCGCCGACAGCTCGGCCAGCACCTCGTCGGTGTGCTCGCCGACCGCCGGCACGTGGGCGCCGTCGGGGGCGGGCACGCCCGAGAACGAGACCGGGCCGTTGACCGAGCGCAGCGCCCCGCCCGCCAGCTCGACCACGCCGTCGTTGGCCAGCACCTGGGGGTCGGCCACCACGTCGGCCGGCGACTGGGCCGGGGCCCACCACACACCCTCCCGCTCGAAGGCCTCGGCCCACTCGGCCAGCGGCCGCTCGGCGACGATCCCGTCCAGCAGGGCGATGACCTCGGTCCGGTGGCGGCGGATGGACCGGGCGTCGGCGAAGCGGGGGTCGTCGAGCAGGTCGGGCCGGCCCAGCGCCCGGCAGACGGCGGGGATGTGGCGCGACGCCTCCAGCCCGGTGAAGAAGAACCAGCGCCCGTCGGCGGTCCGGTAGGGGTTCATCAGCGGCGCCTGGTTGCGGTGGCGGGGCTCGGACCCGGCCACCCTGCCCAGCGCCATCTGGATGCCGAGGTCCCAGCCCAGCACGTAGGCGCCGGTGCGCAACAGCGACACCTCGACCACCCGGCCCCGCCCGGTGGCCCGCTGGTCGAGCACGGCCGCCAGCAGGCCGGCCAGCGCGGCCAGCCCGGTGATGTGGTCGCCGATGCCGCCCCGGGCGTTGAGCGGGGTGCCCTCGCCGTCGGCCATCTGCACGGCCAGGCCCGAGCGGGCCCAGAACGCGCCGATGTCGTAGGTGGGTCGGTTGCGGTCGTCGCCCCGGAGGCCGTAGCCGCTCACGCTGGTGTAGACGAGCCGGGGGTGGCGGGCGACGGTCGCCTCGGGCTCCAGGTCCAGCCGGTCGAGGGCGTCGGGCCGCAGGTTGGTGACGAACACGTCGGCCGCGGCCAGCAGGTCCTCCAGCCGGTCGCGGGCTTCGGGCACCCGCAGGTCGAGGACCACGCTGCGCTTGCCCCGGTTGTCGAGGGCGAAGGCCGGGTTGGGCATGTCGTCGCCGATGCCGAGCGACCCGAACACGCCCCGCATGGGGTCGCCGGCGGGCGGTTCGACCTTGATGACGTCGGCGCCCCAGTCGGCCAGCAGCGCAGCGGCCGCCGGTCCCGCCACCCACACCCCCAGCTCGACGACGCGCAGGCCGGCCAGCGGCCCGCTCACGGGGCCGGCACCTGGCGGCCGGCCGCCCGGGCCCGCAGCTCCTCCTTGACCACCTTGCCGGTGGCGTTGACCGGCAGCGCGTCGACGACCTCCACCGCCCGCGGCACCTTGTAGTTGGCGATCTCGTCGCGGCACCACGCGATGATCCCGGGCCCGGCGGCCGGATCCCCCGACCGGGTCACGACGAAGGCCATGCCGACCTCGCCCAGGCGCTCGTCGGGGATGCCGATGACCGCGGCCTGGAGCACGTCGGGGTGGCGCAGCAGGTGGTTCTCGATCTCGGCCGGGTAGGCGTTGAACCCCCCGACGATGAACATGTCCTTGGCCCGCCCGACGATGCGGAGGTTGCCCCGCTCGTCGAGCACGCCCAGGTCTCCGGTGCGCAGCCAGCCGTCCGGCGACAGCGCGGCCGCGGTGGCCTCGGGGTCGTCGAGGTAGCCGGCCATCACGCTGGGGCCCCGCAGCACGACCTCGCCGGTCTCGCCGGCCGGCAGGTCGCGGTCGCCGTCGCCGGCGATGCGGACCTCGAACCCGGGCCGGGCCCGGCCGACGGTGGTGGCGATCGTCTCGGGGTCGTCGTCGGGCGACGTGGCGCTGGCCGTGCCCGCCTCGGTCAGCCCGTAGCCGGTGACGATGGTGGAGAACGGCAGCTCGTCCGCGACCCGCCGGATGAGCTCGACCGGGATGTCGGCCGCGCCGGTGACCGCCACCCGCAGGCTGGACAGGTCGTGGCGGCCGCGGTCGGGGTGGTCGAGCAGCGACTGGTAGAGCGTCGGCGCCCCGGGCAGGACCGTGATGCGCTCGGCGGCGGCCCGGGCCAGCACCCGGTCGGCGTCGAACACCGGCTCGGGATACATCGTCGCGCCGGCGGCCAGCGAGGCCAGGATGCCGGCCTTGAGGCCGAACATGTGGAAGTAGGGGTTGACCATCAGATAGCGGTCGTCGGGCCCCAGCCCGGTCATCGCCACCCAGTCGGTGCCGACCCGCAGCGTGCGGCCGTGGGTCATGACCACGCCCTTGGGCACGCCGGTCGTTCCCGAGGTGAACAGGATGTCGGAGGGGTCGTCGGCGCCGACGGTGGCGCTGCGCCGCTCGACCTCCACGGTGGCGGCGTGGGTGGCCCGGGCCCGGAACCCGTCCCAGGCCTCGGTCCCGGCCGGGGCCGGTCCCCGGGCGGACACGATCGTGCGCAGCTCGGGCAGGTCGGCGCCGGCGCCCCGGAGCATCTCCACGTAGTCGGTGCCGAGGAAGTCGGTCACGGTGACCAGGGCCCGAGCCCGGCTGCGGCCCAGGATGACGGCGGCCTCGGCCCCCTTGAACCGGGTGTTGACCGGGACCAGCACCGCCCCGGCCCGCCACAGGCCGAGCGCGGCGACGATCCACTCGGCGCCGTTGGGCGCCCACAGCGCCACCCGGTCGCCGGGCTCGATGCCCGAGGCCACCAGGGCGGCGCCGAAGGTCCGGGCCTCCTGGTCGAGCCCGACCCAGGTGAGGCGCCGGTCGCCGTCGACCACCGCCACGCCCTCGCCGCCCCGGTCGGCGGCCGCCCCGACCAGCGCCGGGATCGTCGCTGCGGGCCCGGTCATCGCACCATCACGTCCTCGACGTTCATGAGACGGGCCAGGTTGCCGCCCATGATCGCCCGCACGGTGGGATCGGGCAGCCCCGCCAGCTCGTCGGCGTAGCTGGCCGGCTCGGCCAGGCCCTCGGGGTGGGGGTAGTCGGAGCCGAACAGCACCCGCTCCACGCCGATCAGCTCGGCCAGGGCGCCGAGGTCCTCCTCCCAGAACGGGCTGACATGGACGTTGCGCCGGAACACCTCGACCGGGTCCTCCAGGAAGTCCTGGGGCATCTTCTTGTACACGTCGGCCAGGTTGCGCAGCAGCGGCTCGACCCAGCTGCTGCCGTTCTCGATGACCGCCAGCTTCAGCGCCGGGTGGCGGGACAGGGCGCCGTGGCAGATCATCGCCGCCACCGCGTCCTCGACCGGCCGCCACTGGGCCAGCATGCGGAAGGCCTGGGGGTGGAACGGCAGCATCTCGCTGTCGCTGCCCATCCAGTCGTTGGTGTAGCGCTCGTAGCCGCTGTCGGAGCTGTGCATGGCCACGAGGATGTCGGCCTCGACCACCCGCTCCCAGAACGGGTCGAACTCGGGCAGGCCGAACGAGCGCGACCCCCGGTAGCCGGGGACGGGCGCCGGCCGGATCAGCACGACCCGGGCGCCCCGCTCCAGCACCCACTCCAGCTCCTCGATCGCCCGGTCGACGATGGGCAGGGTGACGACCGGGGTGGCGAAGATGCGGCCCTGGTAGTCGAAGGTCCAGGTCTCGTGCATCCACTGGTTGAGGGCGTGGACGGCGGCGTGGGTCAGCTCGGGGTCGTCCTTCATCCGCTCCTCGACCAGGCTGGCCAGGGTCGGGAACATGAGGGCCCGGTCGATGCCCTGCTCGTCCATGAGCTCGACCCGGGGCGCCGGCTCGCGGAAGGCGGGGATGGCCCGCATGGGCTCGCCGAAGATCTCCCGCCGGCTCTTGCCCTCGGGGTTGCCGTGGCGGAAGTAGTCCTCCTGGGCGCCGGGCCGGGCCACGACGTCGAAGGTGGGGTTGGGGATGTACTCGCTGATCCGGCCGCGCACGACGATCTTCGTGCGCCCCCGCACGTCGACGTAGTCGATCGCCCCCTTGTAGCGGTCGGGGAGGAACTTGGTCAGCGCCTCCCTGGTCTCGTAGAGGTGGTTGTCGGCGTCGAACACCGGGATGTCGAGCGTGGAGCGGGGCATCGGTTCCTCCTGCGGGGTCACGAGCTCTGGGCGAGGGAGGCGAGCAGCTCCCGGGTGCGGCGCAGCGAGGCCAGGCGCTCGTCGCGGTCCCGGCCGAGCGGGACCACCCGCACCGACACGTCGGTCACGCCGGCGTCGGCGAAGGCCCGCAGGCGCTTCTCGATGGCCGCCTCGCTGCCGGCGGCCAGGATGCCGCCCACGTCCGTGGCGTCGCCCTGGTCGAGCAGGCGCTGGTAGTTGGGCGACACCTCGGCCTCCGACAGCAGGCGGTTGGCCCGCTCGGTTGCCGCGTCGACCTCGTCGTCCCGGCACAGGCAGACGGGGACGCCGGCCACGATGCGGGGCGCCGGGCGGCCGGCGGCCTCGGCGGCCGAGGTGATGCGCGGGGCGATGTGGGTGGCGATCGCCCGCTCGTCGGCCAGCCACAGGATGGTGCCGTCGGCCCGCTCGCCGGCCAGGCGCAGCATGACCGGCCCCAGCGCGGCCAGCAGGACCGGGGTGGGGGCGATGTCGGTTACGTCGAGCGGGTTGTGCACCCGGAACCGCTCGTTCTCGACGTCGACCGGCCCGGGGCCCCGCAGGGCCTGGTCCAGCACGTCGAGGTGGGCGGCCAGGGTGGCGGCCGGCCGGTCGTAGGGCAGGCCGAGCATCTCGTCGACGATCCAGTGGTGGGAGACGCCGAGGCCGAGCGCCAGCCGGCCGCCGCACACGGCCTGGACCGACAGCGCCTGCTGGGCCAGCGCGATGGGGTGGCGGGGCTGGACGGGCACGACCGCGGTGCCGATCTCGACCCGCCCCGTCACCGTGCCGGC
Source organism: Acidimicrobiales bacterium (assembly GCA_035263165.1). Taxonomy (GTDB): domain Bacteria; phylum Actinomycetota; class Acidimicrobiia; order Acidimicrobiales; family VFJN01; genus ZC4RG19. Next base: position 6,251 of record DATFRN010000147.1, on the reverse strand, counting down.
CAGGGCGGCGGCCGTGAGGGCGTCGAACTCGTCGGGGATCTGCGGGATCCACAGCGAGGCCAGACCGGCCTCGTCGGCCCAGCGGAAGTCGTCCCGCAGGCGCTCGACCTTGGTGGCGTAGCGCCCCCGCTCCGGGCCGACCATCACCCCGATACGCATGCCGCGACCCCTTCCCGCCGTCCCTGATTGAGAACAAGCTTCTTGTCAAAGTGTAACGTTAGTCTCAATGGACGCAGGAAGGCTCTATGTCGGCGGGGAGTGGGCGGCGCCGGCCGCCGGCGGCGCCATCGAGGTGGTGTCGCCCCACACCGAGGAGCCGTTCGCGTCGGCGCCGATGGCGGGGCCGACGGACGTCGACCGGGCCGTGGCCGCCGCCCGGGCCGCGGTCGACGAGGGCCCCTGGCCCCGGCTCGACCCGGCCGAGCGCATCGACGCCGTCCGCCGGCTGGCCGCCGCCTACGGCGAGCGGCGGCGGGAGATGGCCGAGCTGATCACCGCCGAGATGGGCTCGCCGATCAGCTTCTCCAAGCTGGCCCAGGCCACGCTGCCGGCCACGATGCTGTCCGCCTTCGCCGACGTGGCCGCCGCCCACGACTGGGAGTCGGTCCGCCGGGGCTACTTCGGCCAGGACGTCACGCTGCGCAAGGAGCCGGTCGGCGTGGTCGCCGCCGTCGTCCCCTGGAACATGCCGCAGTTCTCGATCGTGGTGAAGCTGGCGCCGGCGCTGCTGGCCGGGTGCGCGGTGGTGCTCAAGCCGGCGCCCGAGACCCCGCTCGACGCCCTGCTGCTGGCCGAGATGATCGACGGCCTGGGCCTGCCGTGCGGCGTGGTCAGCGTGCTGCCCGGCGACGGCGCCGTGGGCGCCCACCTGGTGGCCCACCCGGGGGTCGACAAGGTCGCCTTCACCGGCTCGACCGCCGCCGGCCGCCAGGTCGCCGCGGCCTGCGCCGCCAACCTCACCCGCGTCAGCCTGGAGCTGGGCGGCAAGTCGGCCGCGGTCGTGCTCGACGACGCCGACCCGGCTGCGGTGGCGGCCGGGGCCCGGGTCGCCGGCCTGATGAACGGCGGCCAGGCCTGCGTGGCCCAGACCCGCTACCTCGTCCCCCGGTCCCGCTACGGCGAGATGGTCGACGCCCTGGCCGCCTCGCTCGAGGGCCTGGTGGTGGGCGACCCCACCGACCGGGCCACCGAGGTCGGCCCGCTGGTGGCCCGGCGCCAGCAGGCCCGGGTGCGCGACTACATCGAGCTCGGGCGGAAGGAGGGGGCCCGGCTGGTGGTCGGCGGCAGCGACCTGCCCGACGGCGTCGACCGGGGCTGGTACGTGCGGCCCACGCTGTTCGCCGACGTCGACAACGGCATGCGCCTGGCCCGGGAGGAGATCTTCGGGCCGGTGCTGTCGGTGACCCCCTACGGCGACGAGGCCGAGGCGGTGCGCATCGCCAACGACTCCGACTACGGCCTGTCCGGGTCGGTGTGGACCGGCGACGCCGAGCGCGGTCTGGCCGTCGCCCGCGGGGTGCGGACCGGTACCTTCGGCGTGAACCAGCCGTACAGCATGGACCCGGCGGCGCCGTTCGGCGGCGTGAAGGCCAGCGGTTTCGGGCGCGAGCTCGGCGCGGAGGGCCTCGACGAGTTCCTGGACGTCAAGGCGATCTCGGTCGCCTAGGAGGGACAGCACGATGACCACGACCGCGCCGGACCTCTACTACGACCCCTACGACTTCGAGATCGACGCCGACCCCTACCCGATCTGGGCGCGCCTGCGGGAGGAGCAGCCGCTCTACTACAACGAGCGCTACGACTTCTACGCGCTGAGCCGGTTCGCCGACGTCGAGCGGGGCCTGGTCGACTGGCGGACCTACAGCTCGGCCAAGGGCACGCTGCTGGAGCTGATCAAGAGCGGCATGGAGATCCCGCCCGGCTCGATCATCTTCGAGGACCCGCCCAACCACGGCCTCCACCGGGGCCTGCTGTCCCGGGTGTTCACGCCCCGCAAGATGAACGCCATCGAGCCCCAGGTGCGGGAGTTCTGCGCCCAGACCCTCGACCCGCTGGTCGGCTCGGGCGGCTTCGACTTCATCCGCGACCTCGGCGCCCAGATGCCGATGAAGACCATCGGCATGCTGCTCGGCATCCCCGAGCAGGACCAGGAGGCGCTGCGCGACCAGATCGACGCCGGCCTGCGGCTCGACGACGGCGGCGAGATGCCCGAGATGGACCCCGACCGGGTCGCGGGCCACGCGGTGTTCGAGGACTACATCGACTGGCGGGCCGAGCACCCCTCCGACGACCTCATGACCGAGCTGCTGCGGGCCGAGTACACCTGCGTCGACGGCGTGCAGCGGCGGCTGACCCGCCAGGAGGTCCTCGGCTACGTCGGCCTGCTGGCCGCGGCCGGCAACGAGACCACGACCCGGCTGATCGGCTGGACCGGCAAGGTGCTGGCCGAGCACCCCGACCAGCGCCGGGCCCTGGTCGAGGACCGCAGCCTGGTGCCCAACGCCATCGAGGAGCTGCTGCGCTACGAGCCACCGTCGCCGGTGCAGTCCCGCTACGTGACGGCCGACGTGGAGCACTACGGCACGGTCGTCCCCGAGGGCAGCGTGATGATGTTCCTCAACGCCGCGGCCAACCGCGACGAGCGCAAGTTCCCCGACGGCGAGCGCTTCGACGTGCGCCGCCAGATCGACCACCACCTCTCGTTCGGCTACGGCCTCCACTTCTGCCTCGGCGCCGCCCTGGCCCGCCTGGAGGGCCGGGTGGCGCTGGACGAGGTGCTCCAGCGCTTCCCCGAGTGGGAGGTCGACGAGGCCAACGCCGTCCAGGCCCGCACGTCCACGGTGCGGGGCTGGGAGCGGCTGCCCGTCGTCATCCCCTGAGCGCGTTGGCCCGCGATCCCCGGCGGACCGTGGTGGCCGTGGCGGCCGGGCTGGCGCTGGCCGTACTGGCCGTGGCGGTCAACCGCCAGCAGGCCCTGTCGCACGGCGGCGGGTGGTTCGCCTACTCGCCCCACGTGGCCGCCTGGACCGGCATCGCCCTGCGGGTCTACCGCCGCCGGGCTTGACCTCACGTCGGGTTGAGGTTGCAGGCTCACCGCATGCGTGCCGTGTGGTTGAAGGAGTTCGGCGGGCCCGAGGCCCTGGTGGCCGGGGAGGCGCCCGACCCGGTGGCCGGGCCCGGGCAGGTGGTCGTGGCCGCGGCCTACGCCAACATCACCTTCGTCGAGACGCAGGTGCGGGCGGGGACCGGGCCGTTCCCCGTCTCGCTGCCGATGATCCCCGGCAACGGGGTCGGCGGCGTGGTCGCCGCCGCCGGGCCGGGCGTCGACCCCGGGCTGGTCGGCACCCGGGTCGTCACCGCCACCGGCGGCTCGGGCGGCTACGCCGAGCGGGTGGCGGTCGACGCCACCGCCCTGGTCCCGGTGCCGGCCGGGCTCGCGCTCGACGACGCGGTGGCCCTGCTGGCCGACGGGCGCACCGCGCTGCTCCTGGTCGACGCCGCCGACCCCCGGCCGGGGGAGCGGGTGCTGGTCGAGGCGGCGGCCGGCGGGGTGGGCTCGCTGCTGGTGCAGGCGGCCTCGGCCGCCGGCGCCCGGGTGGCCGGCGTCGCCGGCGGCGACCGCAAGCTGGCCACCGTGCGCGACCTGGGCGCCGAGGCCGCGGTCGACTACCGCCGGCCCGGCTGGGACGGCGAGGTGCGGGCGGCGCTGGGCGGCGGCGTGGACGTCGTGTTCGACGGCGTGGGCGGTGGGGTCGCCCGCACCGCCTTCGGCCTGCTGGCCCCGGGCGGCCGCCTGCTCAGCTACGGCCTGGCCAGCGGCGGCTGGGCCGACGTCGGCGACGACGAGGCCGCGGCCCGGGGGGTGACGCTGGTCCGGGGCGTCCCCTCGACGCCCGAGGCGCTGCGGGCCGCCACCGAGCGGGCCCTGGCCCGGGCGGCCGAGGGCGTCTGGCACCCGGTGATCGGCCAGCGCGTCCCGCTGGCGGCGGCGGCCGAGGCCCACGCCGCCATCGAGTCCCGGGCCACGATCGGCAAGACCCTCCTGGTCGTGGACGACGGTCGGGAGCCCGAGCGGCAGTAGGGGTCGGGCCGTGGAGGGCGACTGCCGGCAGGCCGACCGGCTCCGCGTCCTCGACGTCGAGGTCGGCCCGCCCGCCGGGTTCGACGACTCGCTACCCAGGGCCGGACGGGCCGGGCCAGCCCAGGGCCCAGGCGTGGTCGCCGGCCTCGCCGAGTGCGGCGGTCAGCTCCCGCAGCGACCGGTCCAGGCGCCGGCGGGCGTCGGGGTCGAGGCGGCCGACCGCCTCGTCGAGCCGGCGGCGCCGGCTGCGCAGGCTGCGGCCCACCAGCCGGCGCCCGGCGGGCGTCGGCGCGGCCCGCACCGTGCGCCGGTCGTCGGGGGCGGGCCTCCGGGCCAGCAGGCCCTTGGCCTCGAGCGTCTCGCACAGGCGGGTGGCGGTCGACGGGTTCACCCCCAGCGTCCGGGCCATCTCGCCCATGGCCAGCCCGCCGTCCGCCCCGGCCAGCACCAGCACGCGGAACTGGGCCAGGCTCACCTCGTCGCCCACCTCGGCCAGCGACCGGGCGGCCACCCCCACGAGCGCGCGGGTGGCCTCCATGAGGGCGTCGCCCACGCCGTCGCCCTCCCCGTCGTCCGTCACGGGTCGGCCGGGGCCAGGGTGAGGACCGTGCCGTCCGTGCCGTCGCTGACGTAGACGCTGTGGTGGTCGGCCTCGTCGACGACCACGACGCCCACCCAGCCGTCGCTCTCCAGCCAGGTGCGCACGGTGGCCCGCAGCGCGCCCGGCCGGGTCGGCTCCAGCGGGGCGGCGAAGATCGTGAACGCCCGGGGTGCGTCGGGCGCCGGGGTCAGGCAGTCGAGCACCAGCCGGCCCCGGTCGACCGTCGCCGCCACCAGCTGGGCCTCGGCGCTGATGGCGACGGGCGGCGGTCCCGTGTCCTCCTCCGCGACCAGCGGCGGGATCGGGCCCAGCGCCGCCCCGATCGCCGCGGCGGCCCGCCGTGCCCAGGCCCGGAATCCGGCGAGTCGGCGCATCGCACACCTCCACCGCATCCGTTCCCCGAAACGCTTGCGCTTATGCAAACTCCGGGCCACCGGCGGTCGAGCTCGGCCGCGGACGGCGGCGGCGCCCCCTAACCTCGGGTCACGTGATCGTCATCAGCGCGGCAATCAAGGGCGGCGTGGGCAAGACCACCACCTCGGTGTACCTGGCGGCGGTGGCGGGCAACGGCGGCCGGCCGGTCACGCTGGTCGACGCCGACCCGCAGGCCAGCGCGGCCGAGTGGGTGGAGGAGGCGACCGACGAGCAGCTGCAACGGCTGACCGTGGTCGAGGCGCCCACCGAGCGGCTGCTCACCAAGGCGCTCGACAAGGCGCCGCAGGGCGGGGTGGTCATCGTGGACACGCCGCCGGCCCACCGGGACATGCTCGGCAAGGCGCTGGACCGGGCCAGCGCGGTGGTGATCCCGACCCGGGTGGGCGGCGTCGAGACCCCGACGGCGACCGCGGTGCTCGACATCGTGCCGGCCGGGGTGCCGGCCGGCCTGGTGGTGTGCTCGGCCCGCACGTACACCCGCGACTACCACGACGCGCTGGCCAACTGGGAGGACGAGGAGGCCGCGGTGTGGGGCACGGTGCCGGAGCGGGTGGCGATCGCCCAGGGCCCCGACGGCTGGCTGTCCCCGGTGGGCCTCGACGCCTACGCCGAGGTCTGGCGCCACGCCCAGCGGGCCGCCGGGGGCCACTAGCGCCCGGTCGCCCCGGCGACGAGGACGGTGTGTCGACGCATGGCGGGACCGCACGACCTTGACCCGGGGCGGGTCAAGCCCACGCCGCGCGCGTGCCGACCACCCGGATCACGGTGGGGGCAGCGCGGCCGGCTACCGGCTCTACGGCGACGACGGTGTGAGCCTGCTGCGGTTCATCGGCCAGGCCCGGTCCGTGGGTCTCGGCCTCGACGCCATCCGCACGCTCTGTGCCGCATCCTCGACTACGGGCCGGCCGGGTCCCGTCAGGCGCCGGGGCGGTGGCCCGTGGCGAACCACTGGGCCATGACCGGGCGGAGCAGCCGGCTGACCAGCTCGACCCGGGGCCCCCGGCCGCCGCGGCAGTAGGCCCAGCGGGTCGTGCCGTCGGGCATCGCGGCCCGCACCTCGAGCGCCAGGCCGCGGCGGGCCAGGGTGGCCACGTCGCGGTCGACGTCGTCGGACCAGTAGCCCAGGTGGTGGAT
>DATFRN010000146.1:0-15826 GCA_035263165.1 Acidimicrobiales bacterium | reverse complement strand
CCCCGTCGCCGGCGGCCGGCGTCCACACGTTCAGGACCAGGCAGTCCTCGGCCATCGGCGTCGTGTCGCCCGGGTCGATGTCCTCGCCGCGCGCCGGCTGGGGGCAGCGGGGACCGTAGGCGAGGGCGTCGCGCACCCACTCGAGCGCCGCGATCAGGTCGAGAAGGCCGACGCTGCCCGACAGCGCGAAGTCCGGTCCCATCGCATCGCCAAGATACGTGTAACCGAACACGTTGAGCCGGTGGTTCAGCGTCACGACGACGACGTCGCCCCGCTGGCACAGCCGGGTGCCGTCGTACAGCGGCGACGAGCCCGACAGCCTGCTGAACCCGCCGCCGTGGAACCACACCATCACGGGCCGGCGGCCGCCGTCGCCGACCACGGGCGTCCAGACGTTGGCGACCAGGCAGTCCTCGCCCATGGGCGTCGTGTCGCTCGGGTCGATGGCCGACGCCCGCCCCGGCTGGGGGCAGCGGGGCCCGTAGTCGAGGGCGTCGCGCACGCCCGCCCACGGCTCGGGCGGGCCGGGGGCCGCAAAGCGGCGGACCGTTCCGTAGGGCACCCCCTTGAACACGCAGACGCCCTCGTCGACCGTGCCCCGGACGCGGCCCGCGGTCGTGCGTGCGACAGGCGCGCCCCCCGCGCTCGTCCCCTCCATCGGCTGATAGCTTATTGGTTGTGACGGGGGGCACGCAGTCCGATCCCCGGCCGTTGCCGCTCACCGGCCTGCGGGTGCTCGACCTGGGGCGCATCTACCAGGGGCCGTGGTGCGGCACGCTGCTGGCGCTGGCCGGGGCCACGGTCGTCAAGGTGGAGGCCCCCGGCGGCGAGCCGGCCCGGGGCCCGGCCGGCACCACCGTGCCCTTCGCCCTGGTCAACTCCAACAAGTACGCGATCACGCTCGACCTCAAGGCGGACCGGGGCCGCGAGCTGTTCCTCGACCTGGTGCGGGGGACCGACGTGGTGGTCGAGAACTTCGGCCCCGGGGTGATGGAGCGCCTCGGCGTCGGGCCCGAGCGGCTGCTCGAGGTCAACCCCCGGCTGGTCTACGGCGGCGCCACCGCCTACGGCACGTCGGGTCCCGACCGCGACAAGCTGGGCATGGACGTGACCCTCCAGGCCTACTCGGGCGTGATGAGCGTGACCGGGCACCCCGGCACGCCGCCGGTGAAGGCGGGGGTGGCGTTCGTCGACTTCCTCGGCGCCGCCAACCTGTACGCCGGCATCGTGACCGCGCTGTACGAGCGCGAGCGCACCGGGCGGGGCCGCATCGTCGACATTGCCATGATCGACACGATCTACCCGACCCTGGCGTCCAACCTGGCCTCGTACTACCGGGACGGCACCACGCCCCAGACCGGCAACGGCCACGGCGGCGCCGCCCTCGTGCCCTACAACGTGTACCCGACCGCCGACGGTCACATCGCGCTGATCGTGCTGACCCAGCGCCACTGGCGGGGGCTGTGCGAGGCGATGGGGCGGCCCGAGCTGGCCGACGACGACCGGTTCCGCAGCAACGGCCGCCGCTACCACAACGTCGGGCCGCTGGAGGACGAGATCACCGCCTGGACCACCGCCCACCCCCGCGACGAGGTGGTGGCGGCGCTGGAGGCGGTGCGGGTGCCGGTGGCGGCGGTGCGCCGCGTGCCCGAGCTGGTCGAGGACGCCCACCTGCACGAGCGGGGCGCGGTGCGCCGGGTCGAGCACCCCGACCTGGGCGAGATGGTCGTGCCCCACAGCCCGCTGCGGTTCCGGGGCAGCGAGCCGCTGCCGCTGGCGCCGAGCCCGGCGGTGGGCGCCGACAACCGGCGCATCTACGGCGAGTGGCTGGGCCTCGACGACGCCGAGATCGACGGGCTGGCCGGCGACGGGGTGCTGTAGGTGACCGGGGCCGACCCGGCGGGGTTCGGGCTGGCCGAGGAGGTCGAGGACCTGCGGGCGGCGGCCGACCGCTTCGCCCGCGAGGTGCTGGCCCCCGCGGTCCGCGACCACGAGCGGGCGGGGCGCTGGCCCGACGAGGTGGCGGCGGTGGTGGACGGCTTCGCCGGCGGCGGGTGCCTGACCCGGGCCGTGCTGCTGGAGACCCTGGCCACCGGCGACGCCGGCGGGCTCCCGGCCGCGGACCGCCCGGGCCCGGCGTCCGGCGCGGTCGACGCCTGCCCCGACCGTGCCCTCGCCGCCGCGGCCGCGGAGGCCTGCTGGCTGCACGTGGGGGATGCGCAGACGGTGGCGTGGGCGCCCGGGTGGCCGGCGCGGCGGTGGGTGTGGGTGTCGGCCGGCGACCGGCTGGCGCTGGTCGAGGTGGCCGGCGGGCCCGAGCCGGTCGAGGCGCTGGCGTTCGGCGCCTCCGGGGGCGTGGGCATCGACCTGGGGGGCTCGGCCCCGGTCGGGGCGTGGGACCTGCCGCCCGGCGGCGGGCTGGCCGTGCGGGGGCGGGCCCGGCTGTGGGCGGCGGCGGTGGCGGTCGGGGTCGGGCAGGCCGCCTTCGACGCCACCGTGGCCTACACCACCGAGCGCATCGTCTTCGGCCGGCCGGTGGCGCACCACCAGGCCAACGCCTTCGACCTGGCCGCCCTGGCCACCGGCCTCCACGGCGCCCGCCTGGCCGTGCGGGACGCGGCGGCCGGCTTCGACGACGGCGACCCGGCCGCCGGCTTCTGGGCCACGCAGGCCTGGCGGGAGGCCGTCGCCGTCGCCGTCGCCGTCAGCGAGGCCGGCATCCAGCTGCTGGGCGGCCACGGCTTCCTCGTCGACCACCTGGCCGAGAAGCGCTACCGCGAGGCCCGCATGCTGGGCCTGCTGGCCGGCGGGGCCGACGCCGCCCTCGACGACCTGGCCGCGGCCGTGCTCGACGTCCCCGACCCGCTGCTCGGCGGCGTGCCGGCGTGATCGGCCTCGACCCCGCCAGCCGGGCCCTGGTCGCCGAGGTGCGCGACCTCGGCCGCCGCCACATGCGCCCCATGGGCCTGGAGGCCGACCGCACCGGCGACCCGCCCCCGCCCGACCACGAGCTCTACCTGCTGTGCGCCCGCCGGGGCGGCCTGGTCGACCGCACCCTCGGCCCCGACCCCGGCGACGCCGAGCCCGGCCCCACCTGGCGCCCGCTGCGGGCCCTTCTGGTGGCCGAGGAGAGCGCCTACTGGGACCGGGGCGTGGCCCTGTCGCTGCCCGGCCCCGGCCTGGGCGGCGCCGCCCTGCGCAACGCGGCGACGCCCGACCAGCGCGAGCGCTTCCTGGCCCCGTTCGCCGACCACAGCCGGGCCCACTGGGGCGCCATGGCGATGACCGAGCCCGGCGCCGGCAGCGACGTGGCCCGCATCCGCACCCGGGCCCGGCGCACCGGCGACGGCTGGGTGCTGTCCGGCCAGAAGATGTTCTGCTCCAACGGCGCCCGGGCCGACTGGGTGGTGGTGTGGGCCACCGTCGACCCCGACCTCGGCCGGGCCGGCCACCGGGCCTTCGTGGTCGAGCGGGGCACGCCGGGCTTCGAGTTGCTCCGCATCGAGCACAAGATGGGCTCGCGGGGCTACGAGACGGCCAGCTTCGCCCTCGACGACGTCGAGGTCCCGGCCGGCCACCTGCTGGGCGGCGAGGCCTTCTACGAGGCGCGCCGTGGCTTCAAGGCCGCCATGGCCACCTACAACCTCACCCGCCCGATCCATGCCGCCCAGGGCGTCGGCATGGGCCGGGCCGCCCTCGACCTGGCCCTCGACCTGGTCCGCGGCGACTTCCCCGCCCAGGGGCGCCGCCGGGCCCGGGCCCTCGAGCGCCTGGCCGACATGCGCCGGGGGCTGCACGTGGCCCGGCTCATCTGCCTCCACGCGGTGTGGCTGGCCCGCCAGGGCCGGGACAACGCACTGGAGGCGTCCCACGCCAAGAGCTACGCGCCCCCGGCCGTCTACCGGGCGGTGACCGCGGCGCTCGACATCTTCGGGGAGGCCGGCGTGCGGCGCGACCGCATGATCGAGAAGCTCTACCGCGACGTGAAGATCCTCGACATCGGCGAGGGCACCCAGCAGGTGCAGCGGCTGGTGGTGGCCCGCCGGGTGCTCGGCCTGCCGAGGGACGAATGAGCACCCATCTGCCGCTGTCGGACGTGCGGGTCGTCGACCTCACCGTCGCCCGGGCCGGCCCCACGTGCGTGCGCCAGCTGGCGGACTGGGGCGCCGACGTCATCCGCATCGAGCCGCCCGCGGGCGCGGGCGGCAACGTGGGCCAGGGCCGCCTCGGGTCCGACTTCCAGAACCTGCACCGCAACAAGCGGTGCATCGCCCTCGACCTCAAGGCCCCCGGCGCCCTCGACGTGCTGCTGCGGCTGGTCGGCACCGCCGACGTGCTGGTCGAGAACATGCGCCCGCCGGTCAAGGAGCGACTCGGCTTCGGCTGGGAGGCCATCCACGCCCGCAACCCCCGGCTGGTCTACGGGTCGATCTCCGGCTTCGGCCAGGACGGCCCCTACGCCGAGCGGGGCGGCGTCGACCAGATCGCCCAGGGCATGGGGGGGCTGATGAGCGTGACCGGGGCGCCCGGCGGCGAGCCCACCCGGGTCGGCATCCCGGTGTCGGACCTGTCGGCCGGCCTCTACCTGGCGGTCGGCATCCTCGTCGCCCTCCACGACCGGGCGCGCACCGGCGAGGGGCGCTGGGTCCAGACGTCGCTGGTCGAGGCCATGGTGGCGATGATGGACTTCCAGGCCGCCCGCTGGACCATGGACGGCGACGTGCCGGTCCAGGAGGGCAACCACCACCCGACGCTGGTCCCCATGGGCTGCTTCGCCTCGGCCGACGGCTACGTCAACGTCGCCGGGCCCGCCGGCCGGCTCCTGCGGGCGTTCTGCGGCGCCATCGGGCTGCCCGACCTCCCCGACGACCCCCGGTTCAGCTCGGCCGGCCGCCGCTCCCGCCACCGCGACGAGCTCAACGCTCTGGTGGCCGAGCGGCTGCGCACCCGCACCACGGCCGAGTGGGTCGAGGTGCTCAACGCCGCCGGGGTGCCGTGCGGGCCGGTCTACGCCATGGACGAGGTGTTCGCCGACCCCCAGGTCCGGCACCTGGGCCTGGCCGCCCCGGTCGACCACCCCGAGCTGGGGCCGGTGACGCTGGTGCGCAACGCCGTGCGCATGACCGGGGCCGCCCCCACCGTGCGCCGCCCGGTGGCCGCGGCGGGGGCGGACACCGACGCCGTGCTGGACGAGTTGGGCTACACCGAAGAGCAGGTCGCCGGCCTGCGCCGGGCGGGGGTCCTCGGGGAGGACGAGGGATGACCAGCTACCACACCGGGACCGAGCGGCTGCTGGCCGAGGCGGACGGCGGCATCGCCACGATCACCTTCAACAACCCGGCCAAGCGCAACGCCCTGTCCCGCGACATGCAGGCGGCGCTCCCCGGGGTGCTGCGGGCCCTCGACGCCGACCCCGACGTGCGGGTGATCGTGCTGCGGGGCGCGGGCGACAAGGCGTTCGTGTCCGGCGCCGACATCTCCGAGTTCGCCGAGCACCGGACCAGCGTCGAGGACCGGGCCGACTACGACCGCAACCGGGCCGACGCCGGCCGGGCCTGGGCCGAGGTGACCAAGCCGGTCATCGCCCAGATCCGGGGCTTCTGCATGGGCGGCGGCCTGCTCACCGCGCTGTCGGCCGACATCCGCATCGCGGCCGACGACGCCACCTTCGGCGTGCCCGCCGCCCGGCTCGGGCTCGGCTACCCGCTCTCGGGGGTGGCGGCGCTGACCGCCGTGGTCGGCGCCGGGTGGACGGCCGAGATCCTGTTCTCGGCCCGCCGGCTGTCGGCGGCCGAGGCCCTCCGGGCCGGCCTGGTCAACCGGGTGGTGCCGGTCGACCGGCTGGCCGCCGCCGTCGGGGACCTGGCCGGCCAGATCGCCGGCAACGCCCCGCTCACGGTGGCGGCGTGCAAGGCGGCGCTGCGGGAGCTGGCCCGGCCCCGCGACCAGCGGGACACCGCCGGGGTGGCGGCGCTGGTCGAGGCCTGCTTCCGGTCGGAGGACTACCGGGAGGGCCAGCGGGCCTTCGCCGAGAAGCGCCCGCCCGAGTTCCGGGGCCGCTAGCCACGGTCGCCGTCTGTCACGTTCGTGGGGCTCGGCGGTGTCTTCATGGCATGACGCTACGAATCCGGAAGGCGGAGCTCCCCCGCGAGCTCGAAGACAACATGATCTACCAGCTCGGGGCCGTGCCCGAGAACGTCGAGGTGCTGTGGCACAGCCCCCAGGTCACCCAGGACAACCTGGAGTTCGGCGCCAAGGTGGGCGCCTGGGACGCGGCCGACGCGGGCCTCAAGACGTACGCGCACATGGCCGTCGCGGTCCAGGTCGGCTGCAGCTGGTGCCTCGACACCGCCTACTTCCAGGCGCAGACCCAGGACCTGGACCTGGCCAAGGCGAGCCAGGTGCCCCGCTGGCGGACGTCGGACGTGTTCACGCCGCTGGAGCGGGACGTGATGGCGTACGCCGAGGCCATGACCGACACGCCGCCGACGGTCACCGACGAGCTCTACGCGAGCCTGCTCGAGCGGCTCGGCGAGGCGGCGATGGTCGAGCTCACGGCGTTCATCGCCTTTGCCAACCTGGCGACCCGGGCCAACGTGGCCAACGGGGTCGCGTCGCAGGGCTTCTCCGCGGCGTGCGAGATCCCCCTGGCGGCGCGCCCGTGACCGATGATCCCTACGTCACCCATCGCAGCCTGCTGTTCACGGTCGCGTACGAGATGCTCGGCTCCGCGGCCGACGCCGAGGACGTGCTGCAGGAGGCCTGGCTGCGGTGGGTCGGCGTCGACCACGCCCAGGTGCGGGACCCGCGGGCCTACCTCGTCCAGGTCGTCACGCGCCAAGCCCTCAACCGCCTGCGGACGCTGGCGCGCCGGCGCGAGAGCTACGTCGGGGAGTGGCTGCCGGAACCCCTCCTGACCAGCCCCGATGTCGCCGACGATGTCGAGCTGGCCGACAGCATCTCGATCGCGATGCTGACCGTCCTGGAGACGCTCGGGCCGACGGAGCGGGCGGTGTTCGTGCTCCGCGAGGTCTTCGACATGCCCCACGGCGAGATCGCCGAGGCCATCGGCAAGTCCACGCCGGCCGTGCGGCAGATCGCACGGCGGGCGCGTGAGCACGTGGCGGCCCGGCGGCCGCGGGTCCAGGTGAGCCGGTCGGAGCAACGGGCGGTGGTGGAGCGGTTCCTGGACGCCCTGCGAACCGGGCAGCTCCAGGAGCTGATGGCGGTCATGGCGCCCGACGTCGTCCTCACCGCCGACGGAGGCGGGCTCGTGGCCGCCGCCCCGGCACCGATCCACGGGGCGGAGCGCGTGGCCAGGTTGCTCGTCCGAGCCGACCGGGTCGTGGCCACGGTCGCGGCGAGGACCGTGTGGCTCAACGGCGCACCGGCGGGCCGGATCGAGATCGACGGCCGGGTGGCCGCGGTGAGCCTCGTGGTCGAGGACGGGCGGATCACCCGGATCTACGCGGTGGCGAACCCGCAGAAGCTGACCCGGCTGGACGAGCCGGCCGACCTCGCCAGGTGAGCCCGCCGCGGCTCCGGGGCCGCGAGCTCAGCGCCGAGTCGCCCGGGCCAGGCCCCGGGCGAAGCCCATGAGCACGTCGAGCACCTCGTCCATGTCGGGGTAGCGGCCCTCGGCGTGGCCGAGCGCCAGCGTCTCGGTCACCGCCATCAGCCCGTCGGCCTGCTGGCGCAGCCGGCGCCGCTCGGCCGGCGTGGCGTGGGGGACGCCGGTGGCGGCCAGCGTGTCGGCCAGGTTGTCGAGCGAGGTGGCGTACTCGCCCCGGGTGTAGGCGCCGAGCGGGCCGGTGGGGTCGAGCCGGCTGCGCACGACCAGCCGCAGCACCCCGGGGTGGGCCACCAGCGACTCCACCGTGGCCCGGAACAGCTCGCGCACCGCGGCGGGCGACGACGCCTGGCGCAGGAGGTCGCGCGTCGGGCGCGACCCGGTGCGGCGCTCGGCCCACAGCTGGCGCACCAACTCGCGCAGCAGGTCGTCCATGTCCTCGAAGTGGACGTAGAAGGTGGGCTGGGCCACGCCGGCCGCCTGGGCCAGCCGGGTGGTGGTCAGCCCGGCCTCGCCCTCCCGGTCGAGGATCTCGAGGGCGACGTCGAGCAGCCGCTGCCGGGTCTGGCCCCGCACCCGCTTGGCGGCCTCAACCATGGACGTCGACGTCCCGGCCCACCACCACCGACCGCGTCACCCCGCCAGTGTGGCACCCGGCGCTCACAGGCGATCGCGGATGGCCCAGAGGTCGGGGAACGCCGGTCGCGACAGGGTCGTGCGCAGGTAGGCGGCGCCCGGGGATCCGCCGGTGCCCCGCTTGGCGCCGATGGTGCGCTCGACCATCGTGGCGTGGCGGTAGCGCCACTCCTGGACGCCCTCGTCCATGTCGACCAGGCGCTCCGCGATCTGGGCCGCCTGGGCGTCGTCGCGGTAGACGGCCAGCAGGACCTCCTGCACATCCGGGGACGGCACCGGGTAGCCCTGGCCGGCCAGGTAGTCGAGGAACGAGTCCCACAGCGACGGCCGGTCCATGGCGGCCGCGATGCGCCGCCGAGCGTCGCCGCCCGCCGGGTAGTGCGCCACGACGCCGGCGTCGCGCCGGCCGAGCACGGCCTCCAGCTCCCGGAACTGCGCCGACTGGAAGCCGCTCGCCGCGTCCAGCCGGTCCCGGAAGCTGAGGAACTGGCGGGGCGTCATCGTCTCGAGCACGTCGATCTGGGCCACGGCCACCTTGAGGATCGTCAGCACCCGCCGCAGCGTGTGCAGGGCGTGGGCGCCGTCGCCGCCCTCCAGGCACCGCTGGAGGTGGGCCAGCTCGTGCAGCAGCTGCTTGAACCACAGCTCGTACACCTGGTGGATGACGATGAACAGCAGCTCGTCGTGCTCGTCGGAGCGGGGCCGCTGGGCGCCGAGCAGCTCGTCGAGGGCGAGGTAGGCGCTGTAGGTGAGGGCGGGGGAGTCGTCGGTCACGGGACGTCACCTCCGGCCGCAGCCTCCCACGCGGCGTATCTCGTTGCCGGGGCCCGGCTCTGTGTCGGTACGGACGGACGGCGAGGCGGAGGTCGGCGCCATGGCAGAGAGCAAGCACGGCGGGCACGAGCCCGAGCACGAGCACGACAAGCCCGGGCACCAGGGCCACCACGGCCTGCCCTACGAGGACCCCGACTACGACCACCCGGTCGAGCACCCCACCACCCCGCCGGACAACGACCGCTACCGGGACCCCGGCATCTACGGCCAGTACGCGTCCCGCAAGCCGCCGCGCTACGTGCCCCACCCCTTCGAGCACAGCTGCTTCCGGCCCCGCAAGGACGACTACAAGCCGCCGGTCACCTGCGGCGACGACGAGGACGACGGCATCTGCCGGCGCAAGGACCATCGCAAGATGACCGCCGACGAGCAGACCCGGTTCCTCAACGCGTACACCCAGGCCAACGCCATGGGCGCACTGGGCCCGATGGTCGACATCCACGGCAACGCCATCCACCAGATGCACGGCAACCCCCGGTTCCTGCCCTGGCACCGCATCTACCTGGTGAAGTTCGAGGCCCTGCTCATGGCCATCGACCCCACGATCTGCATCCCCTACTGGAACTCCAGCGAGGAGCAGGCGTTCCCGTCGTGGCTGGCCAACTACAAGCCCACGGTCACCCTGGCCACCGGGCCCCACACGGTGACACGCAACATCGGCGCCTTCACCACCCTGCCCACCACGGCGGCGGTGGCGACGGCCCAGGCCAACACCACGTTCAACGGCTTCGGCGGGGCCATCGAGGGCATCCACAACTCCGGCCACGTGTGGGTCGGCGGGTCGATGCTCTCGATCCCCACCGCCCCGTGCGACCCGGTCTTCTGGATGCACCACGCCGAGATCGACCGCCAGTGGGCCGTGTGGCAGGCCGCCCATCCGGGCCTCAACCCGACGCTGGCGCCCCCCGCCGACCAGATGGACCCCTGGCCCGAGACCGAGGCCGACACCCGGGACACCACGGCGCTCGGCTACGTGTACGTCTGACCCCTGGGGGGCCACACTGGCCGGCGTGACCGGTCGCTCCGACCTCCCGCCCCGCGACCGCTACGACGTGGTGGTCGTGGGCGGGGGGCACAACGCCCTGGTGGCCGCCGCCTACCTGGGCCGGGCCGGGCGGACGGTGGGCGTGCTGGAGCGGGCCGGCCACCTCGGCGGGGCGGCGGTGAGCCGCCGGGTGTTCCCCGGCGTCGACGCCCGCCTGTCGGCCTACTCGTACCTGGTCAGCCTGCTGCCCGACCGGATCGTCGCCGACCTCGGGTTGCGGGTGCCGCTCGCCTCCCGGGCGGTGGCGTCCTACACCCCGGTCCGCCGCGACGGCCGGGACACCGGCCTGCTGGTCGAGCGCCACCCCGGCCCCGCCACCGAGGCGTCGTTCCGGGACCTGACCGGCCGAGACGAGTACGCCGCCTGGCGGGCGTTCTACGCCGACGCCGCCGTCCTGGCCCGGGCCGTGGCCCCGACGCTGCTGGGGCCGCTCCCGCCGGCGGCCGAGATGCGCCGCCGCATCGGCGACCCGGTGTGGGCGCGGTTCGTGGCCCGCCCGCTGGGCGAGGCGGTCGAGTCGGCGTTCCGGGACGACGCCGTGCGGGGCGTCGTGCTCACCGACGCCCTGATCGGGACCTTCGCCGCCGCCCACGACCCCGACCTGCGCCAGAACCGCTGCTTCCTCTACCACGTGGTCGGCAACGGGACGGGGGAGTGGCGGGTGCCGGTGGGCGGCATGGGCGCGGTGACCGCGGCGCTGGAGGGCGCGGCCCGGGCCGCGGGCGCCGACCTGGTGACCGGGGCCGAGGTCACCGCGGTGGCCGCCGACGGCGCCGACGCCGAGGTCACCGTGCGCCACGGGGGCGAGGAGCGCACGGTGGCCGCCGGCCACGTGCTGGCCGGGATGGCGCCGGCCGTGCTCGACCGGCTGCGGGGCCGCCGCCCCGCCGAGCCCGAGGGCGCCCAGACGAAGATCAACATGGTCCTCGACCGCCTGCCCCGGCTGCGCAGTGGGCACGACCCGGCGGCCGCCTTCGCCGGGACCCTCCACGTCGACGAGGGCTACGCGGCGCTGGAGGCCGCCCACGCCGCGGCGGCCGCGGGCGCCCTGCCCGACCCGCTGCCGGGCGAGGTCTATTGCCACACGCTCACCGACCCGTCGATCCTCGGGCCCGACCTGGCCGCCCGGGGCGCCCACACGCTCACCCTGTTCGGCCTGCACGCCCCGGCCCGGCTGTTCGCCGGTGACGATGCCGCGGCCGTGCGGGACGAGGCGGTCCGCCGCCACCTCGCCGGGCTCGACGCCTACCTGGCCGAGCCGATCGGGGACTGCCTGGCCCGGGACGCCGACGGCCGCCCGTGCCTGGAGGCGGTCAGCCCGGCCGACCTGGCCACCGGGCTGGGGATGCCCGGCGGGCACATCTTCCACGGCGACCTGCAGTGGCCGTGGGCGGACGACGGCGACGGCGGGGCCCAGCCGGGCTCGTGGGGCGTCGAGACCGACGTCGCCAACCTGCTCGTCTGCGGCGCCGGCGCCCGCCGGGGCGGCGGGGTCAGCGGCATCGGCGGCCACAACGCGGCCATGGCCGTGCTGAAACAGGTGTGACAAACCCTGGAACAGTAGAGTGAGGGCATGCGGAGGCACGGGGGAGTGCTCGCGGCCGCGCTGGCGGCCGCTCTGATCACGGCGGCATGCGGGGGAGGAGGCAGCGGCGCGGCCGACAAGCGCGCCGGCGCCACGACCCCGCCGGCCAAGGGGACGACGACCACCGCGGCGACCGCCAACGCCAAGGGCTCCGGCACCGGCTCGGCGTCGGGCTCCAAGACCGTGTGGCTGTGCCGGCCGGGCAAGAAGGACAACCCCTGCGAGGGCGACTTCACCACCTCGGTCGTCGGCCCCGACGGCAAGACCACGGTCAGCAGGGCCCGGGTCGCCACCAAGCCCAAGATCGACTGCTTCTACGTCTACCCGACCGTCAGCGGGCAGCCGGGCCCCAACGCCGACCTGACCATCGACCCCGCCGAGCGGGGCGTGGCCCGCAGCCAGGCCGCCCGCTTCTCGCAGGCCTGCCGGGTGTACGCGCCGATGTACCGCCAGCTCACGCTGTCGGCCATCAACAACCGGGCCAGCATCACCCCGGCCGCGCTGACGAAGGCCTACGGCGACGTCGAGGCCGCCTGGAAGGACTACCTGGCCCACGACAACCACGGCCGGGGCGTCGTGCTCATCGGCCACTCCCAGGGCGCCGGCCAGCTCCAGCAGCTGATCCGCAACCAGATCGACGGCAACCCCGAGGCCCGCAAGCTGCTGGTGTCGGCCCTGCTGCTCGGCGGCAACGTGACCGTGCCGGTCGGCAAGGACGTCGGCGGCTCGTTCGATCACATCCGCGCCTGTCGCAAGGACGGCCAGACCGGCTGCGTCGTCGCCTACTCCAGCTACCTGAACACGCCGCCGGCCGACGGCCTGTTCGGCCGGGCGCGTCGCCCGGGCAGCCAGGTGCTGTGCACCAACCCGGCCGCGCTGGCCGGCGGCAGGGGCGACCTGCTGCCCGAGTTCCCCACCGGGGCGGGCGGCGCGGTCGGCAGCATCAACCGGCGGGGCCCGTCCGACGCCCGGCCGTGGGTGGCCTACCCCGACCTCTACACCGGCGAGTGCCAGGACAAGGCGGGCGCCAACGTCCTGCACGTCACGCCCACGCCCGGCCCCGGCGACAAGCGGCCGGTGGTCACCGAGGCGATCGGGCCGATCTGGGGACTGCACCTGGTCGACGTCAACATCGGCCTCGGCAACCTGGTCGACGTGGTCAAGGACCAGGCCCTCGCCTACACCGACCGCTAGCACATGCGGGCGGGGGCCGCGTCGGTCATCTTCTAGGGCGTGGACCGACCCCTGGATCACGACGAGGCCGATCGCCTGGCCCGGGCCTCGTCGCTGGCGCTCGACGCCGGCGAGTACGCCGACGTGCCGGACGCGGTCGTCGGCCGCCTGCGGCGGCTGTGCCTCGGGCTGCCCGAGGCGACCGAGAACCCCGGGTGGGCGGGCGTCCAGTGGCGCATCCGCAAGCGCCGGTTCGCCCACGTGCTGGCCGTCGACTTCCCCGCCGGGCCCGTCGTCACGCTGGTCGTGACGGCGCCGGGGCCCGAGGGGGACGCGCTGCGCCAGGGCGGCCCGCCGTTCTTCGCCCCCGCCTGGGGCGCCGCCCAGGTCGGCCTCGTGCTGGACCGAGCCACCGACTGGGACGACGTCGCCGAGCTGGTCACCGAGAGCTACCGCGCCCTGGCCCCGAGGAGCTTGGGGCGTTTGCTCGACCGACCGACCTGACCCGCGCGATACTTTCGGTGCTGGCGGCACTACTGGATGTGGGGGATTTTCACGATGTCCACGTACCTGTCAACGAAGTCTCCGCTCGGGCGTCCCCTTGCGGCGATCACGCTGGCCCTCCTTGCCCTGGTGGCGTCGGCGGTGCCCACGGCCGCCGCGCCCGGGGCGCCGGCGCCGTCCTCGGCCCGCTACATCGTCGTCATGCGGTCGGGCTCGACCGACGTGGCCACGGCCGCCCGGTCCCAGCTCGACCGGGCCCGGCCCGGCGCCCGCCCCGAGCGGGTGTTCCGGCACGCCCTGCGGGGCTACACGGCGACGCTCACCGCCGCCCAGGCCGGCCGGCTGGCCGCCGACCCGGCGGTGGCGTCGGTCGAGCGCGACCACCTCGTCCACGCCCTCGACACCGAGCAGGACGCCCCCTGGGGCCTCGACCGCATCGACCAGCGGGCCCTGCCCCTGTCGGGCACCTACTCCTTCACCCGGACCGGCGCCGGCGTGCAGGCCTACGTCATCGACACCGGCATCCGCGTCAGCCACCAGGACTTCGGCGGCCGGGCCCGGTCGGGCTTCGACGCCATCGACGGCGGCTCCGCCGACGACTGCAACGGCCACGGCACCCACGTGTCCTCGACGCTCGGCGGCTCGACGTTCGGCGTGGCCAAGGGCGTGACGCTCATCGCCGTCCGGGTCCTCGACTGCAACGGCTCGGGGGCGCTGTCCGGCGTCATCTCCGGCGTCGACTGGGCCGTGGGCGACCACGCGGCCGGCCAGCCGGCCGTCGCCAACCTGAGCCTGGGCGGCGGGGCCAGCTCGTCGCTGGACGCCGCCATCAACCGCCTCGTCAGCGACGGCGTGACGGTGGCGGTGGCCGCCGGCAACAGCAACGCCGACGCCTGCGGGTCGTCGCCCTCCCGGGTGCCGGCCGCGTTCACGGTGGCGGCCAGCGACCGCAACGACGCCCTGGCCTCGTTCTCCAACCGGGGCAGCTGCGTCGACATCATCGCCCCCGGCGTGAGCATCACCGCGGCCTGGCTGGACAGCGACACGGCGACCAACACGATCAGCGGCACGTCGATGGCGACCCCGCACGCCGCGGGGGCGGCGGCCAAGTTCCTCCAGGCCAACCCGTCGGCCTCGCCGGCCACGGTCACCTCCGCCCTGGTGCAGGCCTCGACCAAGGGGGCGATCGCCGGCACCGCCGCACCCCGCTGCCGGCCGCGTCGGGCGTGCCCGGCGGCGACGGCGAACCAGCTGCTGTTCACCGACCTCTAGGCGCCGCGACGACGCCGAGACCCGGGCCGCCCCTCTGCGGCCCGGGTGGTCGGGCATACTGCGGCCATGCTGGTGCGCGTGGTCGCGGGCGTGGTGCTCGGCCTGATCGGCGCCCTGTGGATCCTCCAGGGCATCGGGGTCGCCAAGGGGTCGGCCATGACCGACCACCCGATCTGGGCCGTGCTCGGCGCCCTGCTGGTCGCCGCCGGCGCCTGGCTGGTGGTGGCCGGCATCCGCCGGCGGGGCACCCCGTCGCTGTGAAGGCCGTCGACCTCGACGGCACCGAGTGGCGGGTGCGGCGCCGCTGGCTGCCCCGCTACGAGGGCAAGGGCCTCCGCGAGCGCAACCGGCAGCGCAAGGCCCGCAGGGCCCGACGCAAGGGCGACGGCGACGGCGCCGGCACCATCCTCGATGCGCTGGACCTCCCGGACGGCGGCGACTCGCTGCTCGTCTGGGTGGTGCTGGTGGTGGGCGTCCTGCTCCTGTTCGTGCTGGCGGTGTGGGGCGTCGTCTTCGTCCTCGCCCTGGTGGACCTGATCGTCGTCCTGCTGGTGGCCCTGGTCGGCGTCGCCGGCCGCGTCCTGTTCCGCCGGCCGTGGACGGTCGAGGCCACGGCCCCCGACGGCCGCCGCCACG
The DNA here is from genome assembly GCA_035263165.1 of Acidimicrobiales bacterium. Taxonomy (GTDB): domain Bacteria; phylum Actinomycetota; class Acidimicrobiia; order Acidimicrobiales; family VFJN01; genus ZC4RG19. Next base: position 571 of record DATFRN010000146.1, on the reverse strand, counting down.
AGCGCCGGGTCGTCGGCTGGCGCTGCTCCTCCGCGGCGGCGAACGAGCTGGCGGCCGACATCGTCCACAACCGCCTGCCCGCCGCTCCGGCCTAGCCGGTCGCGGCCAGCGCCGCCTCGATGGCGGCGACCGAGCGGTCGACGTCGGCCTCGGTGGTGCGCCAGCTGGACACGGCGATGCGCATGAGGCGGCGGTCGTGCCACGTGGTGGCGCCCATCCAGCACTCGCCCGAGCGCTGGACCCGGTCGACCACGGCGTCGGTGCGCGCCGGCGAGCCGAAGTCGACCAGGACCTGGTTGAGCACCACCTCGTTGGCCACCGACACGCCGTCGAGGGCGCCCAGCCGGTCGGCGAAGCGGCGGGCCAGTGCGCAGCAGCGGTCCACCAGGTCGGCCACGCCCGACCGGCCCAGCTCGCGCAGCGCCGCCCAGGTGGCGAACCCCCGGGCCCGCCGGGACGACTCCAGCACGTAGTCCGACGGGGCCCGCAGCCCGCCCTCTCCCTGGCCGGTCAGGTAGGCGGCCACATAGGACATGGCTGCGGCATGCGCCTCAGGGTGGGCGGTGAAGGC